>CAYSBF010000057.1:0-16813 GCA_964429025.1 uncultured Pelagibacterium sp.
GCCATGCTCATGGCGGGTGAGGCGGACATCGTTGCCAACGTGCACCCGCTGATGGTCCAGCAGCTTGAGGCCGATCCCAATCTCAAGGCACTGGTCGTGCCGGCACTGCAGATGAACTTTCTCGGCTTCAACCCGCAATCGCCTGTTTGGGACCCCAAGGTTCGCGAGGCGATCAATCTCGCTGTCAATCGTGATGCGATCACCAACGGCCTCTTCTTTGGTACAGCGGAGCCGATGAACGCCTGGTGTCTCCGTGACCGAGAAGTCGGCTGCGATGACACGATCGTGGGCACCGAGTACAACCCCGAGCGTGCGCGCGAGCTGATTGCAGAATCCGGCTATGACACCAGCGTGCCAGTCCGCATCTATGGCCTCGCACCAGGCGGCCGGCCGCAGACCAAGGAAATCGTTGAAGCTGTCGCCGGCGATCTGCGCGCCATAGGTCTCGAGAGCGAGATCACGCTGATGGAATTCGGCGCCTATCTCGCCTTCAAGGGCCCACAGCGCGTCTATACCGACCACGATCTGCTGTTTTTCAACTATGCAACCTGGACCGACGATCCGGTCGGACAGCGCCTGCAGCCGCTCGTCGGCACCGGCGGAACGTCGTCGTTCTACTCAATCCCTGAGGTGGATGCCCTCTTGACGGCCATCGACGAGGGTAGCCTCGAAGAGCGCCCTGCCCTCATCAACGAAGCTCTGCGCTACATCGACGAGCAGCATCTGATGATCCCGCTCATGACGCCCAGCGTCATTTTCGGCGCGCGCACCGACGTGGAATGGACGCCGCCGGCGGACCTGATCACGCCGATCCTGACTACGCTTCACAAGCCCGCCAACTGACACCCTCCCGACCGGCCACTGGCCGGTCCGGTCCTTTCAAGAGTGAGTACGATGGACTACGAAAAAACGATCGCGGAGCTTTCGCGCGCCGTATCTGGGCTTCAGGCCGAACTCGCCGAGCTCAGGACGCTCCGGGACAAGGCCGAAATCTTCGAACTGGTGAACCGCTATACCCGCGGGGTCGACCGGCATGACGTGGAAATGATGGTCTCGGTGTTCCACCCCGATGCCATTGACAATCATGGCGAATTCCTCGGCAATGTGGACGAATTCATCGAGTGGGTGAACACCGGCCATTCGGCAGCGACCGAGGCCCATATGCACAATATCACCAGTCATACCTCCGAGATTGACGGCGATGTCGCGCACGCGGAAAGCTACGTGATTGTGGTGCTTCGTCCCGAAGATGGCCAGCCGGTACGCATCGGCGGCGGCCGGTATCTCGATCGCCTGGAGCGCCGCAACGGCGAATGGCGCATCGCGCTGCGCCGCGTGATTATGGACTGGCGCACCTATGCCGACGGCTCTGCCTGGCTCAAGGGGCGCCGTGGCTACCCGACCGGCACCTGGGACAAATCCGATCTTTCCTACATGCGTCCTCTCAGGCTTGAGCCGGAGCAGGTTGAGGCGCTCAAGGCGCGCGGCGTGGGGGTATAACCTAAATGGAAGCTCTATCGCCCATCGAGCCGGTGAAACTGGAATTCGTTTTCCAGATCCGCGTGTTCCTCAAGGAACGCATACGGTTCACACCCACCACGCCACGCGGCGGCCGCTTCTACGTGCCGGCCGCCCATGGCGACGTGTCGGGTCCTCGCCTCCAGGGCAAGGTCCTGCCCTACTCCGGCGCCGAGTGGCCCCGTGGCCGCACCGATAATGTCTATGAGGTCAACGCCCATTACATGCTGGAAGCCTCAGACGGCACGCCGATCTACATCCACAACCGTGGCTACAATTTCAGCCGCGACGAAAGGGGGAATCCGGTCCCCTATGCAGCGGGTGAAGGCTTTGCCTCGAACACGAACCGCTATCTACGCCTGACGCCGGAATTCGATGTGCCCGAAGGGCCCCATGACTGGCTGACGCGCACTGTGATCGTCGGGACGGGCGTACGCTACGCCGACCCGGTCCATGCAGTCTTCAGCTATTACGCGGTTCTTTGACCGGTCAGCGACAACCTGCCGCGAAGCCTCAGGAGCCTAGCTCTTGAAGATTCGGGCAAGGGCGTGAGCCGCCTGAACCATAAGCGTGATCTCGGCGCCAACGGCCGCAAAGGTGACACCCAGCTCGATATAGCGCCGCACCAAAGCCTGATCGAAGGTGAGGATACCAACCGGCAAGCCGGACTTGACGACCTTGTCGATCGCCTTCTCGACGGCCGCCTGGACTTCAGGGTGTGAGGGCTCTCCCAGAGCGCCCATGTCCGCGGCAAGGTCCGAAGGACCGATGAAAATGCCATCGATCCCATCCACTGCAGCAATCTCTTCGATTGCCTTGAGACCGCGCCTGCTCTCGACCTGCACCAGTAGGCAGATCTGGTCGTTCGCTGTCTTGAGATAATCCTTGATGGTCCCGAAATTCGAGGCGCGCGCCAGCGCGGAGCCAACGCCACGCACGCCCTGCGGCGGATAGCGGACGGCGCGAACGAGTTCCTGCGCCTGTTCTGCGCTCTCGACCATCGGCACGAGCAGCGTCTGGCAACCAATATCGAGCACCTGCTTTATGAGCCAGGTTTCTCCCACAGGCACGCGGATGACCGGTTCGGCCGAGCTGCTCTTGATCGCCTGCAGCTGGGCGACCATGCTCTGCAGATCGTTCGGGGCGTGTTCCCCGTCGATCACCAACCAGTCAAAGCCCGCCGTTGACATGGCTTCCGCCGTATACCCAGAAGCCAGAGCCAGCCAGCAGCCAATCTGGACTTGCCCGCTTTCGATCGCGGCCTTGAACCTGTTGTGCGGAGCGGGCATCTGCTATCCTCTTATGCGAAATGGCAACCAATGGTGCCAAGAGGGCCGAAGTCGGCCGTGATCGTTGACCCTGAAGGAGCCTCAACCGGACGGATGAACGAGCCCGAGAGGAGAACCTGTCCAGCCTCGATACCGCCGCCATACTCCGCGAGACGGTGAACGAGCCAGGCGATGCCGTTGGCCGGGTGACCGAGGACCCCTGCCCCAAGCCCGGTCTCCTCGATCTCGTCATTGCGGCTGACGACGGCGCCGGCCCAGCGCAGATCAATGTCGGCTGGGTGAGCCTTGCGTCCGCCTAAGATGATCCCCGCATTGGCTGCGTTATCCGCAATGGTGTCAAACACCAAACGCGTCTGACCCGTCGCGGGGTCTTTGCGCAGTATGCGAGTATCGAGAATCTCGAGTGCGGGTGTGACGTAGTCCGTCGCTGCAATGACGTCGGCCTGCATCACGCCCTTTCCCCGGAGCGGTGCCTTCATCACGAAGGCAATTTCGGCTTCGATGCGTGGCTGGATGAAGTGACCTGCCGGGATGGTCCCTCCATCGTCAAATCGCATGGATTCAAACAACACACCCGAATCCGGGATATCGATGTTGAGCGCATGCTGCATCGCCTTGGAGGTGAGACCGATCTTCCAACCGATGATCCCATCTCCGCGAGCACGCTTCATTTCAACCCAGGCGCCCTGGACAGCATAGGCGTCGTCCATGTTCATCCCGGGATGAGCAAGGCTCAAAAGCCCGATCTGGGACCCCATCCTTTCGGCCTGATCGAGTGCCTCGGCCGCGCGTGCAACTTCCTCAGGCGACATCGGCATGATCAGATCTCGTCCGTAACGGTATTGCGAAGCACACCAATCCCTTCAGCTTCGACCTCGATCACGTCGCCGGATTTGAGCCAAACTGGCGGATCAAGGCGCGCACCGGCGCCGGTCGGCGTTCCGGTGATGATGGTGTCGCCCGGAACCAGGGTGGTAAAAGTCGAAATGTAGGATATGAGGTAGCGAAAGGAGAAAATCATCCGCGATGTCCGGTCGTTCTGGCGTACTTCGCCGTTGACCTGCGTCGTAAGGGCGATGTCGGCCAGCTGGCTCTCATCCGTATAGGGAACGAGCCAGGGGCCGATGGAACCGGAAGAATCGAAGTTCTTGCCCTGCGTGACGTTGAACTTGGCGTGGCGAACCCAGTCGCGCAGCGTTCCTTCATTGCAGAGGCTGAGTGCTGCAATGTGATCAAGCGCGTTGGTCTCGGAAATGTGCCGGCCGCCCTTCCCGATCACGACGACAATTTCGCCCTCATAATCGAGCTGCGCGGAGGCCTTCGGGCGCACGAGCGGCTGCTCGTGTCCGGTAAAGGAGCGAGCAAATCTGGGGAACAGCGACGGCTTGGGTGGCGCTTGCTTGCCGTCCTTGTATTCCTCATTGCGGTCGGGGTAGTTGACCCCGACGCAAAGTATCTTTTCGGCCGTCGGCACCGGGATGGTGTATTTGATCCCGTTCTCCGGCAGGTCCGGTGAAAGTCCAGAGCCCATTTCGGCGAGTTCGGCAAGACCATTTTCCGCGATGGCCTCGCGAAGCGTTGGCCAACGGTCACCGAAACGCCGGGAGAGGTCGACAATCCCTTCCTCCGTCACAAGACCGTACCCAGCGCGGTCGTCCGACATGAATGAAGCAAGGCGCGGGCGATTGGTCATTGGAGTTCCTCGATCAGGGAGCGACGATGGGCTGACCGGCCATGACGGGGTCGGCGACTTCGGCGCCTTCAAACACGGTGCCTTCCTCGAACCAAGAGCGAGGTGCCGGCGCTCCCCACAGCGTCTGGCGCTGCGGATCCTTGAGGTCCCACTTGATGGGCTCGAGGTCAGGGTCAACCGTCAGGTAGTCCGAGCAGTAGATCTCAATGCGGTGGCCATCGGGGTCACGAACATAAAGGAAGAAGGCGTTCGAGATGCCGTGGCGGCCAGGGCCGCGCTCGATGTTGGGCAGGAATCCGGTCGTCGACATCAGATCGAGCAGATCGATGATGTTGAGCGGGGTCGGAACCCAGAGAGCGGTATGGTGCAGACGCGGCCCCTTGCCGTTGGTGAACGCGATGTCATGGACGCCGCCCTTGCGATGCATCCAGGCCGCCCAGAGACGCTTGCTCTCCTCGTCCTCCGTGTACTCGGTGACGCGGAAGCCCATCTCGTTGTAGAAGGCGACGGAAGCGTCCACGTCCGTGGAGAAGCAATTGAAGTGGTCAATGCGGAGCGGCTTGACGCCGCGATAAAGTTCATACTTCTGATGGATCGGCTTGAGCGCTTCCATCTTGGCGTAGAATTCGAGCGGTACGCCCATCAGGTCGCGCGTGAACAGCGTGCGGCCCTGGTAGGCACGCTCAACCCATTCGGTGGGAAGGCCCTTGGCCCTGAACCAGGCCTCTGCCTTGTCCAGATCGGCGTCGGCATAGACCTTAAAGCCAAGACGACGGGCAGCCGGCTTGTCACCCTTGGTTAGGATGATGGAGTGGTGGTTCCGCTCCTCCAGAGCGCGCAGATAGATACAGGACGAATCCTCGTTGGTCACCTGCAGGCCAAGCGTGTCGACATAGAAGTGTCGGCTAGCCTCGAGGTCGCGAACCACGAGTTCGACGTGCGAGAGGCGCACAATATGAAAATCGGGGGTAAGATTTGAGGCCGGAATTGGCATGGTGCTGCTCCTCTACTCTAGCGGTCGAGCTTGGCGATTGGATGCCGGGCCGTTGCAAAGGCAACGTTCTTGGTTTCCATATAGAAGTCGAAGGACCAGTCGCCGCCGTCGCGGCCGATGCCCGAGTTCTTAACCCCGCCAAAGGGGGTTGGCAGATGCCGCACGTTCTCGGAGTTCACCCAGATCATGCCGGCCTCCATGGCCTCGGTGAACCGGAGCGCACGCGTGAGATCCGCAGTCCACAGATAGCCCGCAAGGCCATACTCGACGTCATTGGCAAGCTTGAGCGCCTCTTCCTCATCCCTGAACGGGATGGCGGTGAGAACAGGCCCAAAGATCTCTTCCTGGGAGACTCGCATCGAATTGTTTGCGCCAGTGATGAGCGTCGGGCGCACGAAACAGCCAGCTCCAAGGCCGTTGGCGGTCAACTTTTCGCCGCCCGTGGCAATGGTTGCCCCTTCCTGGCGAGCCAGCTCGAAATAGGAAAGGACCTTCTTTTCATGGACGGGGTGGATCAGCGGACCCACGACGGTCTCAGGATCGAGCGGATGACCAACCTTAATGCGCGACGCACGTTCGGCAATGAGGGTCGTGAACTCGTCATAGATCGCAGCATCAACGAGAAGCCGCGAGGATGAGGTGCAGCGCTCACCGTTAAGCGAGTAGATCATGAAGATAACCGCGTCGGCCGCGCGCTCGAGGTCGGCGTCAGCAAACACCACGACGGGGTTCTTGCCGCCCAACTCGAAATGCACGCGCTTGAGCGTGGCTGCGCCCTGGCGCATAATCATCGAACCCGTGCGACTCTCGCCGACAAAGCCGATGGCCCTGATGTCTTTGTGTTCGGTGACGGCCTTGCCTGCATCTTCGCCAAACCCGTTCACAAGGTTCAACACGCCCTTGGGCAGGCCCGCTTCTTCCGCGATCTCAACCAGGAGACGCGCCGTAATGGGCGAGAATTCGGCCGGCTTGTGAACAACCGTGCAGCCGGCGGCCAATGCCGGCGCGATCTTCCAGGTCGAGAGCATGAACGGCGTGTTCCACGGGGTGATCACACCGACCGGACCAATCGGACAGCGCATGGTGATGTTGGTCTGGTCCTGCGCGTAGATCGACCTGCCGTCACGAGCTTCCGGCGCCTTGTCGGCAAAAAAGCGGAAGTTCTCCGCGCCGCGCAGCGCCGCTTTGGACATAAAGCGCAGGGCCTGGCCCGTATCCAGCGACTCGAGTAGCGCGATTTCCTGGGCCCGCTCCTCGATCGCATCAGCCACTTGGTGCATGATCTTACGGCGCTCGGCGCCGGACATGTCGCGCCAGGCAGGGAACGCGACCTTTGCGGCCTTTGCCGCTTCCTCGATATCGGCTGCCCCGCCCTTGGCCACTTTGGCCAGAGGCTGACAATCGACGGGCGAGATGGTTTCGAAGACCTGTCCGTCCTTGGCCGGGCGGGGCTCGCCGCCTATCTGGTTGAGGATCCCGGTTTGCTGGAAGCGCGCCAGATGACGTTGGACACGCTCGCGGTTCTGGTCAAGAGCTGACATGAAGCATTCCTATCTCGATCCACGCAGGCGGGGATGCATGGCGTTAGTTTTCCAACTGAGGTCGGGATCGATCTCGCGAATTTCGAACGAAAGAGCAAAGTGCGGCTCCTGAAGCAGCGGCTGGAAAAACGCCAGCATGGCCCCATAAACAGCCTCGCCGACCTTGCTCTTGTCCGCCTGGGACCGCCCGGCGCCAACGCGAAGGGACATGTCCACAAACGCATTTTCCGGGAGGCAGTCGGCAATCGCATAAGCGTTGCATTCCACTGCCCTGACGCGAACTGCACCAACCTCAAAGATGCCGGTCGACAGCAGTGCCGCGTGGGCCGCACGCGCTGCAGCTTCCATGTCCGCGCGAACTTTGAGGTTGGACGAAAATTCGATTGTCATGTGCGGCATGGGCAACTCCACCAAACGCTTAATATGTTAAGTATATAAGTGGTCAGGGATGTCAAGATGGTCGGGATCGACGGTTGCATCCACCCCTACTAAATATGTTATCAAACTCTGACGCGCATTCCGAAAAGGAGCCAAATGACATGTCGCAGGGGTCACCAACCCAGTCCAGTCCGGCCGCAAGAGGCCGGCTTCGCGGATTCGATCGATCTCTGCCGATGGCCCTTTTGAAAGCCCGAGAGGCGGTGATGCGCCAGTTCCGGCCTTCGCTGCATAATTACGGCATAACTGAACAGCAGTGGCGCGTATTGCGCGCTTTGACGACGGTTGAGACCATAGAGGTTCTTGAACTCGCCAAGGCGACGTATCTCCTGCCGCCATCGCTCTCTCGCATCCTAAAGGATCTTGAAGAGCGCGACCTGATTGTCCGGTCGGTTTCAGAAGTCGATCTGCGCCGCGGGATCATTTCGATATCGCCGGCAGGCCGCTCGCTGATCGAAGCGGCCGGCCCTGTTTCGGAAGCGATTTATGCCGAGATCACCGCTCGGTTCGGCGCAGAAAAGCTCAAAGCCCTGCACGCCCTGCTCGATGAGCTCGAGCATTGCGTGGAGGTTCCCATGCAGGTGGACCTGCCGTCAACCGCCCCCTACCTGCGCAACGGTAGTCGCCGCCCTAGCTACCTGGCGAAGGCAAAGACAGGCAGGGCTGCCATGCCTGATCTCGAGAGCTAGATGGCCGACAGTTAGATCTGCACGCGCGGATCGAGCACGCGATACACGATGTCCACGAGAAAGTTGATTAGCAGGAAGAACAACGCAGTCACGATGATGGCTGCCTGAATGACCGGGAAATCACGGAACAGGATCGCGTTGACCATCAGCTGACCGAAACCGGGCCAGGCAAAAATGGTCTCCGTTATGACCGCCCCGCCCAAGAGCGCACCCAGCTGCAACGCCATGAAAGTCACGATCGGGGCAGCGGCATTGCGTAGCGCGTGCTTGAGCACAATGAGGTAGTGGGGCAGCCCGCAGAGCTTCTGCAGTCGGATGAAGTCACTCTGAAGCACCTCGATCATTGAGGATCGTGTGAGGCGCGCAATCGATGCAGCCGAGAACCACCCCAGCGTAACGGTCGGCAATATAAAGTGCGCGGCTGTCCCATAACCAGAGGTCGGCGTCCAGCGCATCATCACCGAAAAGACCAGCATGAGCATCAGCGCCAGCCAGAAGAGCGGCGTCGACTGTCCGATGGTGGCAGCCGTACGGATCAGAGCATCAAGCCAGCTGTTGCGTGACACCGCAGCGACGATCCCCATGGGCAGGCCGATGAGCGCGGCCAGGACCATGGAAGTTAGCGCTAGATACGCAGTAGCGGGTAGCCGGTTGAGGATAAGCGTCAACGCTGGTTCGTTATAGCGGAAGGAATCGCCGAAATCACCGCGCAGCATATTCCCAACAAACCGGATGAACTGTTCGTAGATCGGTCGGTCGAGACCAAGCTGATTACGAAAGAAATCGAGGTCTGCTTGCGATGCCTGAGCCGGCATGAGCAACGGGACCGGATCTCCCGCCATGCGTGCCAGACCGAAGGCGATGACTGCCACAATGACCAGCGTTGCAATCATCTGGGCGAAACGCGCCAAAATGAACCGCGCCATGATACCTCCCCTAAGGTGCAGAATGTACTTAACATGTTTAGTATACATTCCAACCGCACGCAATCCGGATGGCGCCCAAAAATTCTTTCGGGTTGTGAGTTGTGAGCCGCAATAACTATTTGCGCGACAAACAAACCTGTCTAACAATGTTCTTCCAACACCTGGCCGAACAAACGAAAAAGTACATGCGACCATTCCCAAAATCGCTTGCCATGCAATTGCTCAGGGCGCGGGAGTTGCTGATGCAACGCTTCCGTCCACATCTCCACTCCCGCGGTTTGACTGAACAACAATGGCGCGTGATGCGGTCGCTGTCCGAGGTGGACGCCATAAGCAATCAACAATTGAGCGACAGGTGCGTTCTTCATCCGGCAAGCCTGTCGCGAATACTGCCCAATCTCGAGAGCGCCGGCCTGATCTCGCGGCGCCCGATCGAGGAGGACCGCCGTCACCTTCAGGTGCTGCTGACGCCCAAGGGACGCAAACTGGTTGACACTCTCATTCCCGAAAACGACCGGCTGTTTGCCGCCATCGTCGATGAAATCGGCGAGGATGTCGTCAACCGGGCCTATGACGCGCTCGATGTCCTCAACGGCGCCTTGGAAAAGGGCGTCGAGCGCCCCATCATGACCACCCCGCCCGAAATCAGGCGGCGGAACGGTCGCAGCCGCGCGACCGTGGGACAAGGTTGACGCTTGCCAAACCGTCAGGCGGCAGCTTCGGCTGCCGGACCGGACGCTTCGGAATCGAGCGCCCATGCAGTGCCATAGGGCACGTAGGCGGAGATCGCATCGCCGGTCTTGATAGGCGTGGCCGATGGCACCTCGAGGGTCATCGACAACTCTCCGGACTTTATCGTGACGCTGTAGATCGCACCGCGAAAGACGAGTTCGGCTACGACTCCGTTGAATGTGAGGTCGGCATCCACCGGCGCCTCCCCGACACAGACGCGCAGGTTTTCCGGCCGCACCATGACCTGCACCGTGCTACCCGGCGTAAAGGATTTTCCTGCACTCACCATGCCCTTCCAGCCGGGCCCCTGCACCTTCAGGCGCCTGACATCGCCTTCCTTTCCGGCTGCCTCCACCTGAGCTTCGAAAACGTTCGGGGATCCCACGAACCGCGCGACGGCGAGGCTCTCGGGCCGGTGGTAGATCGCCTGCGGCGAGCCCACTTGAAGCACTTGGCCCGATTGCATGACGACGATGCGATCCGACAGTGCCATCGCCTCGTCCTGGTCGTGCGTGACGTAAAGCGTGGTTATGCCCAGCCGCTGCTGCAGCTTGCGGAACTCCTCGCCCATTTGCGTGCGCAGCTTGGCGTCCAGATTGCTGAGCGGCTCGTCCAGCAGGAGAACACTCGGCTCGAATACCAGCGCGCGCGCTATGGCCACGCGCTGCTGCTGGCCACCGCTCAGCGCCGGTGCCGGGCGATCCGCGAGGTGACGCATTTCGATGAGATCGAGCACCTCATTCACGCGCCTGGTAACTTCCGTCTTGGCGACCCGCCGGATACGGAGCGGATAGGCCACGTTTTCAAAAACGGTCATATGCGGCCAGATCGCATAGGACTGGAACACCATGCCCAGCTGCCGCCTTTCGGGCGGCACGAACCAATTGGTATTGGGATCGCTTACCAGCGTATCCTCGATGCGAATACGTCCACTGGTATTGCGCTCGAGACCCGCGATCATGCGCAGCGTCGTGGTCTTGCCGCACCCCGACGGACCGAGAAAAGTCAGGAATTCGCCTTTCTTGACGGCGAGATCGACGCTTTCGACGGCAGTAAACGTTCCGTAAGTACGGCCGACATTTTCCAATAAGACAACAGCCATTGAATCTCTCGATATTTTCTATGCCAGGCCATTGATCCGCCGGTTGAGCAGCGCGTGCTGCACCCAGCGGAACACGATGATGAGCAACATCATCATCAGGCCGATTACACACACCTGCTCCAGCTTGCCGTCGGTCCACATGCGCAGCATGACGACCGAGAGTACCTCGTTGCCGACCGAATAGAGCAGAATTGACGCGCTGAGTTCGCGCATGATCCCGAAGAACGCCAGAACCCACCCCACGGCAAATGACGGCCAGGTCAAGGCGATCAGGATACGCCAGAGCGTCTGCCACCAATTGGCGCCGTGCACGCGCGAGCATTCCTCGATGTCATAGGACAACTGGCCATACGCCCCCGCCATGATGCGCACTGAAATCGGTGTACCGAGGGCCATATAGGCAAGGAACAATGCCCAAATCGTGCCGTAAATCGGAATGGGGCCGGGCAGCATGGCGAAAGCCCAGAGGAAACCCAGGCCAAGCACGATGCCCGGCATCATCCACGGCAGCCAGGCCAGCAGTTCGATGAGACGGCGTCCCTTCCAGGTCGTGCGGATGGTGACATAGGCGACGATCGAACCCAATACCATAGTTGCCGTCGCGCCGCCCACGGCAAGAAAACCGGTATTGCGCGCCGCGCGCCAGAGTTCGCCATTGCGGAACACCGCGTGGTAATGCTCGAGCGTCAGCATGTTCCAGTCGTAAAAGCCGAAAAACTTGAACAGCGATCCCACGATCAGCTGGCCGATCGGAAGCACGACCGTGAGGAAAAAGAACAGCAGGCAAAAGCCGAACGTCACCCAGCGGAAAGGCCCCAGCCGCATGATGCGGGGATTGTATCCCTTCCCGGTCACCGTCTGGAAATTCTTCCCGCGCAGCAGCCGCCAGCGCACCAGGATCAACAGCGACATCAGCAGCAGGATGGCAAAGCTCATCGCGGTGGCGAACTGATAGTCCGGGACCGAATGCTGCGTTATGGCCTTGTAGATTTCGGTGGTCACCACGTCGATGCCGGCGGGAAGCCCGAAAAACAGCGCCGACTCGAATGCTTCCACGCCGCGGATGAAGCTGAGCAGCCAGCACGCCGTGATGACCGGCAGCATGAGCATGAAGGTGATCTTGAAGAAGGTGGACCATGCGCTCGCGCCGGACATGCGGCTCGACTCTTCGAGAGCGGGGTCCATGGCTCGAAAGGCGTCGACGATGAACAAAAAGAGGAACACGGTCGAATACTGCGCCATGTGCCAGATGATGCCGAAATAAGAATAGACGTTGATGATCGTTCCGTCGGTTCCCGTCAGCCACCGCCAGACCTCGTTGATGACTCCAATCTGGGGATTGCCAAGCATCCCCCACGCCATCGCGGTTAGGAATGGCGGAATGAAAAACGGCAGCGTGATCAGGACTTCCAACAGCGCGCGGTACGGCGTATCGGTCCGGGCGAGAATCCAGGCCAGCAACACAGCCAGCGTGATCGAGACGCCTGTCGATACCAGTGCGATTCCTACGGTATTGGCCAGGATGCCGAGATTGTGCGCCGTGAATAGGCGCGCATATCCCCCCAGATCAAACGTGCCCGGCAAGCCGGGCTGCGCGGTGAACATGCTGCCATAAAGTAGCATGGCCAGCGGATAGGCGGCCAGGAACAGCAGGATCAGCGTGATGAGCACCATCGCAAACACACGGCCGGCCGGCGAGCTGGAAAACCTGTCCAGTAGGGTCGTCCGGACGCGCGATATTCTTACGTCCGGCGGCAAATCCGCAGACCGGGTGTCTGACATGGAACTCATGCAGGGACTCCTCGCAATTCCCAACGAGCGGCAGGGACGGCCGTTGGAAATTTAACGTTCCGGACCGCTCGACAAAGAAATGGAGCGCCGGCGCAGGCCGGCGCCCCGGACGTGATCAGTTATAGATTTCGGCGGAAACCGCCAGCACTTCATCCATGATGTCGGGCGTTGTCGTGCCGAGAAGATCGACGCTCGCAGCTGTACGGGCGGTTTCCGAGGTCAGCGAATCGGCAAGCCCGTCGACCGCGGGGCGGATGCCGTTTTCGGCCCACATGCTCTGAACGCGATCGCTGAGATAGTGGTTGATGAATAGCTTGGCCGCGTTGGGGTGCGGCGCGCCTTCAAGAGCCACCATCAGCCCCTGCGTATAGGGCGCACCCTCCTCGGGCATGATGAACTTGACCGGCAGCCCCTCGAGCTGGCGCATATTGGCATAGAGCTGGGGGATGCGGATCGGGTATTCGCCCCGACCGACGCGCCGTTCGTCATTGCCGATATCGCGGCTGAACACGAGTTCCTGGGTCGCGAACTGCTCATGGAACTCGCGGCCGAGCGAGGTATAGAGCGCCGAGAACATGTTGAGCCCCCCGCCCTGCGCACGCATGTCGTCCGATAGGATCTTGCCCTTCCACTTGGGGTCGAGCAGGTCGGCCCAGCTCCTGGGCTCCTCTTCTTCGCTGACGAGGTTCGTGTTGACCATGATGCCATAAAAGCCGGCATTCGTGGGAACGTAGTGGTCGGTGACGAGCGGCTGCATGGCCGGACCGATCTTGGCCGCGTTGGGCAGCGTGCCCAGTTCGGCAATCATGCCGGCCTCGACCATGGACAGCACGCTGAACCCCGTCCAGAACACGTCGCCGGCAACCCGTCCGGTGGCGTATTCGGTGCGGATGCGCTCGGAAAGTTCGGTCGCACGGACGTCGAGCAGGGTTACCGGGATGCCGTACTCCTCGGTAAAGGTATTCATGATGTCGAGCTGGAACTGGGCACCGAGGAAGGACGCGTAGAAGACCACTTCCCCTTCTTCCTTGGCGGCGGCTTCCACGGCTGCCCAATCAGTCTCTTGGGCAACAGCTACGGAGCCGAACGCTAGCGTTGCGGCGGCGACCGAAGCCATGAAAATTCGTCTATCCATAAACCTTCTCCCGTTCTCACCCAGATGAGCTGAGCGAGCTCTAAGTGTCTGTTTTGGCGGCGGAATTATCCGACGAACCTTGTCGCGCGGCACCCGATTGCCATCCTCCACGAGATATGCTTAACATATTTATTAATGTTAGGTAAAGGTCCGTTTGGGCACCCCGCAAGAGGTCCGGAGGACACAAATCACCAAAAGGAGTAGGCCCTTAATGTCTGAACTAAACGCGATCGCGTGCCCGCCGAGCACGGCCAATGGACAGCATCCTGTCTGTCCCACTCTCTTTTCACCGACACGAATCGGTCGGCTCGAACTCGCAAATCGCATCGCCATGTCTCCAATGACGCGGAGCTTTGCCGTTAGCCACGTTCCCGGACCGGATATGGCCGAGTACTACCGTAAGCGGGCTGAGGGCGGCATCGGGCTGATCTTTACTGAAGGGACCTACATTGCCCATTCGACTTCTGGCGATGGATCGCGTGTCCCCCGGCTTGAGAGCGAGAATACCGTCAACGCCTGGCGGACGGTGACCGACGCGGTTCATGCCTACAACACCCCCATTTTCTGCCAGCTCTGGCATCTCGGCCTCTCCCCCACCCCGGGCAAGCAGGTCGATCCCTCAATTCGGCTCGTTGGGCCCTCGGGCATTAATCTCGATGGCGACACCGTCTCCGAGCCGATGACCCAGCGCACGCTGGACGGCATCGTCGAGGCCTACGGATTCAGTGCGGAGGCAGCCAAGCGCGCGGGCTTCGACGGCATCGAGCTCCATGCCGGTCACGGTTACCTGGTCGACCAATTCTTCTGGGACCGGACCAACAAGCGGACCGACCGCTATGGCGGCGACCTTACCCAGCGCACGCAGTTTGCGGTTGATATCGTCAAGGAAATCCGATCCAGGGTTGGGCCTGACTTCCCGATTTCACTGCGCTTCTCGCAGTGGAAGCTTGGTCACTATGGCGCCAAGGTTGCCAACAATCCCCAGGAACTTGCCCAGTGGCTCGAGCCGCTGGCTGCCGCCGGCGTCGACGTTCTCCACGCCTCCCAGCGCCGGTTCTGGCAGGCAGAATTCGAAGGCAGCGATCTCAATCTTGCAGGCTGGGCCAAGAAGGTCACGGGCCTCCCAACAATCACCGTTGGTTCAGTGACCTTCGAGCATGAGGATTCGCCGGGGGACCACATCAACGGCGCGGTCCCGCAGCTTACCCGACTCGAGGACATGCTGAGCCGAGGAGATTTCGACGTCGTGGCGGTCGGCCGCGCGGTTATCGCCAACCCGTCCTGGCCGCGCCTTATTGCCGACCAGGCCTACGACCAGCTCGCTACGTTCGATCGCGTCCTGGCTCGCGAAGTCCTCATCTGATCGTCGAGCACAAAGAGGAGGAATCCACGATGGAAAAAAAGTGGCCAGCCCCACACATCGCCATGCGCGTGGGGCAGCATCCAAGTGCGTCCATGTTCCCGCCCCCGCCACCCCAATACACGGCAGCCGAGGAGGATGGGCTGCTTATTGAGAAAAATATCCCAGTTCCTCTTTCGGGAGGCATCAAGATCTATGTCGATATCTACCGCCCGGCTGGTGAGGCAGGACAAAAGGACTTGCCCATCATCCTTGCCTGGAGCCCTTACGGCAAGCACAAGACGTCCTCAACTTTCCGCTACCCCAATTCCGGGATCGAGGACGGCTGGATCTCCAAGCACACCGCCTTTGAGGCGCCGGATCCGGCCTATTGGTGCTCTGCCGGTTATGCAGTCGTCAATGCGGACCCTCCGGGCATCCTTTACTCAGAAGGTGATTGGCACCACGGTGGTCCGGACGAAACGCGCGACTGCTGTGAGCTCATTGAATGGCTCGGCAAGCGCGAATGGTCCAACGGCCGCGTCGGAATGAGTGGGGTCTCGTACCTCGCCTGCATTCAGTATCAGGTGGCTGCACAGCATCCTCAGCATCTGGTTGCGATCAATCCCTGGGAAGGCTTTTCGGACTGGTATCGCGAGTTCGGCTACCACGGCGGCATGAGGGACACGAGCTTTGTGCCCCGCGCAACCTCCTTCCTTAATTTCTCGTTGGGCAACACCGAGGACACGACGACCAACATGATCGCCCACCCTCTCTATGACGAGTACTGGGCGAGCAAGGACGTGGACCTCTCAGCCATTGACCTTCCGGCCTATGTCGTCGCCAGTTGGTCAGATCATGGCCTGCACACTCGCGGCACGCTGGAAGCCTACAAAGCAATGTCTTCCAGGGAAAAATGGCTTGAGGTGCATGGCCGCAAGAAGTGGGGCTACTATTACGACCCGGCCAATGTGGCCAGGCTCCGCCAGTTCTTCGATCACTACCTCAAGCAGTCCGGCCCGGCGCTTACGAACTGGCCGAAGGTCAGGCTCGAGTTGCGTGAGCGGGCAAATGTCGGCCGATTCTTCAACGAGAATGAATGGCCCATCAAGCGAACGTCCTATGTAAAGCTGCACCTCGACGCCGGTTCGCAGACGATGAACGATGCTGCACCGTCCAAAGTGTCCGCGCTAAGCTATGACGCGGTCGATAAGTCTGCCTCTGCGATCTTTGACTATCGATTTGGACAGACGACAGAGCTCACCGGACACATGAAGCTGCGCCTCTGGATCGAAACCGACCAGAGCGACGACGCCGACCTGTTCGTCGCAATCGAGAAGCTCGACAGGGAAGGCAGACTCGTTCCGTTCTGCTGGTACTCGCTTTTTGATCATGGCCCCGTGGCTCTCGGCTGGCTGCGCGCAAGCCACCGCGCGCTCGATCCGGAGCGCTCGCGCCCCGAACAGCCGTTCCACACGCATCTCGCTGAGGAACCACTCGATCCGGGTGTACCGGTGCCGGTGGATATCGAAATCTGGCCATCGTCCACGGTATTTGCGGCGGGTGAGACACTCCGCGTCGTCGTCAAGGGTTCCGACATCTACGGAACCGATCTTCAGGGCGTCC
>CAYSBF010000058.1:0-16753 GCA_964429025.1 uncultured Pelagibacterium sp.
CTGCCACCAGTTGAACGACAGCACCTGATGGCCAGATTCCTCGCGGAGTGCCTGCACCCACTCCTCGAATACATCTGAAGTTACCACCTTGCGAATGCCTTCATAGCCCTGGGCCAGATAGGGCGCGCCGAGAATTCCGAACTCGTTGACGAAGACAGCGAGACGCCCGCCGTCGACAACGACGGCAACTGGAGCGCCGGCCCGCGCCTGCTCGAGCACGTCTTCATCGGGGCCGAGCTGGGAATTTGGGAAAAGGCGCACTTCCAGGCGGCCTTCCGAACGCTCGCTCACGCTTTCAACGAAAGATTCGAGGCCCTTGTAAAGCGGGTCGGATGTGGCGAGCGCCGTGTTGACGCTCAGCGTATATTCCTGGGCGTTGGCCGCAGCGGCAATGGCGAAGCTGGCGGTGGCCGCAAGAAGCAGCCCGTTGAAACGGTGAAATGTCATCATGTCCTCCCTGACGTGTCCCGGCAGGTGACTGCCGAGCGTGACAGTCCAATACTAGTATGGTAGTAGAATGGAAGTCAATCGCTTGACTTGCCTTGCATCTCGCCTTCCTTTCGGGCGCGCCGCCAGGCGGTAAGGAATTTCTTTGGATTGGAAGAGTATGTCGGGTATCCGCAACGAGCGCGTTGAAATGCTGGATGGTTTCGAGCTGTCGCTACTGGGCGATGTCGGGGCCGTTTCGCGTCAGGCGACGATCGGGCACCGCGTCTATCATGCGCTCAAGCAGGCCATTGTGCGGGCCCAGTTCAAGCCCGGGCACCTGCTGTCGGAGGCCGAGATCGCGCGCCAGCTCGGCGTATCGCGGCAGCCGGTACGTGAAGCCTTCATCAAGCTTGCCGAGGTGGGGCTGGTGGAAATCAGGCCCCAGCGCGGCACGCTCGTGCTGCTCATTTCGCGCCGCGAGGTGGAAAATGCCCGCTTCATCCGTGAGGCCATCGAAGTGGCCGTGGTGCGCCGGGCGGCGGAAATGGCGTCGCCCGAGGATGTTGCCATGCTCCGCGAACTGGTCGCCAGGCAGGAGGCGGCCGGCGACCATCCCGATCAGGGGCATTTTCTGGCGTTGGACGACGATTTCCACCAGATGATCGCGCGAATCGTCGAGTGCGAGAACGCCTGGCGGGTGGCGGAGGATCTCAAGGTCCAGATGGACCGTGTTCGATTTCTCTCGCTATCCAACGCCACGCCTGTGGAAACCATCATTCGCCAGCACCTCGCGATCGTGGATGCGATCGAGACGGGATCAGGCGAGGCGGCCGAAGCCGCCATGCGCCTCCATCTCTCCGAGGTGCTGCATTCGCTCCCTAAAATCGCCGAGGCACACGCCGAGTTCTTCGTCCCCTGATCGTTAGGCGTCAGTGGTCGTGATGGGAGTGCTCATGCTCGCCGTCAGGCGCACCTTCATCATCCGCTGAATGCTCGGAGTGCTGGTGGCCCTGAGAAGGGCGTGCTCCGGGCGTGACGATTGCGAAGTCGACCTCCACCGGCCCCGCCTTTTCGAATTCGAGAGTGACGGTGACGGTGTCTCCTGCCGACAGGGGCTCCGACAACGCCATGAACATCAGGTGATAGCCCCCGGGCTCGAGCGCGACGCTTTCGCCAGCGGGAATGACGAGGCCGTCTTCGAGCTGGCGCATGTTCATTACATCGTTGACGACCGCCATCTCGTGAACCTGGACTTCGCCGGCAAAACTGGCCGTTCCGCCAATCAGCCGGTCGTCCACGTCGCCATTGTTTGTAATCGTGAGATAACCGCCCCCCACCGGCTGGTTGGGCAGCGTGGCGCGCGTGAATGCGCCGGAGATTGCGAGGTCACCCACCTCAACCGTCTCGGCCTGAACGGTCGTTCCATTGTGGTGCGAATGCCCTTCGTGGGCGAAGACAGGCGCGGCGACGCTTGAGAGGACGATGGCAAGCATGGCTGCGCGCGAAAGAATGCGGGTCATTGAGTTTCTCCGGATTTGGACCTGAACGATGCAGCAGGGCTGCACAAGGAAATGGTTCAGGCTGCCGTCGGAGGGGCTCGGGAATGCGTGTTGGACGAGGGGGCAAACGCATGGAGAAGGGGAGGCGTCCGGTTATAGTCAACCGGTGTGGCTGTCGGGCTGGCCGCCAGTACCGCTCCGCCGGGTGCCGCAAGCGAGAGATTGTGCTTGTTGACGCCTGTCAGGTCGCAGATCGCGACATCCGCACCATCGGTACCACCATCCGCATCTGCCGGCGTCTGGCAAAGAACCCAGGCATCCGTCGCCGCATAGCCAAGTTCCGCAAAACCTGCCTGCGTCGCATTTGCCTGATGGAGCGGGATCAGGAGTGTGAGCAGATAGATCGACAGCACGGCAATGGCCGCACCGGCATCCTTGAGCACCGATTTGAAGGGCTGGGACACGCTGTCACCTCCAGGGAACTTCCATTACAGACGCCCCCGCGTCGGAGCAACGCACATTTTTGACGCGGCTACCGGCCTTCTCCTTGACGTCTCTCTAATATATCGATAAACCTCGATATATGGATACGATAGACGCCCTGGCCGCATTTGATGCTCTCTCCCAGCCCACCCGGCTGGCAATCTTCCGGCTATTGGTAAAGCAAGGCGCTGGCGGCCTTCCCGCCGGTGAGATCGCCGAGGCCGTGGGTGGGCGGCAGAACACGGTTTCCACCCACCTCGCGGCTCTGGCGCGGGCAGGGCTGGTACGCGCCGAGCGCGAGGGCCGGATCATCCGCTATGAGGCGAGCTATGCCGCCGCGCGCGATCTGGTCGCTTTTCTCCTCGAAGATTGCTGCGACGGACGCCCGGAAATCTGCGCACCGCTTTTGTCCAACCTTTCCTGCCTCAATCCTTCCAAAGCGGAGACCTGCTGTGAGTGAACAGCCGCGTAACGTTCTTTTCCTCTGCACGGGCAATTCGGCGCGATCCATCATCGCCGAGGCGCTGCTCAACCGTGACGGCAAGGGCCGGTTTAAGGCCTGGTCAGCCGGTAGCCAGCCCAAAGGGGAGGTTCACCCCTACACCCTCGAACTGCTTCGGAGCCTTGGGATCGACACGGGCTTTGCGCAGTCCAAAAGCTGGGACGAGTTTGCCAAGCCCGGCGCCCCCGAGTTCGACTTCATCTTCACCGTCTGTGACAATGCCGCCAACGAGGCATGCCCGGTTTGGCCAGGGCACCCGATGACGGCGCATTGGGGTGTTCCCGATCCAGCCGCCGCGGAAGGAACCGAAGCCGAAAAGCATTTCGCGTTTGCCGAAGCCGCGCGCCAGCTTAGCAATCGAATCTCGCTTCTGATCAATCTCCCGATTGCGAGCCTTGACCGGCTCGCGCTCAAGTCACGGCTCGACGCCATCGGCCAAACAAAAGACTGAGAAACGTACCATGACGATTGAATCTTCGGCGCCCGCCCCTGCGGGTGGCATCGGCATTTTTGAAAAATGGCTTTCGGTCTGGGTGGCCGCCTGTATCGTCGCAGGCATAGTGCTGGGCAACGCTCTTCCCGGTCTGTTCACGGCATTGGCGGCCTTCGAATACGCCTCGGTCAATTTCGTGGTCGCCATCCTCATTTGGGCGATGGTCTACCCGATGATGGTTGCGGTGGACTTCACGGCCATCGGCAAGGTCGGCCAGCAACCCAAAGGGCTCGTGCTGACGCTCGTGGTCAACTGGCTCGTCAAGCCCTTCACCATGGCGCTGCTGGCGGTGCTGTTCTTCAACTTCCTCTTCGCCCCGCTCATCGATCCGGCCGACGCCCAGCAGTATATTGCAGGGCTGATCCTGCTCGGTGCCGCACCCTGCACGGCCATGGTGTTTGTCTGGTCGCAACTGACCAAGGGCGACCCCAACTACACGCTCGTGCAGGTGTCGGTGAATGACGTGGTTATGGTCTTCGCCTTCGCCCCAATAGTCGCGCTTCTGCTTGGCCTCACCGATCTGACCGTTCCCTGGGAAACCCTGCTCCTCTCGGTCGGTCTCTATGTGATCATCCCGCTCATCGCGGGCATCATCACCCGCCAGGCGATACTTTCGCGGGACGCCGATCCTCAGGGGCAGCTCGCCCGGTTCGGACAGAGCATCAAGCCGTTCTCGATCATCGGACTTCTGGCGACCGTTGTGCTGCTCTTTGGCTTTCAGGGCCAGACCATCCTCGCCAACCCGCTGGTCATCGTCCTGATCGCCGTGCCGCTGCTCGTCCAGTCCTATGGTATCTTCGGAATCACCTTCTGGGCGGCCTGGAAGTGGAAGGTGCCGTTCAACATCGCCGCGCCTTGCGCCCTCATAGGCACCTCCAATTTCTTCGAGCTCGCGGTAGCAGTGGCCATTTCGCTCTTCGGCCTCAATTCAGGCGCGGCGCTGGCAACGGTCGTCGGCGTTCTGGTCGAGGTGCCGGTCATGCTCTCGCTGGTGGCCTTCGCCAACGCCAACCGCCATCGCTTCGCCGGAGGCTGAACAATGACCATCACCATCTACCACAACCCCGAATGTGGGACCTCCCGCAACACCCTCGCCATGATCCGCCAGTCTGGCGAGGAGCCGGAAATAATCGAATACCTCAAGACGCCGCCAAGCCGCGAGACGCTGACCGACCTCATTGCGCGCTCGGGACTCTCCGTGCGCGAGGCCATGCGCATCAAGGAGGCGCCGTACAAGGAACTCGGTCTCGATGACCCCTCGGTCACGGACGAGCAACTGATCGACGCGATGCTGGCCCATCCGATTCTGATCAACCGGCCATTCGTCGTGACGCCAAAGGGCGTGCGCCAGTGCCGCCCGTCCGAGCTCGTCCTCGATATCTTGCCCAATCCCGACATCGGCCCCTTCACAAAGGAGGATGGCGAAGTGGTCATCGACGCAAGCGGCAGGCGCGTTGTCTGAAACGGGAACACCGTGTTCCGAGGGCGATTGCCTGCCAGCGCGGAAATCGCCATAACGTCGACATGCCCAACCCGCTCTCGATACTGGTGATCGACGACAACCGCATCCGGGCCTCGATCATCGAGGACGGTTTGCGCGAAGCCGGTCATGACCGGGTGGACGTGGTGACCGAGATCAACGAGGTGGCCGCGCGGATCGAAGCGACCGTCCCCGATGTCGTGATCATCGATCTCGAAAACCCCAACCGCGACACGCTTGAGCACTTCTTCTCGCTGTCGCGCGCGCTCCAGCGACCTATCGCCATGTTCGTGGACAGGGCTGATCCCACATCGATCGAGGCGGCGGTGGATGCCGGAGTTTCCGCCTATGTCGTCGACGGCATGCGCAAGGAGCGCGTCAAGCCGATCCTCGATATTGCCATCTCCCGCTTCCGCGCCTTCCTCCGTCTGCGCGAAGAACTGGCCGAGGCCCGTTCCGAACTCGAGGGGCGCAAGTTGATCGACAAGGCCAAGGCCATCCTCATGAGAACGCGCGGCTTGAGTGAGGACGAAGCCTATGCCCTGATGCGCAAGGCCGCCATGAACCAGAACCGCAAGATTTCCGAAATCGCTCAAAGCCTGATCACGGCGGCGGGCCTGCTCGAACCCTAGGACGCGCCGATGGCCCTTACACCGATCATCATTGGCTACGTCCCGCTGCTTGACAGCGCAGTACTCATCGCAGCGCAGGAGCAGGGATTTGCTGCCGACGAGGGTCTGCATTTCGAACTGGTGCGTGAAAGCTCCTGGGCCAATATCCGGGACCGCGTCGCCATCGGCCATTTCGACGCCGCACACATGCTGGCGCCCATGCCACTCAGCGCCAATTTGGGCCTGACCCCGCTCGATGTGCCAATGATTGCGCCGATGGCGCTGGGACTGGGTGGGAACGCCGTCACCGTGTCCAAATCCCTCTGGGCGGCGATGCGGGAGCAGGGGGCATCCGGCGGCGCCGATGCGCGCAGCTCCGGCGCCGCACTCCAACGGGTCGTTGCCGGCCGGCGGCTCGCCAATGAACGGCCTCTGCGCTTTGCGGTCGTCCACCCCGAGAGTGGCCACAACTATGAGTTGCGCTATTGGCTCGCTGCCTCCGGCATCGATCCCGAACACGACATCGAAATCGTTATAGTCCCTCCATCCTTCCAGCCCGACGCGCTGGGTGCAGGCAAGATCGACGGGTATTGCGTCGGCGAGCCGTTCAACTCCATCGGTATCGAACGTGGCCTTGGGCGCATAGCGACCACAAAATCCTCGATCTGGCGATCCAGCCCCGAAAAGGTGCTCGGTGTGCGGCGTGTATGGGCCGAGCGGTATCCCGAGCGCTTGGCCGCGATCATCCGTGCCGTGACTCGCGCCGCGCGCTGGAGCGGTGACGCCGCCAATCGGCAAAAGCTGGCCGGAATTCTCTCCCATCCCGACCGTATCGGTGTCGCGGCAGAAGTCCTGATGCGCCCATTGACCGGTCACATGGAACTTGGGGAAGGGGAGTCGCTCGGCATCTCCGACTTCTTCGTGCCCTTCGAACGTGCCGCCAATTTCCCATGGCAGAGCCACGCGCTCTGGTTCTACGCGCAGATGGTGCGTTGGGGGCAAGTCACCCATACGCCCGGTAACGCTCAGATCGCGCGCGACACCTATCGACCCGATATCTATCGCGCTGCGCTCGATGGAATGGGCATCGCTGTCCCTTCGGCCAACGCCAAGGTAGAGGGCGCCCTTACCGAGCCTACAGCGCTTGGCGCAAGTGGCGGAAAACTCATTCTCGGGCCGGACGGATTCTTCGATGGCCGCCAGTTTGATCCTGATAAACTGGATACCTACATCCATGCGCAATCAGCACTGCCTCAAAAGTGACCGAATGATGGCGCTGCGCAAATACTAGGCAGCCTGCGCATGCCTTAGCCGCACAAACCGCTTGAAGGGCCAGAATCAGATCGTTCGCCGATCCGGTTAGAACGTTGAACAGCAAGGATATTTATCCGGCAGGCCGGTTTGGCACACTTCGTGCAAGAAGTAATTCGAGCGCTTCGGCGCAGACATGAACGGCGTCCAATGACGGGCGTCCACACAGTGGCAACGTCGCCAACCTGCAAGCGGCCGTCCTCTTGGGCGGACTACCTTGTCCGGTTGGCGGCGTTTTTGTTTTGGCACTCAGAGAACCTCAAGCGGGTTCCAACGGAGAGACTGGATGACCTCCTCACCCTTGCCGCTTCAGCACGCAGCCCCCAGTGCAAACCGTGCCCTCTCGCTTTCCACGATCGCCTTTACGGTATGCTTTGCCGTGTGGACGATCTTTTCGATCATCGGCGTCCGCATCAAGGACGAGCTTGGTCTCTCAGAAGCCGAATTCGGTCTCCTGGTTGGCACACCCGTTCTAACAGGATCGCTGATCCGTCTGGTCCTGGGCATCTGGACCGATCGCTATGGCGGGCGCCTCGTCTACACCGCCACAATGGCCGCCTCGGCGGTCGCCACGCTGCTTTTGGGCTTCGCCCAGACTTACCCTCAGATGCTCATCGCCGCCCTGGGCGTGGGCGTGGCGGGCGGATCCTTCGCGGTCGGCGTTGCCTATGTCTCGCGCTTTTATCCAGCCGGAAAGCAGGGAACCGCACTCGGCATTTTCGGCGTCGGCAATGTCGGTGCAGCGATAACCAAATTCGCCGCTCCCTTCATCCTCGTTGCGTTGGGATGGCAGGCCGTTGCGCAAATCTGGGCTCTTGCCCTGCTGGTCATGGCCGTCGCCTTCTGGTTCCTCTCCGAGGATGACCCGGTCATCAAGACCCGCCGCTCTACCGGGGCCAGGGGGCGGAGTTTCATGGAGGAATTCACCCCGCTCAGGAACCTGCAGGTTTGGCGCTTCTCGCTCTACTACTTCTTTGCCTTCGGCGCGTTCGTTGCGCTCTCGCTCTGGCTGCCGCGCTATCTCATCGAGGTCTATGGCTTCGATATTGTGGCGGCGGGAATGATCGCAGCCTTCTACTCGGTTCCCGCCTCGATCTTCCGGGCCTATGGTGGGCATTTGTCGGACCGCTACGGCGCCCGCACAGTGATGTACTGGACCCTGATCGTCTCGGCAGTCACCACCTTCATCCTGGCCGTTCCGCCGGCCGACATCGAACTCGCCGGCATCAACGGACCCATCGCCTTCGATTTCTCGCTCGGCGCCGTCGGGTTCATCGTGGTCATCTTCGTGCTCGGTTTCTTCATGAGCCTGGGCAAGGCGGCCGTCTACAAGCACATCCCGGTTTACTATCCGCAGAACGTCGGCGCTGTCGGCGGCCTTGTTGGCATGATCGGCGGGCTCGGGGGGTTCGTTCTCCCTATCCTGTTTGGCGTGCTCAATGACATCACCGGCGTCTGGACGAGCTGCTTCATGCTTCTGTTCCTGATTGTCGCGGGCTCGCTCGCCTGGATGCATCTTGCCGTCCGCCGCATCGACGCAAACGGCCAGAACGCCATGCGCACAGCCGCCGCCTGAGAACACACCATAAAGAGTAAATTACCATGACCGAGAAACTCGTCGTCATCGGTGCCGGCATGGCCTCTGGCCGAATGCTCGAACAGCTGCTGGAGTCCGCCCCCGGCGCCTATGACATAACGCTCTTTGGGGCCGAGCCGCGCGGCAATTACAACCGCATCATGCTCTCGCCCGTACTGGCCGGGGAAAAGCGCTATGAGGACATCATCACCCATGATGTCGACTGGTACCGGAGCAACGGTATCACCTGCCGCTTCGGCGAAACGGTGACTGCCATCGATCGCAAGCGGAAGGTGGTCGTCTCGAAAGGGGGCGAAACGGCATACGACAAGCTGGTTGTCGCCACCGGATCGGCCCCGTTTATCATCCCGGTTGCAGGTAAGGATCTACCCGGGGTCATGGCCTTCCGCGATCTAGACGACGTCAACTGCATGGTTGCCGCTGCCGAAAAGCCCGGAAGCAAGGCCGTCGTCATTGGCGGCGGGCTGCTGGGCCTCGAAGCGGCAGCAGCGCTCAACAATCGCGGCATGGAGGTCGTCGTGCTCCACATCATGGGGCATTTGATGGAGCGGCAGCTCGATCCTGCGGCCGGCTACCTGCTTCAGCGCGAGTTGGAGCGCCGCGGCATCAAGATCCACTGCAAGGCGCACACCAAGGCCATCCTGGGCGACGAGCGCGTCGAGGCTGTGGTGCTCGAAGACGGTACGATCTATGACGCCGACATCGTCGTCATGGCGGCCGGCATCCGTCCCGAAACGCGCATCGCGACCGATGCCGGCCTCCATGTCGAGCGCGGCATCGTGGTCGACGACCAGATGCTGACCTCCGACCCTGACATCCTGTCGATCGGCGAGTGCGTCGAGCACGAAAGCACCATCTATGGTCTCGTCGCGCCGCTATATGAGATGGCCAAGGTTGCCGCCAAGACGCTCACAGGCGCACCGGCGATCTTCAAGCCCGTCAAGACGGCGACCCAGCTCAAGGTCACGGGCGTAAATCTCTACTCCGCAGGCGACTTCGCCGATGGCGAGGACCGCGAGGAGATCGTGCTGCGCGACGCGGCGGCCGGCGTCTACAAGCGCGTCGTCCTCAAGGACGACAGGATCATCGGGGCGGTTCTTTATGGTGAGACCGGCGATGGTGCCTGGTTCTTCGATCTCTTAAAGCGTGGCGAACCTGTTTCCCCCATGCGTGATACCCTGATCTTCGGCCAGGCCTACCAGGGAGGGGGCGAACTGGACCCTATGGCGGCCGTTGCAGCCTTGCCGGATGATGCAGAAATCTGCGGCTGCAACGGCGTATGCAAATCGACGATCACCGGCGCGATCGTATCCAAGGGACTCGACAGCC
Organism: uncultured Pelagibacterium sp.; assembly: GCA_964429025.1. GTDB lineage: Bacteria > Pseudomonadota > Alphaproteobacteria > Rhizobiales > Devosiaceae > Pelagibacterium. Next base: position 9,735 of record CAYSBF010000058.1, read on the forward strand.
TTGATGGCGTGAGAGCCCACACCAAGGCGTCCGCGAGTTGCGGGTCGTGCACCGGGCTCGTTGAAAAGCTATTGGCGGCGACGCTCGGCGATGCCTACAACCCTTCGGCCATAACGCCGGTCTGCCCCTGCACCGACTATGGCCATGACGAAGTGCGCCGGCTCATCGTCGCCAAAGAACTCAACTCCAGTCCGGCCGTGATGCAGGAACTGGAGTGGAAAACCTCCTGCGGCTGCGCCAAATGCCGCCCCGCACTTAATTACTATCTCCTCTCCACCTGGCCTGGCGAATATGAGGACGACAACCAGTCGCGCTTCATCAATGAGCGCGTGCACGCCAATATCCAGAAGGACGGCACCTATTCGGTGGTGCCGCGCATGTGGGGCGGTCTGACCAACCCGCGCGAATTGCGCGCCATTGCCGATGTCGCCGACAAGTTTGCCATCCCAACGATCAAAGTGACCGGCGGCCAGCGCATCGACCTGCTCGGCGTCAGGAAGGAAGACCTGCCCGCCGTCTGGGCCGACTTGAACGCCGCAGGCATGGTTTCGGGCGCTGCCTATGCCAAGGGCCTGCGCACGGTCAAAACCTGCGTGGGCTCGGACTGGTGCCGCTTTGGAACCCAGGATTCAACCGGACTCGGCGTAAGGATCGAGAAGTTCATGTGGGGTAGCTGGACACCGGCCAAGGTCAAGATGGCCGTTTCCGGCTGCCCCCGCAATTGCGCGGAAGCCACCTGTAAGGATGTCGGCGTCATCTGCGTGGATTCGGGCTACGAAATTCATTTCGCGGGCGCCGCCGGGCTCGACATCAAGGACACCGAGGTTCTCTGCCACGCAAAGACCGAGGACGAGGCACTCGAGATCATCGTCGCGCTCGTCCAGCTCTATCGCGAGCAGGGCCGTTATCTCGAGCGCATCTATAAATGGGCCAAGCGGGTCGGCTCGGATTCGATCAAGGCCAACATCGTCGAGGACCGCGAAAAGCGCCGCCACTATTTCGAGCGCTTCGTCCACTCCCAGAGATTCGCGCAGGTCGACCCCTGGGAGGAGCGCGTCAACGGCAAGGACGCCCACGAGTTCGCAGCTATGGCCGAATTCGGTTTCCCGCAGGCGGCGGAGTGAGTGCAATGAATGAATGGATCAAGATCGGGACGCTTGCCGATATCCCCCGCCGCGGTGCCCGCTGCGTCAACACGCCAATGGGCCGCATTGCCGTGTTCAGGACCTCACAAGACGAAGTCTTCGCTATCGACGATCAATGCCCTCACAAGGGCGGCCCGCTCTCGCAAGGCATCGTTCACGGCGCCCAAGTGACCTGCCCTCTGCACAACTGGGTGTTCTCGCTCGAATCGGGCGAGGCGCAGGGTGCTGATGAGGGGGCGGTGCGGACATATGCGCTCAGGCGAGACGGCGAGACCATACTGATCGAGGCGGCGGCGCTGGCAGCGGTGGCGGCGGAGTGACGATGAGCCTTTCACCGCAGACCGTGAGAACGACCTGCCCTTATTGCGGCGTGGGGTGCGGCGTTCTGGCGACACCGCAGCGTGACGGAAGCGTTGCGATCGCCGGTGATCCCGATCATCCGGCCAATTACGGACGCCTGTGTTCAAAAGGCTCTGCGCTCGGGGAAACGCTGAGCCTCGAAGGCCGGCAACTCGTCCCGATGATCGGCGGCAAGGAGGTCGATTGGGACGCGGCGCTCGATGCTGTGGCCTCGCGGCTGCGCGATGTGCTGGACACACACGGGCCGGACGCCATCGCGCTCTATGGCTCCGGGCAGCTTCTCACCGAGGACTATTACGTCGCCAACAAGCTGATGAAGGGTTTCATCGGCACGGCCAATATCGATACCAATTCGCGCCTTTGCATGGCCTCCTCGGTGGCCGGTCACAAGCGTGCTTTCGGCTCGGACACGGTACCCGGCGCCTATGAGGATCTCGAGCAGGCTGATCTTGTGGTGCTGGTGGGCTCCAATCTCGCCTGGTGCCACCCGGTGCTTTACCAGCGCATCATGGCCGCCCGCGAGTGTCGGCCCGACATGCGCATTGCGGTTATCGATCCGCGCCGCACCAACACCGCCGAGGTCGCCGATCTGCACCTGCCCATCGCGCCCGATGGAGATATCGCGCTCTTTGCGGGCCTGCTTGCCCATCTCGTCGCGGCCAACGCGCTGGACCGGCGTTTTGTCGAGGCGCATACCAATGGATTTGAAGAGGCTCTGGCCGCTTCCTCACCCTGGACGATCTCGCGCGTCGCGGAAGCGATCGGTCTGTCGCAGGCCAATGTGGCGCTCTTCTACGATCTCTACGCAGCCAACGAGAAAGTGGTCACGGTCTTCTCGCAAGGGGTGAATCAATCCGTCTCCGGCACCGACAAGGCAAACGCCATCATCAATTGCCACCTCGCTACCGGCCGCATCGGGCGCCCGGGCATGGGGCCGTTCTCGATTACCGGCCAGCCCAATGCCATGGGGGGGCGCGAAGTGGGCGGCCTTGCAAACGTGCTTGCCGCTCACATGGATTTCGACAACGCCGATGTGGTGGGGCGCTTCTGGAAAGCCCCGGACATCGCCCTAAAGCCGGGCCTCAAGGCAGTCGACCTCTTCGCAGCCCTCGAAAACCGCCAGATCAGGGCGCTCTGGATCATGGGCACCAACCCCGTTGTCTCGATGCCCGATGCCGACAGGGCGCGCGCAGCGCTGCTTGGCTGCGACACCGTCATCGTCTCGGACATGTACGCCACCACCGACACCGCTCGCTGCGCCGATATCTTCCTTCCCGCAGCGGGCTGGGGCGAAAAGAATGGCACAGTGACCAATTCCGAGCGCCGCGTCTCGCGCCAGCGCAATTTCCTCCCGCTACCCGGCAAGGCGCGGCCCGACTGGTGGATCATCTGTGAAGTCGCAAGGCGGCTCGGTTTTACCGAGGCATTCGATTTCTCGTCTCCCGCCGAAATCTTCGCCGAGCACGCCGCGCTCTCCGGCTTCGAGAATCGCGGCACCCGCGATTTCGACATCTCCGAACTGGCGGCCTGCGACTACGATTCTCTTGAGCCGGTCCAGTGGCCGGTAAGGCAGGGCAGGGGGACAATCCGGCATTTTGCCGATGGCCGGTTCTTCACACCCGAGGGCCGGGCGCGTTTCGTCCCCACCCAGCCGCCGCCCCCCAAGGCGACCCGTCCCGGCCAGTTGATCCTCAATTCGGGCCGTATCCGCGACCACTGGCATACCATGACCCGCACCGGAAACACCGCCCGGCTTTCCGCCCATTATGCCGAGCCCTTTGTCGAGATTCATCCGGACGACGCCCAGAAACTGGGGATACGGGGCGCAACGCTTGTCCGGCTGGAAAACACCAGAGGCGCAGCCATGCTCCGGGCGCAGGTCACCGATCGCCAGCGCAGGGGCTCGGTTTTCGTTCCAATGCACTGGACTGGGGTCTATTCCTCGAACGGACGCATCAACGCTCTGGTCAACGCCCTGACCGATCCCGTCTCGGGTCAACCCGGCCTCAAGATGAGCACGGTCAACGCCACCCCGGCACAGGTCGCTCTCTACGGCTTCGCGGTGTCCGTCGACCGGCCGGATACGGCCGCAATGGATTATTGGGCCACTGCCCGCGCCAATGGCGGCTGGCGAACCGAACTGGCCTTTTTTGCGCCGCCCGGTGAACTCGGCGCGGCGGTCGCGGCGACCTTCGGCCCGGCGCCTGCCACCGACATTCTCACCGTCCGAGACGCGAATTCGGGCCGCACGAGCTTTGCCTGCTTTTCCGGCGGGAAGTTGCGCTTTGCGCTGTGGCTTTCGCCGGACCCGGTGCTCGTCTCGCGCCAATGGGCGGTGGCCCAGCTCGTCGAGACCCATGAGAACGTGCTCCAGCGCAGCGCGCTGCTTTCGGGTCGCCCCGGTGCGGGCCGTCCCGACCCGGGGCCGCTGGTCTGCTCCTGCTTCGGCGTCGGAGCCAATCAGATCGCAGCCGTCGCCGCGTCCGGCGAGGCAACAACCGTCGATGCCGTCGGCGCGATTCTCGCCGCCGGGACCAATTGCGGCTCCTGCCGTTCAGAAATCGGGAGAATACTCGATGCCAATCGTCTCCAGGCCGCAGAATGAACTGCATCACCGCCGCGTGGGCGATCTCGCCTGCCTGCCTGTGTTTCTCACCCTGAACGGCAAAAAGGCGCTCGTCGCTGGCGGTTCGGATGCGGCAGCATGGAAGGCCGAACTGCTCGCCGCGACCGGGGCAACGGTGCTGGTTTATGCCGAACGCGCCTCGCTCGATGGCGAGATGTCCCAACTTATCGCCCGGAACGTGGTTACGATCGGCGGCGCCTCATGGCGCGATGCCGATTGGAGCGAACTTGCGCTGGCGGTGGGTGACATCGGGGAGGACGAGGCCGCCGGCTTCGTCGGCCATGCCCGTCGCGCGGGTGTTCCTGTCAACGTCATCGACAAGCCGGCCTTTTGCCAGTTCCAGTTCGGCTCGATCGTCAATCGTTCACCCGTTGTCGTCGGCATATCGACCAACGGCGCCGCGCCGATTCTCGGTCAGGCCGTTCGCCGCCGCATCGAATCCCTGCTGCCGGCCTCGCTTGGCACATGGGGCCGGTTGGCGCAGACAGTGCGCCCCCGTGTGACGGCGTCGCTCCAGCCGGGCGCCCAGCGCCGCGCCTTCTGGGAAGCTCTCGCCGATGCGGCATTCCACACAGTCTCGTCTGACGCCCCTGTGGACCGATGGCTCGAGCGTGCGCGCGAGGCACCGAAGGGATATGTGACAATGGTCGGCGCCGGACCGGGAGACCCCGATCTCCTGACCATCAAGGCTGTCCGCGCCCTTCAATCCGCCGATGTCATCCTCTACGACGACGAGATTTCACACGCCATCCTCGAACTCGCCCGCCGCGAAGCGAGGCGAATCCCGCTCGGCACCGGTTCAGGCCAGTCCCTGACCATCGAACTGGCGGAGCAGGGCAGGCGTGTTGTCCGGCTCGTGCCGGGCGACGCTCAGGTGGCAGGCGCAGATCTGGCTGCAATCAAGGAGCGCGGCATCCCAGTCGAAATGGTTCCTGGCGTCGCGAAAGCCCCATCTGAATGCCAGAGAGCCGCATAGCGCGGCTTTAGCGCGTCATGCGGCGAGCGGTACGGCGCGTGAGATAAAAAAATGGTGGAGCTGAGGGGAATCGAACCCCTGACCTCGTCATTGCGAACGACGCGCTCTCCCAACTGAGCTACAGCCCCATCCGGCGATGGCGGTATTATCGCAAACACGGCGGCTCGAAAAGTGGAAAAGTGGTATCGGTGGCCTTGGGAGCGATGCTCACATCTCCGAAAGCCGAAGGCTATCCCTCACCGTCCGCAGGTAGCGCCAGCGCGATCAGGCCCGGAAGGGTCTGTGTAGGCTCGAACCCGAGGTTGAAGCAGTTGTCGGCAAAGAGCGCCGCCCATGCCGCGCCCGTCTCTTCGACATAGGTAGCCCGGGCAGGGTCCCCTGAAAGATCGAGCGTTTCGCTGGCGGCTTTCGCGCGTTCCACTGCGGCGAGGAACCCGTCATCGACGAAATAGGCGCACTGCTCGATCTCGATCGATTGCCAGGCGACCAGCGCAATGTCCCTCACATCCCGCGCAATCTGCCGGTTGAAATCGAGGAACGGCACAAGGCCCTGCGACCCGCAGGGGATGGCGTTTGCCTCAGCCCGCATCTCGGAAACCTGATCGGCGAAATTCTCGATTTGCCCGGAAAGTGCAGTCTCGAGCTCCCGCTTGCGGATTTCCGCGCCAGTCACCTCGAGCGGCGTCAGGTATTCGATACTGGAATCGAAAAGCGCGCATCGGGTCGTCACCTGCGTCCCGATGATCAGCGCGTCGAGATCGGTGACCAGCTGCTCGATCTCATCATCTGCCTCCTGCCCGTGGGCGGCTGAGGGCAACACGAGCGCCATCAGCAACATGGCCAATGCCATCGGGCGGCGTGGCGTCATCAGGAAATCGTCTCCGGCATACAGCATCCCCAGCACAAGCATGTCCCCGGCTTGACCGGGGATGGCGGCCGCATTTGCATTTCGGACCCGAAGGGCCGCACCAGCGAAATGCGGAAAATCAAGAACCTCGTCGTCAGCGTCGGCTACACAGCAGCTTTATGGCCATTTTGCGTTGCCGCGATTCTGCATACACGCATCGGCGCAGCATGCGAACGCGCAATTGGTATTGGATATTCTCAATCTCCGGATTGCCGCACCGATCCTTTCGGACGGTTCCCTCCCACCATTGTCACTTCCGGCGACATGCCTCCGGACCAGCAGCGGTGCCCGCCGCAGGCACCGGCGCTTGCCGAAAGATCGCGCTCGATTCCGGGGACGAGCCCCGGAATGACATCGGTGTTTCAGGTCAGCCCCAGCCCCTCCACCCCCTCCAATGTCACTCCGGGACCCGTTCCCCCGGGTTCAGCGCTATGGCTGTCACTTGATCCGCACAAGTCAGCGATTGACCTCGCCCCCCTGAGTGGAAATCTGCGTCCATTCCGGGAACGTTCCATGCCCTTCTATACCTACATTCTCGCGAACAAGCGCAACGGTACTCTCTATATAGGCGTGACCAACGATATCGCCCGCCGCATTTGGGAACACCGGCAGGGCAGGGGTTCCCGGTTCACCCGCCGCTACGGCATCCATCGCCTGGTTTATCTTGAGGTTCACGATATCGCTGCAGTCGCGATTCAGCGGGAGAAAACACTAAAGGAATGGCCGCGCGCATGGAAACTCGCGCAGATCGTAAAGGACAATCCCGATTGGGACGACCTTTATGAACACCTGATTTGAATAGCCTTATGAACACGAAACCACCACACCACCCATGTCACCCGGTGTCATTGGCAGCCCCCACAACTCCCGACCCCACCAATGGCACCCCGGTATTCATTACCAGGGACCAGCAGCGATGCCGGCCAAACGCACAGCCGGCCGTTCGCCCCCCGATTCACCCTCCATCAACCAAGCTCAACCCAAGTGTTAACAGGAGGTTTCCGT
>CAYSBF010000059.1:0-16546 GCA_964429025.1 uncultured Pelagibacterium sp.
CGGCATCGGTGGTCTTGCGGATTTCGTCCACCAGACCGTCCACCTGGGAGGTGGCGGGGCGGACTTCGACATTGGGATCGGTGAGGCCGGTGGGGCGGATGACCTGTTCGGCAAAGACGCCGCCGGTCTGCTCGAGCTCCCAGCCGCCGGGGGTGGCCGAGACATAGACCGTCTGCGGGCGCATGGCGTTCCACTCCTCAAAGCGCAGGGGGCGGTTGTCCATGCAGGAGGGCAGGCGGAAGCCGTATTCGGCGAGCGTCGCCTTGCGGCGGAGGTCGCCGCGATACATGGCGCCGAGCTGGCCGATGGTGACGTGGGATTCGTCGACGAAGACCAGCGCGTTGTCGGGGAGGTATTCAAAGAGCGTGGGGGGCGGCTCGCCGGGCTTTCTCCCTGAGAAATAGCGCGAATAGTTCTCGATGCCGGCGCAGGAGCCGGTGGCTTCCATCATTTCGAGATCGAACAGCGTGCGCTGTTCGAGGCGCTGGGCCTCGAGGAAGCGGCCCATGCCGTTCAATTCCTGCAGGCGGGCGGCGAGCTCCTTCTTGATCTCCTTGATCGCGGCGTTGAGCGTGGTGCGCGTCGTCACGTGGTGCGAATTGGCGAAGACGCGGACGGCGTTGAGCTCAGCGGATTTCTTGCCGGTGAGGGGATCGAATTCGGCGATGGTCTCGATCTCGTCGCCGAACAGGGTGATGCGCCAGGCGGCGTCCTCATAGTGGGCGGGGAAGATCTCGATGGTGTCGCCGCGCACGCGGAAGGTGCCGCGCACAAAGCCCATGTCGCCGCGCTTGTATTGCAGGGCGACGAGCTCGTTGAGCAGCGCGCGCTGGTCGATCTTCTGGCCCTTTTCGAGCCAGATGGTCATGGTGGTGTAGTCCTCCACCGAGCCGATGCCGTAAATGCAGGAGACCGAGGCGACGATGATCACGTCGTCGCGCTCGAGGATCGCGCGGGTGGCCGAGTGGCGCATCCGGTCGATCTGCTCGTTGATGGTGGATTCCTTCTCGATATAGGTGTCGGTGCGCGGGACGTAGGCCTCGGGCTGGTAGTAATCGTAATAGGAGACGAAGTATTCGACCGCGTTCTCGGGGAAGAAGTTCTTGAACTCGCCATAGAGCTGGGCGGCCAGCGTCTTGTTGGGTGCAAGGATCAGCGCGGGGCGCTGGGTGCGGGCGATGACCTGGGCGGCGGTGAAGGTCTTGCCCGAGCCGGTGACGCCGAGCAGGACCTGATCGGTCTCGCCATTCTCGATGCCCTCGACCAGTTCGGCAATCGCGGTGGGCTGGTCGCCGGCGGGCTGGTAATCGGTGACGAGCTTGAAGGGGATGCCGCCCTTGTCCTTTTTCGGGCGCTCGGGGCGGTGGGGCCGCCAGGGCGCGGCGCCTTCGACCTCCTTGCGGCCGTGGAGGATGATCTCTTCAAGCGCCTTGACGGTGGCGGTGACGCCGGTGGGGGTGGCGCTGTCGGCTCCTGAGGAGCCTGCCCCGGCACCGTGTCTTTTGATGCCGCCGTCGGCTCCTGCGGAGCCTGCCCCGGCACCCCCGCCAATGCCTCCATTGGCATCGGAGCGGGCGCGGCGTGAGGGGACGTGACCGAAGCCGGCCTGCGGCGCTTCGCCGAAACCATCGAGATTAGTGGGGCGGTCGATGGCGTTGGCTTTTGACTTGGGTGAACGGAGCGTCATGCCCGTGACGGGGGATTTGGTGGCCTTCTTTTTCTTCGGCTCGACGGGCGGATTGACCTCGGCGGCGGCTTCGCGATCCAGGCGGCGCTTGTTGCGCAGGCGCTCCTGGGGCAGGGGCCTGGCAATCGCCGCATCCTCCGCCTTCTCGATCTCGCGGATGAAATCGTCGATGGAGAAGTCAGCCTTTTGGGGCCGGCCTGCGGAGGGGGATTTCTTTTCGGAGGTCATGGCGCACATATCGTTCGGGAGCCGGGGCAATTCAATAGCATGGGTGGAACGGAATGGGAACGGTGGCTACTGACAGAAGCTGGCAGGAGGAGTCTTGGCGCGGGGGGCGAGGCGCACTAGTATCTCCCGCAAGGTGTAGGGGGGCGATATGGCGTTCGGCGTGTTCATTCATCGGACAGACTCGATCTATGACGACAGTCCGGCTGTGCAGTACCAGTTCCCGAGTCAATATTATTCGCGGGCAGTGCGATGCGTCGGCAATTGGATTGTCTATTATGAACCGACCAAAGTGAGGGAGTCGCGCGGCTATTATGCTGTTGCGAAGGTCGAACGGATCGTGCCGGACCCTTCGGTGTCGAAGATGTTTCTCGCACATATGGAACCTGGATCCTTTCTCGAGTTCGCGAATCCGGTGCCATTCATCGATAGTGACGGCATTGTGGAGCGGGGGCTGCTTAATGACGAGGGCAGAGTCTCTGGCAGGGCGCAGGCAGCGGTCCGCGCGTTATCGCAGGCGGATTTCGCCCGCATCGTGTCGCGCGGCCTCGCAGAGGCCGATCACATTCTGCCGCGAGATATTGATGTCCAGCAGGCGGAAGCGGGGCACGGTTTTGCCGAAGTCCAAATGCCCTTCGAGGTCGAGCGGGAGCGGATGATCGCGCTCACTTCGCGCGCCGTAAGAAAGAGCGCGTTCCGCCGCGTCGTCTTGCGCGCCTATGATGAGCGATGCGCCGTAACGGGTCTCAAAATCATCAATGGTGGTGGACGTGCGGAAGTTGAAGCTGCGCATATACGGCCGGTGGAGGCAAACGGGCCAGACATTGTAAACAACGGTGTCCCCTTGTCCGGCACGGTACATTGGATGTTCGATCGCGGGCTGATCACGTTTAGTGACGGGCTGGATATCCTCATCTCGCGGCACGTCAACGATCGGGAAGGGATAGAAGGGCTAATCAATCCGAGCGGGAGGCTCATTGGTCCTTTGCGCGAGCGCGACCGTCCCCACCCCGCCTTTCTGCAGTGGCATCGCGAGAACTGCTTCAAGCATTAACAGAATCCGCCGCCTTGGCGCCTGATATATGCCGCTTCAATACAACACCCCCGCCGGGGAGTCGGCGGGGGTGTTGTGAGGGGAAATCGGACTTGTGGCGACGAAATAAGCCCGTTAGCGTTTACGCGTGAATTGGGGGAGTGCGTTTGAGCGGCGATATCGAAGCCTTTATCGCGCGGTGGCAAGGCAATGAGGGCGGCCAGGAGCGGGCGAATTATGCGCTGTTTCTGACGGAACTCTGCACCGTGCTTGACCTGCCCCAGCCGGACCCCGCCGATGCGGGCCATGAAGCCAATGACTATGTTTTCGAGCGGGCCGTAAGCTGGCGCGAGGCGGGGCAGAAGGTCGGGCACGGGCGCATCGACCTTTACAAGCGCGGCTGCTTCATCCTTGAGGCCAAGCAGAGCCGCCAGAAGGGCGGCAAGAAGGCACAGCCGGGACAGGACGATCTGTTCGGGGCCAGCGAACCGCGCCAGAGAGGGCGGCGCAGCGTGGACCGTAACTGGGACGTTCTGATGATGAACGCAAGGCGGCAAGCGGAAGACTATGCGCGCGCGCTGCCGGACGACCATGATTACCCACCCTTCGTGATCGTTTGCGATGTGGGGCATGCGTTCGAGATTTATGCCGATTTCACGGGGAAGGGGCGCAATTACAGCCAGTTTCCCGACCGGAAGGGCTATCGAGTCTTTCTGGAAGACTTGCGCGATGAAAAGGTCCGGCAGCGGCTGAGGCTGATCTGGACCGACCCGCATGCGCTGGATCCGACGCGCGAATCCGCCGAGGCGACTCGGGAGGTGGCCAAGCGGCTTGCGGAGGTTTCAAAACTGCTCGAAGCCCGAAAGTACGGGGCCGAGGAGGTGGCGCATTTCCTGATGCGCTGCCTGTTCACGATGTTTGCCGAAGATGTGGATTTGCTGCCCAAGGGGAGTTTTTCGAAGCTGCTGGAGCGGTGCGTCGAGGACCCAAGCAAATTCCAGCCGATGGTGAGCCAGCTCTGGCAGGCGATGGACAAGGGCGATTTCGCCTATGGGATCGAAGCCAAGGTACTCAAGTTCAACGGGCGTTTCTTTCACAATCCCCTGGTGCTCGCGCTGAACCGGGAGGAAATCGGGGAATTGCTCGTCGCCGCCAAGCGCGACTGGCGCAAGGTGGAGCCGGCGATTTTCGGCACGCTGCTGGAAAGCGCGCTGGACAAGTCCGAGCGGTCCAAACTCGGCGCGCATTATACGCCGCGCGCCTTTGTCGAGCGTCTGGTGATCCCGACGATCATGGAGCCGCTGCGCGCGGAATGGGATGCGGTGCTGGTGGCGGCCAACAAGCTGCGCGAGGAAAAGAAAGAAAAGGAAGCGATCGAAGAGGTGCGGCGCTTCCATCAGGCGCTGTGCGATACGCGGGTGCTGGACCCGGCCTGCGGCACGGGCAATTTCCTTTATGTGGCGATGGCAAAGATGAAGGAACTCGAGGGCGAAGTGCTGGATGCGCTTCTCGACCTTGGCGGGGAAGAAGCGCTGGCGCTGGAAAAGACGGTGATCGACCCGCACCAGTTCCTCGGGATCGAGGTGAACCCACGCGCGGCGGCGATTGCCGAACTGGTGCTGTGGATCGGCTATCTGCAACTCCATTACAGCCAATCCACCGAACATCCGATAGAGCCGATCCTCAAGACATTCGACAACATCAAAAATTACGACGCGGTGCTGACCTGGAACGGCTATCCGCTGCCACAGATCGTGGACGGCAAGGAGGCCTATCCCAATCCGCGCAAGCCGGACTGGCCGATGGCGGATTATATCGTGGGCAATCCGCCGTTTGTGGGCGGCAAGGATATCCGTTCGCGGATGGGCGATGGCTATGTCGAGGCGTTGTGGGCGGCGCACAAGAAGGTCAACAATAGCGCCGATTTCGTCATGTATTGGTGGGACCGGGCGGCGGAACTGCTGACGGCAAAGGGCACGCGGCTCAAGCGCTTCGGGCTGGTGACGACAAATTCGATCACGCAGGTATTTCAGCGCCGGGTGATCGAGCGGCATCTGACCGCGCAAAAGCCGATATCGCTGCTGATGGCGATACCCGACCATCCGTGGACGAAGGTGACGCGGGATTCTGCGGCAGTGCGCATTGCGATGACTGTAGCGGTGGCGGGCACGCAGGATGGCGTGGTGCGCGATGTGGTGCGGGAGGCCAATCTCGGCGAGGATCAGCCGACTGTGGAACTGGCGGCAAAGTTCGGGAAGATCAATGCGGATTTGAGCGTTGGTGTGGATTTGCAGTCGGCAAAAGAGCTCACAGCCAATGCGGATTTGTGCTCTCGCGGAGTCGCACTTCACGGAGCAGGGTTCCTAGTAACTCGCGAGCAAGCCGAGCAAATGGGTTTAGGGACGCTGCCATTGGCAAACCGACACATAAGGCCTTACCGACATGGTAAGGATATCACCGCGCGCAAGAGGTCTTTTTGTTATCGATCTCGATGGGCTGGATGCCTCGGAAGTTCGGCTCCAGATGCCGGATGTCTATCAACACTTGCTGCTTACAGTTAAGCCCGAACGCGACCAAAACCGTGAACCTGCCCGGAGAGAAAACTGGTGGTTGTTCGGTCGACGAAATACTTTGTTGCGCTCGGGACTCCGTGGCCTAAATCGTTACATTGTCACCGTCGAAACGATGAAGCATCGGATTTTTCAGTTTCTCGACGCCGAGGTGTTGCCGGATAATCGGCTTGTTGTTGTTGCGAGTGAAGATCCTCTAATGTTGGCCTACCTGTCCTCATCTGCGCATCTCATTTGGGCACTTGAGACAGGAGGAACCCTCGAGGATCGCCCGATCTATACAAAAAGTCATTGTTTTGATCGCTTCCCCTTTCCCGATCCTGTACCCGAGACGCTGAAAGAACAGCTTCGTGCGGCTGCCGAGGAGCTCGACGCTACGCGCAAGGCGGTGCTGGAGGCGCATTTCGATCTGACGCTGACCAAGCTGTATAATGTGCTGGAGAAGGTAAGGGCAGGAAGGCCCCCTCACCCGGAGGGCAAGCCCTCCGACCTCTCCCCCGAGGGGAGAGGTGAAAGAGGGCTGACGGCGGAGGAGATGGATATTCGCGACCGGGGGCGGGTGCTGATCCTCAAGGATTTGCACGAGACCATCGACCGGCTGACCTTCGAGGCCTATGGTTGGCCGGTTGACCTCAGCGATGAGGAGATTCTTGGAAGGCTGGTTGCGCTGAACAAGGAACGCGCGGAGGAGGAGGCCAAGGGGCTGGTGCGGTGGCTGCGGCCCGAATACCAAATTCCGCGCTTCGGAACGCCGACCGAGAAAAAGCAGCAGATCGAAGCCGATCTGGTGTCGTTCGAGGACGTCGGCAAACCGAACTTTCCCAAGGAAGAAACGCGCCGGGCCATCGCCATTTCCGGGGTGCTCGCAAGCGCCGCCGCGCCCATGTCGGCGGCGGATATTGCGGCGCGGTTCAAGCAGGGCAAGAGGCTGGAAAAAGACATCGCACTTACCTTGCGCTCGTTCCTGCGGTTCGGCGATGTGGTGAGCGCCGACGGTGGCAAGACGTTCGCTCTACGGCGGGTGGCGTGAGCCGAGGAATGGCAAGGGTGACACAACTTGACATGTTCGGCACCCCGGAGCGGCCTGCGGTCAGCTCCGCGGCGGACCCGGATCGGGTGCGGCGGAAGCTGGCTGCCATGCTGGCTGAGGTGCGGTCGGCCGGCGACCATGGGTTGCCCGAGATGCGCCGGCGGGGGATTCAGACGCTGGTGCCACAGATGGTCAAGTGGCTGCCGGATGATGAGGCCGAGCAGATCAAGCGGGAATTCGCCGAGGCGCTGGCGCGACAGAGCTGACACTCCTCACACAAAACCCCCGCCGGGCGGAGTCGACGGGGGTGTTGTGAGGGGAAATCGCTGAACTACGATGGGATCAGGCGAAGGCGCCTGTGAAGGCCATGACGGTGACGATCATGGTCAACATGACAAGACCAGCAGCGCTGGCGATGCTCATCTGTACTATGGTGCGGGCCATTTCAGCCTCCTTGTTTGATGCCTCTCGCAGACACAAACGCCGGCATTCGCGGATGGGTTCACGCGATGACGTTTTCGTGTTCCGGGAAGAGATAAACAGGGGGCGGCTGAACCGCTTCTGAATGGCTGGTTCAGGCTGCGGGGCAAGGCGGTGGCTGGACGGCGCGTCAGCTTCTGATGGATATGTATGCGCCGGCGCTCTGGCGGGACCGCTCCGGATTCCGGGGACGAGCACCGGAATGACATCGGCGGTTCTTGCGAGACGACCGACCTCCCTCATGGCACGCCGAGTTCATTACCGGGACCAGTTGCGGTGCCAGCCGGAGGCCCCTGCGTTTGCCGGAACACCCCCTGGATTCCGGCAACGCGTGCCGGAATGACATCTGCGTGCGTGGCAGTCTCCGCGTCCTTCTGGCGCGCTCTTGAGCGAAATCCGTGCTTTTGCTGGAGATGCTATAAGTTCTTGATTTGTCGCATCTCCGAACCGCAAAAGTGGTAGCCACTTTTGCTGGAGATGCTCTAGGCGGCCAGCGCGCCCGTTGCCATGAGGACGAGCGTGAAGAGGCCGCACATGATTGCGCCCGCGAGGGCGGCGACGGTCATGGAGACGAGCTTTTGGGCCGGCAGTTTGTAGGACATCGTGATACCCCTCAAATGGGCCGGCCATGAGCCCCACAGGCCAGCGCAGGTTCCGATTATGATCCTGTCGCCGGCCTTTGTGGGGGAAACTCAAATTGTCGGTAAATTTTAGGTTTACGCCCCGCCGATGACCTCGAGGCGGACGCGGGCGGTGCCGGAGTTGATCATTCCGATCTGGCTCGCGGCCTTGTGGGAGAGGTCGATGATGCGGCCGCCGCTGAAGGGGCCGCGGTCGTTGATGCGAACGACGACGCTCTTGCCATTGTTCTGATTGGTGACCACCACCTCGGTGCCGAAGGGCAGCGTGCGGTGGGCGGCGGTGAGGGCGTGCTGGTTGTAGGTTTCGCCCGATGCGGTGCGGCGGCCGTGGAACTTGCCGCCATACCAGGAGGCCACTCCTGTCGCGGTCTGGACGACGGCGACCAATTCCTGTGCGAGAGAGACGGGGGCAGCCAGGGAAACCGCACCCGTGGAGAGTACCGCGGCCAGCGCGGCAGACTTGATGAACTTCATTGGACCCATACCCATACTCGTTACCCCCGGCAAAGGGTTGTACACGTGGATGTGGCGAGAAATTGGCCCGAAACGTTTTGGGAGCCGCCGGCGCGGAACCGCTGCATACATGCAACAGCAAAACGCCCCGCCGGAGGTGGCGGGGCGTGGGGGTCCGGCTGTTGCCGGGATCCGGTCTGACGGGGGGCGCCTGGACCGGTTCAGCGTTTGACGGAAACACTGAACCGGCCATAAGTCATTTGTTGACCGCGCGTCTCCGAGGTTCAACGCGCTAGCGGGCGCGCGAGACCCAATAGGACGAGATGTCGTCCGAGAGCATGCCCAGATTGCGCACCGAGCGGTCGATCACGGCGCACCGGCCGCGGAAATTGGCGTCGGTGCAGACCGTGGCTTCGATGTTGCCTTCCACGCGGGCCGAGCGGATGCGGTTGTCCCAGAAGCGCTCGATATAGCGGACGCTGCGCCCGTCGCGCACGCACATGGAGCGGCCGCGATAGTCGAACTCCTCATAAAAGCAGATCTGGCCGGCAGGCTGGACGCCGGGACGGTTGCCCGTACCGATCTCGAACGAGAAGTTGGGCGTGTTGATCGAGATGCCGACATCGGGCTGGTTCGAGGGCGGGGTCGGGCGCGAAGGCGTGCTGCCGCCGGGAACGCGCTGGAGATAGCGGGCGGAGGCCCAGCCGGAGATGGTGCGGTCCTGAATACGGCACCAGGTGTTGGAGCTGTTGCACTCGACGACCTGCACGATCTGGTTACGGTCGAGCACGCCCACGACACGGTAATTGGTGCCGGGACCGGAGCGGACATTGAGGGTGGTGGTGGCGGCGGCATCATAAGCGAAGGCCGCGCCGAGACCTGCCAGAAGCGTCGCCAGGGCGAGCATTGCGGCGATGGCTGTTTTGCGCATGATCATTTTCATTCTCCCATGGAGGCCAGTGCCAGTTTCTGGGAAGAGAACTTCCCCAAAACCCGACAGTTCCAAACAACCCGCCCCCGGTTATTGCAAAGGCGGACTGTTATCATGGGCTCGATGAATAATCGATGGCGGTTGAACCGGATATGAACGCGGTTTGACTCGTGGAGGAGAGGCGATTGCAGGAAATCGGTGTGGTGGGAGCATCGCTTACCCCCACCCCTAACCCCTCCCCTCAAGGGGGAGGGGAGCCGGGGGGCGGGGTAGGGGTCCAGGCTTCAAGGCTCACGGGGGAGGATGGCTCGTATGGGCCCCGGCTTTCGCCGGGGCAGCGAAGGAGGGGCCGGGGCAGCGAAGGAAGGGTCGGGACAGCGAAAAAGGGGCCGGATAGGGTACTTGGGAGGCAGGACAGCGAAGGTTGGCGCTATTTTCCGATCACGCGTTTCTGGCCTTCGTCGGTGAGGGCGACGTAGATGAAATGGCCTTCGGTCACTTTTGTGCGATGGGGCGTGCGGCGGGAGCGGGTGTAGGCTTCCATGCCGATCTTGATCGAGGTGGTGCCGATGCGCTCGACCCAGGTGTAGACGCAGAGGACGTCGCCCACCTTGACCGGGGCGATGAAGGTCATGGCCTCGACGGCGACGGTGGCAAAGCGCCCGCCGCATTCCTCGACTGCGGCGATGCCGCCGGCGATGTCCATCTGGCTCATCACCCAGCCGCCGAAAATATCACCTGCCGCATTGGTGTCGGCGGGCATGGCCATGGTGCGGATTGTGAGCTTGCCCCTCGGTTCGATGTCCTCGGTCATTGATGCTGTCCTCCGGCCGGATAGCGCCCCGTCTCTTCTTCCCAGTGACGGCGGCAGAGCGATACATATTTGTCATTGCCGCCAATGTCGATCTGGTCACCTTCGGTCAAGGGCCTGCCATCGGCGCCGAGCCGGATCACCATGGTGGCCTTGGCGCCGCAATGGCAGATGGTACGGATTTCGCGCAGGGCGTCGGCGATGGCGAGCAGTTCTGCCGAACCGGGAAACAGCTTGCCCGTAGCACATGACGGGAATGTTGAGCCGATCAGCGACCCGCGCCAGTTGCCAGACCTGATCGGGGGTCAGGAACTGGGCCTCGTCGATGAAGATGCAGCTATAGGTCTCGCGCGCATGGGCCTCGGCGATGATTGCAAAGAGGTCGTCGCCGGGGTTGAACAGCATGGCGCTTTCGGAAACGCCGATGCGCGAGGCGATGACGCCGGCGCCCGCGCGGTCATCGAAGGCGGCAGTGAACAGCAGGGTCTTCATCCCCCGCTCGCGATAATTGTATGAGGCCTGAAGGAGCGTAGTCGACTTGCCGGCGTTCATCGCGGCATAGGAGAAATAGAGCTTGGCCATGGGCGCTCCGGGACGAGTGGAGCTTTTTTCTTAGCGCGGACGGGCGCGGAAGCCATAAAAGCGTTTGGCGCGTCCACAGAAAAACGGTCGCCGGGGCGGGCGACCGTGCAGGGGACCGGCGGGGCGCCGGCAACGGCAAGCGGGGTGAGGCTTGCTCACCGGATTCCTAATATCGACCCGTGACACTGGTATGACATGAGGGCGCCTTATTGGTGAAACAGAGGTTCAGCCAGCATTCAGGTGGCATCGGGGCAATATCGGCCACGTTTTTTTCGTTTATGGAGTGGAGCAAATGGCTGGAAAAATCGCATCTCTACTGGTGGGCGGCCTGCTGGCTTTATTGAGCGCCGTGCCGGCCGGAGCGCAGGAACTCAACCCGATCGGCATATGGGAACCGGACAACCGCGAGTCGCGCTATGAGTTCAGCTATTGCGGCGAGAATGGTAACCGGTTGTGCGCCAAGCTGATCTGGATCCAGGACGACAAGAAGGACGCGCGCAACACCAAATATCTCAACACCTACATGCTGCGCGATGCGCGCCAGACGCGCCTGGGGTTCTGGCAGGGCACGGTGACGCTCGAAGGCTTCAATATCGGCGGGTCGGTCACGCAAACCGGGCCGAACACGCTGCAGCTCAAGGGCTGTGCGCTTTTCGTCTTCTGCGAAGATATCCGGCTCAACCGGGTGCAGTAGCGCGACGATTACGCAGGGCCGGGATTACCTCAACCAGCACGATCGCGGCAAAGATCAGCAGTGCGCCGAGATAACCTGCGAGCGGCAGGCGTTCGCCGAGCAGGAGGGCGCCGCCCAGCGCGGCGAAAAGGCTTTCGGCCGAGAGGATGATGGCGGCGTTTGCCGGCGGCACGTGCTGCTGGCCGATCGCCTGGAGGGTGAAGCCGACGGCGGTCGAGAGAAGGCCGGCATAGACGATCTCGACCCAGCCGAGCTGGAAGGCGGCGATGCCGGGTGCTTCAATCGCAAAGGCGCCGCCGGTGCTGATGATGCCGGCGGCCAGAAAGCTCACCGAGGAAATCAGGATGGGCCGTCCCGTCTCACGGGCCAGATAGCCGAGCAAGAGAACCTGCAGCGCCCAGAAGAAGGCGCTGCCGATCACCAGCATGTCGCCCTGGTTGATCGCATCGAGGCTCGCGCCATTGAGCAGGAAGAGGCCCAGAAGGGCCAGAGGCACCGCCATCCAGACCACGCGGTGCGGCGGTGCGCGGAAGACAACGAGCAGGATCAGCGGCACAAAGAAGACATAGAGCCCGGTGAGGAAGCCGCCATTGGTGACGGTGGTGAATATCAGCCCGGCCTGCTGCAGCCACGAGCCCATGAAGAAGTTGATGCTCAAAAAGCCGATCAGCGCCCATTGCCGGCCGTTGAGCGGGACGGCGGCGCGGGCATTCTCGCGCAGGGCGAGCGGCAGGATGACGAGCCCGCCAAGCAGATAGCGCGAGGCAATGAAGGTCAGCGGGCCCATGACGTCCATGGCGGTCTTCTGCGCGATGAAGGCAAAGCCCCAGATGGCGGTGGCGAGCAGCAAGCAAAGAAGGGCGATGGAGCGGGGCATGGGGGGATCGGGGGCAGGGAGGGAGACCGCAGTGGTAACGGGTTGGCGGGAGGTGGGCAACAGGGATGTCCTGCGTCTGAGGCGGCACCGCGTCACCCCTCCCCAACCCTCCCCATCAAGGGGAGGGTGTTTTCTGTTGCGTGGTTCCTTCCTGCGTACTGGATCAGCACCTTACCCCTTTCTCCGGCGCATGCGGGAATCCAAACTCATTACTCGGATTTGCGGCAGCGTGGGCGCCGGCTTTCGCCGGGGCACCGAAGGATAGGTGGGGGGCCTTGTATAAAGCAGACCGTCAGCTTGCGATGTATTGGCGGAGCTGGGTGGCTTCCTGCTCGGCCTGATCGATCTTGCGCTTGACGACGTCGCCCATGGAGATGATGCCGACGAGCCGGCCGTTATCGAGGACGGGCAGGTGGCGGAAACGGCCGCTGCTCATCTTGTTCATGGCGTCTTCGAGCGTATCGCCGGGTGCGCAGGTTCTGGGTGAGCGGGTCATGATGGCCGAGACCGGCTGGGTGCGGAAGCCTTCGGCGCTGCCGGCGAGGTGGCGGACGATGTCGCGTTCCGAGACGATGCCGACGATCTCTCCATCGTCGACGACCAGCACCGCGCCGATATTGTGCCGGGCAAGCTCGGCAATGAGGTTGCCGATGGTGGACTGGGACGTCACGGTGACAACGTCGCCGCCCTTGGCGTTCAGAATCGATTCAACGTACATGGCGCTGGCTCCTCCTGATCCGGTCAGATTGACTCCATCAGGTAGAACGCGCAAGCGCGGCTTTGGTGGCAGTGGCGAGCGATGGGTTTGGGCGCTATAGGGATGGGCGAGTAGACAGCCGGGATTGTCTTGGTTTCGGAGATGCCCCCTCACCCCCAACCCCTTTCCCACGAGGGGAGAGGGGGCTCAAGGTGCGCGATGCCGGCCAAGACCTCCGACGACGGCGATAGATTTAACCGGGACGGAAATAACAATGGGCCTTTTGTCAGACGCGCTTCTTCGTGTGCAGCCTTCGGCGACGGTGGGGATTACCCAGCTTGCGCGGCAGATGACGCAGGCGGGGCGGGACGTGATCGCGCTTTCCGCCGGGGAGCCGGATTTCGATACGCCCGCGCATGTGCGCGAGGCTGCGATTCGGGCGATCAATGCGGGCAAGACGCGCTATACCAATGTGGACGGGATTGCCGAGCTTAAAGAGGCGGTGGCGCAGAAATTCCGGCGCGACAACGGGCTCGATGTGACGGCTGATGACTGCTTTGTCGCGACGGGCGGCAAGCAGATCATCTTCAACGCGCTGCTGGCTACGCTCAATCCGGGCGATGAAGTGGTGGTGCCGGTGCCTTATTGGGTGAGCTATCCCGAGATCGTGCGGCTGGCGGGTGCCGAGCCGGTGTTCGCCGAGGCTAGCCAGGAAACCGGGTTCAAGCTGACGCCGGAGGCGCTGGAAAGGGCGATTTCGGAAAAGACGAAGTGGTTGATCCTCAACACGCCCTCGAATCCTTCGGGCGCCGCCTACACGGCCGGAGAGCTCAAGGCGCTGGCCGGGGTGCTGATGCGGCATCCCCATGTCCATATCCTCACCGACGATATCTATGAGGTGCTGGTCTATGACGGGCGGGAATTTGCGACAATCGCGCAGGTGGAACCGGCGCTCGCGCCGCGCACGCTGACGATGAACGGCGTTTCTAAATCTCACGCGATGACGGGGTGGCGCATCGGGTATTGCACCGGGCCGCGCGAAATCCTCAAGGCAATGATCAAGCTGCAGGGGCAATCGACGACCAACGCGCCCTCGATCTCGCAATGGGCGGCGGTCGAGGCGCTGAACGGGCCGCAGGATTTCCTCGGTGCGTGGCGGGACATCTTCCAGAAGCGCCGCGACTATGTCGTTGGGCGGCTCAATGGCTGCGAGGGGCTCGACTGTCTCGTGCCTGAGGGCGCGTTCTATGCCTTCCCCTCCTGCAAGGCGCTGTTGGGCAAGACGAGCGCGGGCGGAAGGGCGCTCAAGACCGATGAGAATGTCGTGATGGCGTTGCTCGAAGAGCAGGGTGTGGCGCTGGTCCACGGCACCGCATTCGGCCTGCCGGGACATTTCCGGATATCCTATGCAGCGTCCGATGCCGAACTCGCAAAGGCGATGGACCGGATCGAGGCCTTCTGCGCGGGCGTGCGGTAAAAAAAGAGGCTCCGCCAAAAGACGGAGCCTTGATCGAGGGCAAAGCCCTAATCTCAAAAGTTTGCGGCCGGGGCCGTGGGAGGAGGATACGGCCGGCCGGTTGAACAGGCTCCGTGGGAGGAGGATACGAAACCTGTTCGGGTGTCAGAAGCGAGGGGCCCTGGGAGGAGGAGAGGGCGCGTCGCTCCATCGACAATGCGAATATGGGCGAGCGGGTTCCGGCACACAACGCGTAATTGCGCATACCAGCCATGCAATAGGCAGAACGCTCGAACTGATTATTTTTTGAGCAAAAATAAAGGCCCCACCTTGGAAGGTGGGGCCTAAACTGGCGGCCAAGATCGAGGGAGGAGGATCGAAATTGGCCTGGAGCGGGTCAGGAAGGGAGGAGGAGAACCATCACCGCTCTGTGTCACCTCGCGGGGGGCTTGGGAGGAGGAGAAGCGCGCCGCGTCAGTGACGTTGCCTATATGCCTTCTTAATCACGACTTGGGAAGTAGTGAATACACATGGCAGCCATGCATGGCATGCAAGTGTTGCCCAAAGGCCGCAATTCAGAGAACCGGGCAAAAAAGAAGCCCCGCTCGAGGGGAGAGCGGGGCCCGAGTGCAAGAGGCGAGCCTCTCGCAAGGAGGGAACATCAAGCGCGCCCAAAGGGAGGGAGAAAAGCGCGCAATGTCTGGCGGGTAGGTAGGGTTATGGAGCGGGGGCGGCAAGGGCGGTGAGGTCATGGCAGCTATGCGCTCAGTGCATGGGTTTGCTGCGCCTTTGGGCAAGGTGCCCGGAAAACGGGCACCTCGGAGTTGCTGAGGGCTGGGGTGAGCGGAGTTGTGGTCATTCTGTCGCAGCCGCTGCGATCCGGTCGAGAAGGTCGCGCAGGGACAGGCCGCCGTGATCGTACGAGATGTCGTCAATGAACCAGCGGCCTCCAATGCGGACCAGCCAGAGGCGGTCTGCATAATTGGCCTCGGGATAATCCGGGAATTCGTAGCTGATGGTGAGGCGAGCCTCATTTCCCGTTACATGCGGTGAACCCGGTATACAAATTTCCGCCAGGTCCGGGGCGCTTTGCCAGGGAATGCCGTCTCCAAGCGGAGGCTTTTCGTCCGGATGGACATCGATAAAGCCCTGATTAGCGGATTCGGCGGCGGCGATAGCCTCAACCAGGTCAGGCGAGAGATAGGGCGCGCGGGCGCCGATCCCGATGTCCCCGTGGCTCTGGCAAAAGACACCTGCCAGATGCTCGAGGCTACCCGGCGCGCGGGCCGCCGCGGCGGAGCCAAAAAATGCCAGGAGGAACAGAAGCGTGGCGGCTTTTCGCACCCTGTACCTTCAAAAATGCCAGTCGCGCGCTTTTTCGACGAGGAAGTCGCGGAAGACGCCGACGCGTTTGGAGTTCTTGAGGGCGGGGGGATAGACGAAATAGGTCTCGAATTCCGGTAGCGCGATGTCGGGGAGGACCTGAACGAGACTCGGTTCCTCCTCGGTGATGTAGTCGGGCAGCATGGCGATGCCGATGCCCTGGCGGCAGGCCTGCATCATGCCATAGATGGCATTGACCTTGAGCGTGGTGCGGCGCGGGCTGTTGTCCGGGCGGCCAATGCGCTCAAGGAAGTTGACATCGCCCAGATAGGAGGGCGAGGGCTCGCCGAAGGTGATGATGTTGTGGGCGTCCAGCTCCTCGATGGACTGGGGCGTGCCATGCTGGGCGATGTAATCCTGCGAGGCGTAGATGTGGAAGTGCACGGTGAACAGCTTGCGCTGGATCATCTCGGACTGGTTGGGCCGGTGGAGGCGGATCGCCACATCGGCCTCGCGCATGGCAAGGTCGAGTTCGGCATCGTTGAGTTTTATCTCGAGCTGGATGGTGGGATAGAGCGTCACGAATTCGTGGATACGCTTGGTGAGCCAGGTCGAACCGAATCCCACGGTCGTTGTGACGATAAGAGGGCCGGTCGGCACGTCCTGACTCTCGGTCATCTGCGCCTGAACGGACTGGAGCTCCCAGGCCATGCGGTGGGCGGTGCGGAAAAGCTGCTCGCCAACCTCGGTCAGCACGAGGCCCCGCGCGTGGCGGATGAAGAGCTTTAGTCCGAGGTCTTCCTCGAGCGCGGAGATCTGCCGGGAGACGGCGGATTGGGACATGCCCAGCTTTTCGGCGGAATGGGTGAAGCTCCCCGATTCAGCGGCGACATGAAATATGCGCAGCTTGTCCCAGTCCAGCATCCCCCGAAGTCCCCTCTTTGTCTGGTGCGGACTATTCCGCCGCTTCCGCCAGTTCGTGGGCGGCAAGATAGCGTTCTGCTTCCAGCGCCGCCATGCAGCCCATGCCGGCCGCGGTCACGGCCTGGCGGTAAA
>CAYSBF010000060.1:0-6248 GCA_964429025.1 uncultured Pelagibacterium sp.
CTTGTGGTTCTTGCCGTACCGCTCGAAATTCTCGTGCACCTGGGCCGCGAGCTCCCGCGTGGGCTCGAGGATCAGCGTGCGCGGCATCCGGGCGCGGGCCCGGCCCTTTTCGAGCAGGGTGAGCATGGGGAGCACGAAAGAGGCGGTCTTGCCGGTGCCGGTCTGGGCGATGCCGATCAGGTCCTTCTTTTCGAGGACGTGAGGTATGGCCTGCGCCTGGATGTCGGTCGGCTTGGTGTAACCGGCAGTGGTGACGGCATCCGTCACCTTGTCGCTCAGTCCGAGCTCAGAAAATTGCACTGTCAAATCGGGTGTCCATTGTCACAATTGCCAGAGCGGCATGGTCAAAAGCCGAAGACGGCTTCCCGTTCCTCATTCCAATCGTATCGCCATTGCGAGAACTGCCAAGGCAGCTGGTGCTGTATGTCGGGCCGGAACATTTTCCGGCCACGTTTGGCCTCTGACGGGGCGGACCATAACTGAACATGTTACCGAGTCAATGTCGAATTGGCCGCAATCCTTAATGGACGGGCATTAAACGATCAAACATCGACATCAGTAACAAATGCGGCTCGTTCCGAGATGAACTCGAAGCGGGCTTCGGGCTTGTTTCCCATCAAACGCTCGACCGTCTGCGAGGTGTCGCTGCGGTCGTTGACGATCTTCACCTGTAACAACGTACGGGTCTTCGGGTTCATCGTCGTTTCCTTGAGATGGGCATGAGGCATCTCGCCGAGGCCCTTGAAGCGGGTGATCTCGATCTTGCCGCGCCCGGAAAACTCGGTTTCGACCAGCCTGTCCTTGTGGGCGTCGTCCATTGCGTAGACCGTCTTGGGACCCTGCGTGATACGATAGAGCGGAGGCAGGGCAAGATAGAGGTGCCCGCCCTCGATGAGGCCGGGAAGCTCCTGATAGAAAAAGGTCATCAGCAGGGACGCGATGTGGGCGCCGTCAACATCCGCGTCGGTCATGATGATGATCTTGTCATAGCGCAGATCATCCTCGCGATATTTGTCGCGCGTGCCGCAACCCAGCGCCTGGATCAAATCGGCGATCTGCTGATTGGCGGCGAGCTTGTCGCGACTTGCGCCTGCGACATTGAGCACCTTGCCGCGCAGGGGCAGGACGGCCTGCGAAGCGCGATCGCGTGCCTGCTTGGCCGAACCGCCTGCGCTGTCGCCCTCGACGATAAAGAGTTCGGCGCCTTGGGCGGCGGACTGGCTGCAATCTGCGAGCTTGCCGGGCAGGCGCAGCTTTCTGGTCGCGGTCTTGCGGTCGATCTCCTTTTCTTTGCGGCGACGGAGGCGCTCTTCGGCGCGTTCAATCGTCCACTCAAGGAGTTTGTTGGCCTGATTGGGCGAGGCGGCAAGCCAGTGGTCGAAAGCATCGCGGATCGCGTTGTCGACAATGCGGGTCGCTTCGCCCGACGCGAGCTTGTCCTTGGTCTGGCCGACGAATTCAGGTTCGCGGATAAAGACCGACAGCATGGCACCGCAATGGCCCAGCACGTCCTCCGAGGTGATGACCGACCCGCGCTTGTTGCCGACAAGATCGGCATAGTTCTTGAGGCTGCGGAGCAGGGCGGAGCGCAGGCCCGCCTCATGGGTGCCGCCGTCCGGCGTCGTCACGGTGTTGCAGTAGGAAGAGGTGAAGCTATCGCCGATGAACCAGGCGATCGCCCATTCGACGGCCCCGTGAGAGCCCGGCTTGCCGGCCTTGCCCGAAAAGACATCATCGATGATCCGGGTCTTGCCTTCGATCCGGCGCTCAAGGAAATCGCGCAACCCGCCGGGAAAGTGAAAGACGGCTTTGGCGGGGACGCCCTCGGTCGCCAGGGATTCGTCGCAGGACCAACGGATTTCCACGCCGCCGAAAAGGTACGCCTTGGCGCGCGTCATCCTGAAGATGCGGTCGGGGATGAATTTGAGGTTGGGGCCGAAGATCTGCGGATCGGGATGGAAGCGGGTCGAGGTGCCACGGCGGTTGTTGACGCGCCCGACCTGCTCCAAGGCGCTGGTTGGTTTGCCGCGCGAATAGGTCTGCCGATAAACCGTCTGTTCGCGCGCGACCTCCACGACGAGGTCGTCCGACAGCGCATTGACGACCGACACGCCGACGCCGTGCAGACCCCCCGAGGTCTCATAGGCCTTGGAGTCGAATTTGCCGCCTGCGTGAAGTGTCGTCATGATGACCTCAAGCGCCGAAAGATGCGGCAGCTTGGGATGGCTGTCGATGGGGATGCCGCGGCCATTGTCGACGACCGTAACATAGCCGTCCTCGCCCAGATGCACCTCAATTCGCGTGGCATGACCACCGATGGCTTCGTCCATCGAGTTGTCGATGACCTCGGCAAAGAGGTGGTGCAGCGCGTTTATGTCGGTACCGCCGACATACATGCCCGGGCGGCGCCGGACAGGCTCGAGTCCTTCGAGGACCTCGATGTCGGCTGCCGAATAGCTTTCTCCTGCCTGCGCGGCCTTTGGCGCGGAGGCGGGTGCCGGGGCGGACTGCGGCGGCATGGGCTGGGCAGCGGCAAAGAGGTCGTTGTCTTCGGTCATGTGTCGCTAATCGTCATCTCGCGAATCAGTTGATGTATTGCCATAGCATATGGTGCGGCATGGCTGCGGAAACACCACAGGATTCGGGCGGTTTCAACACCTGTGGGCTGGGAGCGCCCAGATTGACGCGTCCCATGTTGGGACACTGGCGCGGCGCGAAACGGTCGCCGGATTTACCAAGAGTTTGCCGTTCATCAGCACTTTCTTAAGTCAGTCAGTGTAGAAATTTCTCCATACGGTTCATGTGTTTGGAGTTGCCGTATGCGTGCAGGGCCTGGTGGCAGCGTTGCGTATCTTGCGGCCGGAAATCTGCGCGGGACGATTTGGTGGATGCAGGCCGGATTGACCGGTATTGCGTACCGGCTTGCCCACCTCTCTCTTCCCAGGCCAGCGATATTGCTGGGCCTATCCTTCGGATTCTTCTTCATCTGAGACCAAGCTTGGTTGCGCGGGCTTCCGGGCGGCGCTAGGGATGACTCCAGATCATGTCTGGAGAGCCATCTTGTCAGCAGCACCGGAAAAACCCATCCGCCCACTTTATTTTCTTGCCGCCTATCCGCGGTCAGGCGGCTCCTGGATCCGGTCGATGGTCTATCTGCTGATCACGCTCGGCCAGCCCAATCCGCCCAAGGAGATCGATCTTGCCAATGTGGACAGCGTCATTCCCTGGGACGCGCATGGGCTGCTGTACAAGGCTGTAACGGGCCGCGAGCATGACCAGTTGGACGAACTCGAAGTCGCAGAAGCACGGCCCAGTGTTCATATGCTATTGGCAACTGAGGACATTTCGCTCCCTGTCATCCGCACACACGCGATCCGCGGGACCTTCCACGGACACCAGACCATCAATCCCAAAGTCACCGCCGGTGCGACATATGCCGTTCGCAATCCGCTCGATGTTGCTGCCGCGCTGGTCGAGGAGACGGGCGCGACACCGCTTCAGATCATCGAGTTGATGATGACTTCGGACCGACGCGTGCGGCCCGCGCGTTACGCCGTCGCCGAGCCACAAGGCTCGTGGACGCAGAATATCGCGAGCTGGACGGCGGCGGGGCAGAAAGAAATTCTGGTGCTTCGGTACGAGGACCTCGTCAAGGACGCCAAACGCGAATTCCGCAAACTGACAAAACACATGGCGATCCCGGCAACTGATGCAGTGATGGAAAAGGCGTGCGGAATCATGGCCGAGGTGCGCAGGGCAGAGGGGTGGGACGGGGCAGGACGCGACTACCGCGAAATCCTGCAGCCGGCGCACGCCCGCGCCATTATCGAAGCGCACGCGGTCGAGATGGACCGGCACGGGTATCTCACAGAGCGTGTGCTGCAATATGCGGGCATCGATCGGGACGCAGCACTCCAGATCGCCGCGAAATACGTGCCCGAAATGATGAATTAAGGCCGCTTGTGCCCTTGAAGGCGCGGCGATATATTTGACCGGTCATTCTACTCGAGCCGGATGGAGGAGCGCGTGACGTCATATCGCTATCACGACCGCACGCGCGGCCCTGTCCAGGCCCTGCAGCTTTCGTTGCAGGGCTGACCGGCGCGGTTCGACACTCATTCCTGACCCCGTTTCTCCGGTCTGCCTTGTTCGCGGCCCGATCTCCCAGAGGTCGGCGCTCAAAAGAGCAATCGGACTGTTTGAGAAACCATGACGACGATAATTGTAAAAGACGCCTCCTATACCGCCACCCATACGCTTTTCACAGGATTGAACCTGTCCATCGGTCCGGATGACCGGATCGGGCTGGTGGCCGGGAATGGCGTCGGCAAATCGACATTGCTTAAATGCCTTGCCGGCGAACTGGACCTGACCTCGGGCCAAATCACTGCCTCGCGCGGCGCGCGGATCGGTTATGTCGAGCAGCATGTCGATGAAAAGCTGGCTGCATTCACCTTCCTTGAAGCGGTAACCGGGGCGCTGGACCCGGAGATACGCGAAAGCGAAAGTTGGCGGGCCGATCTCGCGCTCGACACGCTTGGCGTGCCCGACGATATGCGGTCGGTACGTGTGGCCGCGCTCAGCGGCGGATGGCAAAAGCTTATGCTGCTGGCCCGTGTCTGGGTGACGGACCCGGACGTGCTGCTGCTCGACGAACCGACAAACCACCTCGACCTCGAAAAGATCGCGTTGCTGGAAAACTGGCTGCAGACCGGGCTGGGGCCGGTTCCGGTGGTGATTGCCAGCCACGACCGCGCCTTCCTCGATGCCGTGACCAACCGCACGCTGTTCCTGCGGCCCGAGACCTCGCGGTATTTTTCCCTGCCCTACAGCAGGGCCCGCGATGCGCTGGCGCAGGACGATGCGGCGGATGCGGTCAGGCGCGAACGCGATCTCAAGGAAGCCAGTCAGCTCCGCCAGCAATCGGCGAAACTCAAGAACATCGGCATCAACTCGGGCAGCGACCTCTTGCAGAGAAAGCAAAAGCAATTACGCGAACATGCAGAGAAGATCGAGGACAACGTCAAGACGCTGCACCGGGAGCGGCCCGGCGATATCAAACTGGCAAATCGTGGCACACATGCGAGACTGCTGATCGCGCTCGACAATCTCAGCATCACGACACCGGGCGGGCAGTTGCTGTTCGCTGTCCCCAAGCTCCACATATTTCAGGGCGACCGGGTGGTGGTTTTGGGGCGGAACGGGTCGGGGAAGTCGAGCCTGATCCGGCTGCTGCGATCCGTGCTCGTCGAGGGCAGGGCGGTCGATGGCATTCGGGCGAGCGGTTCGCTGGTTACCGGCTATATGGATCAGGGGCTCGAAATCGTACCGGCGGGGTCCACCCCGTTCGATTTCATATCGGGCTTCGGCCTAGGGGACCAGCGGACCCGGGCCTTGCTGGCCGGCGCGGGCATTGCGGTGGAAAAGCAGGACCGTCCGGTTTCTGCCCTCTCTTATGGGCAAAGGTCGCGACTGGGGCTTCTGGCCCTGCGGCTGGCCGAGCCCAATTTCTACCTGCTCGACGAGCCGACTAACCATGTCGATATCGCCGGGCAGGAGGCGCTTGCCGAGGAGATCATTGCCCATGAGGCAAGCTGCATTCTGGTCTCGCATGACCGGGCTTTCGTGCGCGAGGTCGGGACGCGTTTCGTCGTGATCGAAGGGAAGAGGCTGGTGGAGGCCGACGGGCCGGAGCCGTTTTTCGCCTCCGTGTCGGTATAGAAAAAGGCCCCGGAGCACCGGGGCCTTTCCAATGGTCCAAGCTCGCCGCTCAGGCGGAGTAGTACATGTCGTACTCGACCGGGTGCGGGGTGTGCTCGAAGCGGATGACTTCTTCCATCTTGAGGTCGATGTAGGAGTCTATGAAGTCGTCGTCCATCACGCCGCCGGCCTTGAGGAAGTCACGGTCGGCCGAGAGGCTTTCGAGGGCCTCGCGCAGCGAAGCGCAGACGGTCGGGATGTCCTTAAGTTCTTCCTTGGGCAGTTCGTAGAGGTCCTTGTCCATCGGGTCGCCCGGATGGATCTTGTTCTTGATGCCGTCGAGGCCTGCCATGAGCAGGGCGGTGAAGGCCAGGTAGGGGTTGGCGAGCGGATCGGGGAAGCGAACCTCGACGCGCTTTGCCTTGGGGCTCTGGCCGAACGGAATACGGCAGGAAGCGGAACGGTTGCGGGCCGAATAGGCCAGCAGAACCGGGGCCTCGAAGCCGGGGACCAGACGCTTGTAGGAATTGGTGGTGGGGTTGGTGAAG
>CAYSBF010000060.1:6258-16083 GCA_964429025.1 uncultured Pelagibacterium sp.
GATCACCCCGCCGATGTAGTAGAGGCACTCCATCGACAGACCGGCATCCTGGTCACCGGCGAACAGCGGCTTGCCGTCCTTCCAGATCGACTGGTGGCAGTGCATGCCCGAGCCGTTGTCGCCATAAACGGGCTTGGGCATGAAGGTCGCGGTCTTGCCGTACTGGGCGGCAACCTGCTGCACGCCGTATTTGTATAGCAGCACGTGGTCTGCAGCGGTGATCATCGGGCGGAACTTGATGCCGAGCTCGTGCTGGGCCGAAGCCACCTCGTGGTGGTGCTTTTCGACCACGACGCCCATGGCGGCAAGCGCCTCGAGCATTTCACCGCGGATGTCCTGGGCACTGTCGAGCGGGGGAACCGGGAAATAGCCCTTCTTGAGCTGGATGTGGTGGCCGGAATTGCCGCCTTCATAGTCGGCGTCCGAATTGGAGCCGAGTTCGGAGGAATCGACCTGAAAACCGACCTTGTAGGTCGAGGTGGAGTACTTCACGTCGTCGAACAGGAAGAATTCAGGCTCGGGGCCGAAGACGACGGAGTCGCCGATGCCGGAGGTCGCGACATACGCTTCGGCCTTCTTGGCGATCGAGCGGGGGTCGCGGTTGTAGGGCTGGTAGGTCGAGGGCTCGAGAATATCGCAATTGACGCACAGAGTCGGCGCCGAGAAGAACGGGTCGACATAGGCCGTGGCGGTGTCGGGCATGAGCACCATGTCGGACTCGTTGATGGCCTTCCATCCGGCGATCGAGGAGCCGTCGAACATCACGCCTTCCTCGAACATGTCGGCATCGACCACGGAAGCGTCCATGGTGACGTGCTGAAGCTTGCCGCGCAGGTCTGTAAAGCGGAGGTCGACATATTTAATGTCTTCGTCCTTGATCTTCTTGATGAGATCGTTTGCTGAGCTCATGATTTGATCCCCAGTGGTGTGTTGTTGGTTGATATCGGTAACCGTCGCGCCAAGGGAGGAGGCGCGAGGTGTTTCAAATGCGCGCTAGAGCGCGTCGTCTCCGCTTTCGCCCGTGCGGATACGGATGGCCTGTTCGACCGTGGTGACGAAGATCTTGCCGTCGCCGATGCGCCCGGTCTGGGCGGCGTTCCGGATGGCTTCAATGGCCTTGTCCGCCAATTGGTCCGGTACGACCACTTCCACCTTCACCTTCGGCAGAAAGTCGACGACGTATTCCGCGCCGCGGTATAGCTCGGTGTGACCCTTCTGCCGGCCGAAACCCTTGGCTTCAGTGACGGTGATGCCCTGAAGACCGACTTCCTGAAGAGCTTCCTTCACTTCATCGAGTTTGAAGGGTTTGACGATCGCCTCGATCTTTTTCATTTCCAGTTCTCCTCTCTCGTCCGGGACCGGCTGGCCCATTGAATGCATGGTGTGTGCCAAGCGTGCCCAATCCATTTTTTTCCGTGAATATCAATCATGTAGCTGCAGCCGAGAGCACTGGGTGCTCCGAATTCGTCCACAGGGATGGTCAATAATTGTGCAATCTGCACAAGAAATACGCAACAGGCGGACGCCGCCGGCTGCCTTTGCCGAACCAGCGCGTGAGCAAACTTGCTTTGACTGGCCGCGCATCCTGGTATAGACCGCGTGCCAACTCGGCGCCGGGCGTTCGAGGCGCGGGTGTGGCGGAACTGGCAGACGCACTGGATTTAGGTTCCAGCGCCGCAAGGCGTGGAGGTTCGACTCCTCTCACCCGCACCAGCCAATCCGGAGCCATCACTGGTCAGTTTTGAAGACGGGATCGATTTGAATATGAACGTGACTGAAACTCTGAATGAAGGGCTGCGCCGCAAGCTCGACGTGACCATCCCCGCATCAGTGCTCGCATCCAAGCTCGAGGAGAAGCTTGACGAGGTTCGGGGCAAGGTGCAGCTCAAGGGTTTCCGCCCCGGCAAGGTGCCGGCTTCGCACATCAAGAAGATCTACGGCCGCTCATTGATGAGCGAGGTGCTGCAGGATTCGATCAACGATACCGTCACCAAGACGCTCGAGGAACGGTCCGAGAAGGCTGCAACCCAGCCCGAGATCGACCTTTCGGAAGACCAGGCCGTGATCAATCGCGTGCTGGACGGCGAAGCCGACCTGGCGTTCTCGGTAAGCTACGAGGTCCTGCCGCCCGTCAAGCTGATGGACTTCAAGAAGATCGAGATCGAAAAGCCGGTTGTCGAGGTCACGGACGCCGATGTCGACAAGGAAGTCGAGTCCTTCTTCAAGAACAACCGCGGTTATGAGGACAAGGGCGACGATGCCGTAGTTGCCGATGGTGATCGGGTCGGCATCTCCTTTGTCGGCAAGATCAAGGGTGAGCCCTTCGAAGGCGGCTCAGCGGATCACACCCATCTCGTCATAGGCTCGGGCCAGTTCATCCCGGGTTTCGAGGAAGGGCTGATCGGGATGAAGAAGGGTGAAGAAAAGACCATCAAGGTCACCTTCCCCAAGGATTACCAGAACGCGGAACTGGCCGGCAAGAAGGCCGATTTCGAGGTCAAGATGCTCCATGTCGATGGCCCGAAGGCCGATGTGAAGCTTGATGACGAGTTCGCCAAGACGCTTGGTCTTGAGGACCTCGCCGCGCTCAAGAAGGCCATCCGCGAGCAGATGGAAGCGCAGCTTTCCTCGCTTACCCAGCAGCGCATGAAGCGCCTGGTGCTCGACGCGCTCGACGAAGGCCACAAGTTCGATGTGCCTGAAAAACTGGTCGAGGCCGAGTTCGAGGCGATCTGGAACCGTGTCAAGCACGAGGTCGAACACCACGGCAAGACCTTCGAGAGCGAAGGCACGACGGAGGAAAAGGCGCGCGAAGACTATCGCAAGATCGCCGAGCGCCGCGTGCGCCTCGGGCTGGTCGTTGCCGAGATCGGCAATGTCAATGAGATCACCGTCAGCGAGGAAGAGCACCAGCAGGCGCTCATCAACGAAGTTCGCCGGTTCCGCGGGCAGGAACAGCAGGTCTATGATTACTACCGCAAGAACCCGCAGGCGCTGGCTGCCCTGCGCGCACCGATCTTCGAGAACAAGGTCGTGGATTTCGTTGCCGAACTGGCCAAGGTGACCGAGAAGAAGGTCACGCGCGAGGAACTGGCAAAACTGGTCAGCGAAGGCGAAGAAGGCTTCGATATCGACAACGACCACAACCACTAGATTAAGGCTGAGGCGCTGCCGCGACATCGCCCGGATTCTGAAGGAAGGCCCGCAACCGTTGCGGGCCTTTTTTCGTTTGCCAGAGGCCCTATTGCCCCAGGTGAGGGCAGCGCGGCCGGGACTATGGTTTCCGGACCATTTTCGGCTAATCTGGAGATCATGGTGCAGGACCTGCTGACTCCTTCTCAAATGGCGCTGGCGGACAAGCTCGCGGTCGAAGCGGGTGTCCCATCTCTCACATTGATGGAAAATGCCGGGCAGGCCGTCGTTTATGAAATCGTGCAGCGGTTTCCGATCCAGCCTGTGCTGGTGCTGTGCGGCCCGGGCAATAATGGTGGCGACGGCTTCGTCGTTGCGCGGTTGCTCGATGGCCGCGGATGGCCCGTACGCGTGGGGCTTCTGGGTGAGAAGGCTGACCTCAAGGGCGACGCGGCGGTGATGGCCCGCCTATGGCAGGGCAATGTCGAGCCGGCGCGGCCGGAAATGTGCCGCGACTTCGGGCTGATCGTCGATGGTATCTTCGGAGCAGGTCTCGCCCGGGACATCGAAGGCGAGGCAAGGGACCTGGTCGAGGCCATGAACGCCGATGACGCCGATATCGTGGCCATCGATATTCCTACGGGCGTCGATGGCGAGACGGGGGAAGTACGGGGGGTGGCCGTCAACGCCCGGCTCACGGTCACCTTTTTCCGCTGCAAACCGGGGCATCTGCTCTATCCGGGGGCGGGGCATTGCGGCGAATTGCTGCTCGCGGATATCGGAATCCCCGACAGCGTCCTCGGCGAGATAGACGTTTCGCTATTTGAGAACGACCCCAAGCTCTGGTCGCTGCCTCAACGGCAGAAATCGGGGCACAAATACCAATCCGGGCACTCCATTGTTGTTTCGGGCAATGCAATCCATACGGGCGCAGCACGGCTCGCGGCGCTCGGCGCGGCAAGGGTCGGCGCAGGGCTGGTGACGGTCGCGGGGGATCGGGAGGCGCTGCTGGTTCATGCAGCCCATTTGACATCGATCATGCTCGCCGAGGCTCCGGACAGCGACGGGCTTTCCGGCCTGCTCGAGGATCGCCGCAAGAACAGCGTCGTGATCGGGCCGGGCGCGGGGCCCGGTGAAACGACACGGCGAAAGGTGCTCGCGGCTCTCCAAAGCGCCGCATCGGCGGTGTTGGATGCCGACGCTCTGACAAGCTTTGCTGATAACCCCGATGAACTGTTCAAAGCCGTCTCGCAAAAGGACAGCGGGAGCGTTGTCCTTACGCCGCATGAAGGAGAGTTCGGGCGCCTTTTCGGCGCAATCGAGGGGTGCAAGCCGGGTCGGGCGCGGGAGGCCGCCAGCCGGTCGGGCGCCACAGTGGTGCTGAAAGGTGCCGACACGGTGATCGCGCGGCCCGATGGCCGCATCGTCATCAATTCTACCGGTACACCGCTCCTGGCGACGGCAGGTTCGGGCGACGTTCTCGCCGGTATGATCGGGGGTCTGCTGGCACAGGGAATGGACGGATTCGATGCGGCCTGCGCCGCAGCATATGTGCATGGCCTGGCGGGCCGATCGTTCAATAAGCCGGGACTTATGGCCGATGATCTGCCTGAACTCGTGCCGCAAGTGCTGGCGGATTTGATGGCTTAGGATTCACCAGGCAGCCAGAAGGTGCTCCAGACCGTGGAAGTGGTAGACGTCTCGGTATCGCGGCTGCTCGAGAAGATGCAGGCCGGGCAATCGTTCGAACAGGACCTTGAGCGCGATCTGCATTTCGAGGCGCGCGAGCGGCGCTCCGATGCAGAAATGGATGCCGGCCCCGAAGCTCACATTGGCCTGATCGGTTCGTGAGGGGGTAAAGGCATTGGGGTCGGTGAAGCGGGCTGGGTCGCGGTTTGCCGCACCGAGCATGAGGCCGACAACGTCGCCTTTGCGTAGTTCGATGCCCTTATACTCAATATCCTCGAGGGCGTAGCGTGTGAACATGTGGAGCGGGGCGTCGAACCGCAATGCTTCTTCCACGGTTGCTGCAGCTGCCGGCCCATCGGCAAAGAGCGATTTCTGGTCCAGTCCGCTCTCAAGCACCGATTTTATGGCGTTGCCCGTCTGGTGCACTGTCGCCTCGTGGCCGGCGTTGAGCAGCAGGATGACGGTGGAGACGAGTTCATCTTCAGTCAGCTTGTCGCCCTGGGACTCCGCCTCCAGCAGGTGCGAGATGAGATCGTCGCGGAGGTCGCCGCGGCGCTTTGCTGCCAGTTCGCGCACATAGCCGGAAAAGGCCTTCGCGGCCGCGTCAGCGTCGCGCTCCACGGTTTCGTCGCGCCCGAACATGTACATCGCGACCATGCGGTGCGACCAGTCGAGCAATTGGTCCGCCATGTCGCGCGGCACGCCGAGCATGTCAGCGATGACGATCACGGGAATCGGTGTCGCGTAGGCGGAAATGAGGTCGACTTCGCCCCTGGGCCGGAACGCGTCGATCAACCCGTGGGCCAGCGCCTCGATGCGTGGTCGCAGACGTTCGATCTGGCGGGAAACGAAAGCCCGGTTGACCAGCAGGCGCAGGCGGGTGTGGTCGGGCGGTTCAAGATAGAGCAGGGAGTAGCGGTCGGCGGCATCGAAGTTCCGCGTGTGGGGCAGGGGCTCCGGCCAGCCCAATTCGTCGCGGGTTGCGACGTGGAGAATCTGGCGGCCGAAGCGCTTGTCGCGGAACAGTGCATTCACATCATCGAAAGCGGCAAAGCACCAGTGGCCATAGTCCGTCCACCGGACTGTCGGCGTGGAGGCGTGCAGTGCGTCGTAGAAGGTGTAGGGGTTCTGATAGAATGCCGGATTGCGAGGATCGCAGGCCGCCGTACGGGCATCGGAATCGATGGTGAAAGCGGGGATATTGTTCATAAGGATGTCAAAGGTGGCGCGTCTGCCAAGAGTATGCGCAGGCAATTGCAGCGGTAAAGGCAGCATTTTTAGCAGTTAAGCATACTGCCTTATTTGGGCCACTCGGGGATTGCTATTGAACGCGTTCCACTCAAAGCCTATGTGACGCTTTACCTGCCGTTAAGCCGCTATCGCCTGCAATCGCGCGATCAGCCATCCGATTCGTTTCCCTGGGGGAGAATTTCAAAAACATGCGTGATCCTGTCGAACTCCTGAACAACACGCTCGTGCCCATGGTTGTCGAGCAGTCCAACCGTGGCGAACGCGCGTTCGACATCTACTCGCGCCTCCTGCGTGAGCGGATCATCTTCGTCACCGGCGTCGTCGAAGACAATATGGCCTCGGTCATCGTGGCCCAGCTCCTGTTCCTTGAGTCGGAAAACCCGAAAAAGGAAATCGCCATGTATATCAATTCGCCGGGCGGCGTGGTGACGGCGGGGCTGTCGATCTACGATACGATGCAGTTCATCCGCCCCAAGGTCCAGACGCTTTGCCTGGGCCAGGCGGCGTCCATGGGGTCGCTGCTGCTGACGGCCGGCGAGGCCGGGATGCGCGGCTGCCTGCCCAATGCGCGTGTCATGGTGCACCAGCCTTCCGGTGGATATCAGGGGCAGGTGACCGACATCCTGATTCACGCCCGGGAAGCGGAGAGCCTCAAGAAGCGGCTCAATGAAATCTACGTGAAGCACTCGGGCCGCTCCTACAAGGAGATCGAGGATCTGCTCGAGCGCGACCGTTTCCTGAGCCCCGAAGAGGCGAAGGAACTGGGGCTTATCGATCACGTTCACGAAAAACGCGCCATCCCCGAGGGTGGCGTCTGACCGCGGCGTTTACCGCGTTTTGCAACAGGCGTGCACACAGTGCTCGCCTGCATTGCGCGGTTCGCCCTTGGCCTTTATGGTCGTAGCACTTACCGGTTGTTCATTCGCATGGGGCTAGGCTGAACAATTCGTAGACAAACCAAGCGTGGGACGCGCTTACCGGAGTAACTGGATGTCCAAGGAAAATTCGAGCGGAGAATCCTCAAAGAACACGCTTTACTGCTCGTTCTGCGGGAAATCCCAACACGAAGTCCGCAAGCTTATTGCAGGGCCGACGGTGTTCATCTGCGATGAATGCGTCGAGCTCTGCATGGACATCATCCGCGAGGAATCCAAAACCTCGATGGTCAAGTCCGCGGACGGCGTGCCTACACCTGCCGACATCTGCAAGGTGCTGGACGACTATGTAATCGGCCAGCGCCGTGCCAAGCGCGTGCTCTCGGTGGCTGTGCACAATCACTACAAGCGCCTGCACCACGCGACCAAGAACCAGGATGTGGAACTGTCCAAATCCAACATCCTTCTGATCGGCCCGACCGGTTGCGGTAAGACGCTGCTGGCGCAGACGCTGGCGCGTATTCTCGATGTGCCGTTCACCATGGCCGACGCGACTACGCTCACCGAGGCCGGGTATGTCGGCGAGGACGTCGAAAACATCATTCTCAAGCTCCTGCAAGCTGCCGACTATAATGTCGAGAAGGCGCAGCGCGGCATCGTTTATATCGACGAGGTCGACAAGATCTCGCGCAAGTCCGACAATCCCTCGATCACCCGGGACGTGTCGGGCGAGGGCGTGCAGCAGGCGCTGCTCAAGATCATGGAAGGGACGGTCGCCTCGGTTCCACCGCAGGGCGGGCGCAAGCATCCACAGCAGGAATTCCTGCAGGTGGACACGACCAACATCCTGTTTATCTGCGGCGGTGCGTTCGCGGGGCTGGAAAAGGTCATCTCGGCGCGCGGTGTCGGCTCATCCATCGGCTTTACCGCCGAGGTGAAGGACCCTCAGGACCGTCGCGTGGGCGATGTGCTGAGCGAAGTCGAACCCGAAGATCTCGTGCGCTTTGGCCTGATCCCGGAGTTCATCGGCCGGTTGCCGGTGATCGCGACGCTCGAGGACCTCGATGAGGATGCGCTGGTCCAGATCCTGTCTGAGCCCAAGAACGCGCTGGTTCGTCAATATCAGCGCCTGTTCGAGATGGAGAATGTGGAACTCACCTTCCACGAGGACGCCCTCAAGGCCATTGCGCGCCAGGCCATCGCCCGCAAGACGGGTGCTCGCGGTCTGCGCTCGATCCTCGAAGCCATCCTGCTCGACACCATGTACGATTTGCCTTCGCTCGAAGGCGTCGAAGAAGTGGTGATCAGCCAGGACGTGGTCGAGAACAAGGACGTACGCCCGCTCTACATCTATTCGGAGCGCGCCAAGGAGGATATGAAGTCCGGCGCTTGAGGCTTCTGAAACTTTCAGGAAGAGGCCCGGCGGAACGGCCGGGCTTTTTTTTTGTTCCTGTGGAAGCTCGTGCAAGTATATTTCAGTTTACGGCGGCGGGGCAGTGTTGGTAATTTCGCCTGCGGCTTGGCTCAGGCGCGCGAGGGGGATGCGGATGAATATCGGACAATTGGCCGTTGCGGCCGGCTTGGTGGCAGCGCTGATGGGCGCGCCGGCTGCACTGGCGCAACCCGAGACCAAGCTGACACGGAATCTGTCGCAGGCGACGATCAACGCGATCTGGTGCAGCGCGCTGTTCCTCGAGGAGTCCTACTACTGGGACGAAGACTCCGATGAAGCGGCGCACTATGAGGACATCGCCTACGACCTCGGCGCCGACCTCGATGTCGTGATGGGGGAGATGGGCCTGCCGACCGCCGAGTCGGAAGAGGTGTGGGTCATCTTCGATGAAGCTGCCGCCACCTATGCGGCCGAGGACGAGGAGGGCTTCCTGGCCAAACTCGAGGCCTGCGAAATGGCGTACACGGATAACAAGTTAAAGCTCCGTTGATCGCGGGAACCCGGCGCGCCCATTCAATTTTTTCGTGAACAGGAAATGTGGGGCCGTATGCTTGTGGCGTACGGTTTATGCCCTATCTTATAGCCGAAGAGTCGCTTCGGGGGATTTGCGAATCCCTTAACAGTTGCAATCCATACTGAAGCGCCGCTGGACTGACCGGTGCCTCCTCCTCGTGCCGGTCGTGAAAGGATAGAGAATGTCGGAAGACAAGAAGACGGTCGCTGATCTGGACCGCTCCAAGGTATACCCCGTCCTGCCGCTGCGTGACATCGTGGTGTTCCCGACCAAGATCGTGCCTCTTTTCGTGGGACGCGAGAAGTCGGTGCGCGCGCTCGAAGAAGTGATGCGTGAAGACAAGCACATTTTCGTCGTGACGCAGAAGAACGCCCAGGAAGACGACCCGGCGCCCGATGCCATCTATGAAGTCGGCACGATCGCCTCGGTTCTGCAGTTGCTCAAGCTGCCCGACGGCACCGTGAAGGTGCTGGTCGAAGGCCTCTACCGCGCGAAGATCGAAAAGTATGTCCGGACGGACGACTATTTCGAGGCCATGGCGGAGCCGCTCGAGCAGGTGCCGCATGAAGAAGTCGAGGCCGAAGCGCTGGCACGGTCGGCTGTGGCTGAGTTCGAGAATTACGCCAAGCTCAACAAGAAGATTTCCTCGGAGGTTGTCGCTGCGATCGCGCAGATCGAGGATCACTCGACGTTGGCCGACCAGATTGCGTCCAATCTCACCGTCAAGATTCAGGACAAGCAGGAAATTCTGGAAACGCCGTCCGTTACCGAGCGGCTCGAGCGCGTGCTTGGCCTGATGGAAGGCGAGATCGGCGTGCTGCAGGTCGAAAAGCGCATCCGCAGCCGCGTGAAGCGTCAGATGGAGAAGACCCAGCGCGAGTACTACCTCAACGAGCAGATGAAGGCGATCC
>CAYSBF010000061.1:0-15943 GCA_964429025.1 uncultured Pelagibacterium sp.
CTCTTCCCCCACGAGGGGAGAAGGGATTCCGTGGGTGTATCGGTTCTTGAGCCCCCCTCTCCCCTCGTGGGACTTCGAGGCGTGGGCGCAGCCACCAATCGCTCCAGCGGAGCGATTGGAGCCGAAGAAGGGCCGGGGGTGAGGGGCTGCGATGCTTCTGCGGACACTGAATAATCGAGATCGGCTACCCGTCGCTGAGAACGGCGAATTCCAGCGGCAGCGCGGTTGTGTATTTGATCTGCTCCATCGCAAAGGACGAGCTGACATCGGACAGCGCGATCTTGGAGATGAGCTTTTTGTAGAAGGTATCGTAGGCCTGGATCGAGGGGACGACGACACGCAGCAGATAGTCGACGTCTCCGCTCATGCGGTAGAACTCGACCACTTCGGTGAAATCCTCGACAACGGCGGCAAATTTGCGCAGCCACGCATCGTTGTGCTCGTTGGTCTTGACCGCGACGAAAACCGTCACCCCGGCATTGACCTTTTCAGGATCGAGCACCGCCACGCGGCGCTTGATGACGCCCTCTTCCTCCATCTTCTGGATGCGCCGCCAGCAGGGTGTCGTGGAAAGCCCGACCTTCCGCCCGATCTCGGCGACAGGCATGGTGGCATCTTTCTGCAATAGCTGAAGAATCTTGCGATCGAGCTTATCGAGCGCCATTTGAGCCCCTGAAAAGATATTCCCAAAACCGATAAAATTTTCCGGGCAAGTGGAAAAACGTCCGCCTGGAGAGGCCATTTGAAGTGCCGGCGTTGCCGATGTCAAGGCAATCCACAACAGATTTGCGGACTGGCGTCTTCCTGCCACACGGGCGGCTCACCCGCGCCGCTCCACCGCCCCTAACCGGCTGTTAACCACGCGGGCTATAGCTTGCGGTGCTGCGTATGAGTTGTCCGCTAGGTTTGGCATCAGCGGATATGTAAGTTTGAGTATCGAGTACCTGTCATGCCCTCCAGTACGGCGTACCAGACTGCTGAGGCGACACGGCCGCGTGACGCGCGCAGAAATGTGCAACGGACCGTGCTGGATGCCCGTCAGCGCCTGACATCGAGTTCGGGCACGCGCGTCTCGTTCGACTATGACCTTCTCGACGACTACGCTTCGGCGCGGCTCTCCGGTTTTCTCCCGACCCTGCTGGTCATCGGCATACTGACGACGGCAGCCGTTCTCTGGGTGCCGCCGACCCTGGTAGCAATCTGGGCGGGTTTCGTCCTCGTCGCCAACGCTGGCATCGCGATGCTGTGCCGCCAGTTCCGACGCTCGCGGGAAGAGAATTTCAACGCCCGCCGCTGGACCGCTATCTTCATCACGGGCGAGACGATCAACGGCCTCGCCTGGGCACTGATGGCGCTGTTGCCGCTTTTCGCGGGCGGGCCCGACATCCGCATCATCATCTTTGCCATGCTGCTCGTCGGCATTGCGGTGAACGCGGTTTCGACGCGCACTCTTCCCCGGGCAACGCTTGTCTCGACTCTTCCCGCTTCGCTGGCCGTAGGCGCCATGCTGGCCATGTCCGGCGGCACCCTCAACTACGCGCTGGCCTCGGTGGCCATGGGCGCGTTCTTCTTTTTCCTCTTCCTTGCCAACCAGTTGCACAAATCCGAACTCGGCAATCTCGAACACCAGCTTGAAAAGGACGGGCTGATCCTCGAGCTGGAAGAGGCCCGGAACATGTCGGATGAGGCCCGGCGGCACGCGGAGCAGGCCAATATCGCCAAATCACGCTTCCTCGCGACGATGAGCCACGAACTCCGCACGCCGCTCAACGCGATCATCGGGTTCTCCGAAGTGCTCAAGTCCGAACTGCTCGGGGCGCACAGCGTGCCGCAATACAAGGAATATGCCGGCGACATTCACGCCAGCGGGCAG
This sequence comes from uncultured Pelagibacterium sp., assembly GCA_964429025.1. GTDB lineage: Bacteria > Pseudomonadota > Alphaproteobacteria > Rhizobiales > Devosiaceae > Pelagibacterium. The sequence continues at coordinate 1,874 of CAYSBF010000061.1, forward strand.
CATCTGCTGAACCTCATCAACGAATTGCTCGACCTCTCGCGCATTGAGGCGGGGCGCTATGACCTCAATGAGGAGGCCGTCAGCCTGGCCGATATTGCCGATGATTGCCGCCGGATGCTGGAAATCCGCGCCCGCGCCAAGAGCATCGACCTCATATTCCACCGCGAGGACAATCTGCCCAAGCTCTGGGCCGATGAACGCGCCGTGCGTCAGGTGGTGCTGAACCTCTTGTCAAACGCCATCAAGTTCACCCCGCAGTCGGGCCGTGTGGCGCTGAGCGTTGGCCGCAGCCAGGATGGCGGACAGTTCATCAAGGTCACCGACAACGGCCCCGGTATTCCGGAGGACGAGATCGAGACCGTGCTGTCGTCCTTCGGCCAGGGTTCGCTGGCCCAGAAGACTGCCGAACAGGGGGCCGGGCTGGGCCTGCCGATCGTTCAGAAAATCATGGACCTGCACCAGGGCCGGTTCGACCTCTTCTCCAAGCTCCGCTTCGGCACCGAGACCATCGCCACCTTCCCCCGCGCCCGCGTGATGGAAGGCATGGCACCGGTGGTGGAAAAGCAGAGACTGGAAATCTATTCCGAGGCTGGATAATTAGACGACTTGAAGGAATTTCGTTCAAGTCGTTCAATGATTTTTCGGCAGACGCCGCTTAGTCTTTGCCGATTTCGCCTCAGACGCCTTTCTGCACTCCCAGTCTATCACAGGCTAGCGGCGCGGGGATCGGTGTCAGTTGCCCGCAGATCCTCGATGAGCGAGCCGAAATTGGGGATTTCATCGTCGTGAGGCTTGTCGCGGATGGTTTCGGCAAGGCCGGCCTCGTACCATTCCCGCATCGCCGGCAGGTCGAGCAGGCGCGCGGCATAAGCCATGGCCGTGTCGCTCATCTGCAGTCCATAGGTCTGGATGCGGAAGGCGACGGGGCAGAAGAAGGCGTCCACGGCGGTGAAGGTATCCCCCGCAAGGAAGGGGCCGCCGAAACGGGTGAGGCCTTCGGTCCAGAGCTCATCGATACGCGCGATGTCCCGGGCAAGGGCAGGCGTGATCTCATAGAGCTTGACGCGGACGCCGACATTCATGCCGCAAATATTGCGCAGGGTCGAAAAGCCGGAATGCATCTCCGCGGTCGCCGAGCGCGCCCAGGCGCGGGCGCTCCTGTCTGCGGGCCAGACTTTCTGGTGATCCTCCGCCACATACTCGGCGATTGCCAGCGAATCCCAGATGGTGCGATCGCCATCGACGAGGCAGGGAACGAGGCCGGTGGGCGAGAACTTGCGAAAGGTTTCATAACTGCCGCCATCAAGAAACGGAACGAAGCGCTCATCGAAGGGGATGTCGAGTGTCTTGAGCAGCACCCATGGCCGCAGCGACCAGGAGGAATAGTTCTTGTTGGCGATGTAGAGGGCGTACATTTGCGGGGCTCCCTGCTCAGTTTTCGCGTGAGGTAGAATTGGCCGCCATGGTGTTGTCCAGCGCCAGACAGACCAATTGTAAAGTACCGGAGTACTAGCCGATCTTTTCGGCAACAGCCGCTTCGGCAAAGGTCGCCATGTTCTTGTGAAGGTGCAAGGCCGTCTTGCACAGAACCGCGCCCAGCGCTGCCCCGCTGCCCTCGCCGAGCCGCATGCCGAGGTCGAGCATGCCTTTCCTGCCCATTGCCGCCAGCGCTTTGGCATGGCCGTTCTCGGCAGAAACGTGCGCGAACAGGCAATGGTCGATGGCGCCGGGGCTTACCGCATGTGCGATGGCCGCAGCGCTGGTCGCGACGAACCCATCGATGATGACCGGCACCTTCTGGTGACGGGCGGCAATGATGGCGCCGAGCATGGCGGCAATCTCGCGGCCGCCGAGATTGGCGAGGACTTCGAATGGCGTCGAGAGCCGCCCCGCGTGGCGCGCAAGCGCGCGGTCCACGGCATCGGCCTTGCGCTTCAATCCCTCATCGTCAACGCCGGTACCGCGGCCGACCCAGTCGGCCCCTGTGCCACCATGGAGCGCGGCATAGATGGCGGCGGCGACTGTCGTGTTGCCGATACCCATTTCGCCGATGCAGAGCAGGTCCACCTCACCCGCGATGGCCTCCATGCCATAGGCAATGGTGGCGGCGGTGGTGCGCTCGTCCATCGCGGGAACCACGGTGATGTCGCCTGTAGGCACTTCGAGCGCGAGTTCGAACACGCGCAGGTTGATCTCGTGGAGCGCACAGATCTGCGAGATGGCTGCGCCGCCATTGGTGAAATTGGCGACCATCTGCCTGGTCACCTCTCGCGGGAAAGCGGAAATACCCTGGTCCGTGACGCCGTGATTGGCGGCAAAGATCGCAACCATGGGATCGTCCATGGTCGGCTCGGGTTTCCCCTGCCAGCGCGCCAGAAATTCGACCAGCTTTTCAAGCTCGCCGAGCGAACCGGCAGGTTTGGTCAATTGCGCATCGCGCGCCCGCACTGCGGCGACCGCCGCCTCGTCGCCCTCTGGTCCAAGCATCAAGAGGTCCTGGATATCGGCGAAAGCTGAGGCGGTCATGGCGGCTCCCGGATTCGAGTGGTAAGAGGGTTGCTCTTGTGCGGTATGACAGAGGAAAAGGCAATTGAGCCGACCCGAATCCCCGGCCCCTTCCCCCCGCAATGACAATCTGGAGCCGCCGCGCAGCGGTCTGGTCGCCGATGTGGTGATGGCGCTGCGGTTCTATTCCCGCCTGCCGACCGGACGGAGCGAGCATGAAGCACCCGATCTGAGCCGGATCGCGATGGCGCTCCCCTTCGCGAGCCTGATGATCGGCATTGGCCCCGCCCTATTGTTGATGCTTCTGGTCGTGAGCGGCTTCCCGCCGTTATTTGCTGCGTTTTTTGCCCTAGCCGTCTTTGCCATCGTCACGGGCGCGATGAGCGAGGATGCCGTGGCCGACTCTGCCGATGGACTATTCGGTGGCAATACGCGCGAGCGGCGGCTCGAAATCCTCAAGGACAGCCGGCACGGCACCTATGGCGTGCTGGCCATCGTTTTCACCGTCGGGCTCAAGGCCGCAGCGCTTTCGGCCATTGCCGCGCGCAATCCGCTGGCCGCTGCCACGGCATGGCTCGCCGCAACCATGCTGGCGCGCTCGGGCTCACTGTATCTGCCGCTCCGCCTTCCGCCAGCGCGGGAAACCGGTGCTGCCGCAACGGCGGGACAGGTTTCGCGGAACGCGTTCGGGGTGGGCATCGTTTTCGCAACGATCATCGCCATGGTGCTTGCCGCACCGTTCACCGGACTTCTGGGGCTCGCGCTCGCGCTCTTACTTGCAACGCTCGTCGTCATCGGTTGGACATGGCTTTGCGAGAGGCTTGTCGGCGGGCTGACGGGCGACCTGATCGGGGCGGCCCAGGCGCTGCTTGAACTCGCCTTGCTGGCGGTGTTCGTGCGAATGATCGCTGGATAATCGGCAGGACCCCGGGATGCTCTTTGTCGCCTTCGCCATTCTCATCACCATCGGGCTCGCGCTGGCGATCAATGCCGATTTCGGGTCCTTTCTGGGACTTACGCAGGACCAGACGGCGCGGGCGATTCCTCTGGTGATCATTCTCACGCTGCTCGCCAGTGCCCTTGTCGGCCGGCGGCACAAACTGGGAGAAATCGTCGCCAGTTTCGCGGTCTGGATCGCCATTGGCGCGGTCTTTTTTGTGGGTTACGCCCTGCGGGACGACTTCTCCAGAATTGGCCAGCGGCTGATGAGCGAGTTGCGTCCCGGAGCGGCGATCGTCGATCCCGAGACAGGGAACGTCCACATCAGCCGCTCCTTTGGGGGCAGCTTCCGGGTCGATGCGGAGATCAACGGCGCATCCGTACCGATGATCTTCGACACCGGCGCGTCTGCGGTCGTCCTTTCGGCCTCCGATGCAAGGAGCGCGGGCATCGACACGGGATCGCTCGACTTCTCGGTTCCCGTGCAAACCGCCAACGGCACTGGATTTGCCGCTCCGGTCCGGCTGGAACGTATCGAGATCGGAAACATCACCCGCTCCGGCATACGTGCCTTCGTGGCGCAGGAAGGCGCGCTCGAAACGAGCCTTCTCGGCATGACTTTTCTCGAGACGCTCTCCCGCTACACCGTCAGCGGCGATGCGCTGGAGCTGCATGACTGAGGATGCTGCTAACGACCGCTCAGCCCCTCGATCAGCACATCGAACGCCATGCGGATGCGGCGGCTGGTGTGGAGTTCGCGGTGGGCGACGACCCATATCGGCGCCCATAGCGGCTCGAGCTCAGGCAGGACGCGCTCGATGCCCGGACTTCCCGCCACCGCCTCAGTGAAGGTCGCGCCGATGCCGTGCCCCTGCTCGATCAGGCGCAGGGCCACAAGGGAATTTGCGCACATCAGGCGGTAATTGGCGTGGGTGATTGGCAAGCCGCGAGCGTTCAGTTCCTTGACCAGATCGTCATCCTGGTTAAAGCCGATGAATGGAGCCCCCGCATAATGGGCCGGATCATCGCTCCGGCCATAGCTGTCGAGGAAGGCGGTCGATGCATAGGTCGCGATCTCGGTGTCGGGACAACGGCGGGCGACGAGGTCCGGGTGGTCGGGGCGCACATGGCGGATGGCGATGTCCGCTTCGCGGCGCATCAAGTCGTTGACCGAGTTCGATATCACGAGTTCGACGGCAATGCCGGGGGCGGCTTTTCGCAGGTTGGCGAGGATCGGCGGCAGGATATGGGCCGCAACTACGTCGATGGCGGTGATGCGGACCACGCCTTCGATGCTCTGCGACTGGCCGGAGGCGGCGATGGAAATGCGGTTGGCGGCGGCACCCATTTCCCGGACGTGATCAACAAGCCGATGGCCAGAGGCGGTCAGCTGCAGGCGGCGACCCACGCGCTCGAACAGCAGAATACCCAGATCATCTTCAAGCGCCGAAATCTGCCGGCTGAGCGTCGGCTGGGTCAGTCCCAGCACCCGCGCGGCGCCCGAGAGCGAACCCGCTTCTACGGTCGCGAGAAATGCTCGCATCTGGTTCCAGTCGAAGGCTGCGGGTGATTTTCTCATGCATCAATGTATAACGATACTGCAGATTTCCGCAATTTTCCTATAAGCGGCGATGCTGTATCAAGGCAAAGCTCAGTGAGAGCGGGGTGCCTATGACCAATGAAAGCCGTTTCTGGGACCGCCTGTCGGATCGCTACTACCGGCAGCCGATCGCTGACGAGGACGCCTACCGCGTCAAGCTCGACGTTACGCACGCGCTGATGACGCCGGAGATGGAACTGCTCGAATTCGGCTGCGGCACGGGAGGCACCGCCATAAGGCACGCGCCGCATGTCAGGCACATCCGCGCCATCGACTTCTCCGAGGCCATGTTGGAAAAGGCCCGGGATCAGGCCCGCAGGGCGGGTGTCGAGAACGTCACGTTCGAGCGCGCCGACATCGTGACGCTCGCGGTACCCGATGCGCATTACGACATGGTGCTGGGCCTTAGCATCTTGCACCTTCTCAAGGACCCCGACGCCGTCATCGCCAAGGTCTTCGGGATGCTCAAGCCGGGCGGATATTTCGTCACCAGCACGGCCTGCCTCGGGGACACGATGGGAATGTTCAAATTCATCGCGCCGGTGGGCCGCGCGCTCGGCCTGCTGCCCATCCTCAATGTCATGACGGCGGACGGTCTCGTCGCCAAGTTCCGCAGCGCGGGTTTTGACATCGCCCACCGCTGGCAGCCGGGCAAGGACAAGGCGCTGTTTCTGATCGGGCGGAAGCCTGTCTGAAGTGCCTAGACCGTGTCATTATCTCACGGAAGCGCTCTGTTGGTCTGTGGCGGAGCGATCCGGCGTTTGCGGGGGCGAGCGGCGATGTCCTCCATCTCCCGAGCCCGCGCGGGCGTCGGGCGCCCGCCACAGGCCAGCCCGAAGGGCCGTTGCCCTGACCGCCAAATCCAGCGCCGTCCCGCTCAGCCGTATCGGCATGCGCCCTTCGCGTCCCGGCTTGACCTTGACGGTCAGGGCAACGGCAGAGTGTTTCCGTGAGACAATGACACGGTCTAAGCCGCCTCGGCGCGATCGAGGCACGCAAAGGCGGCGGATATGACCTCTGGTCCGGCACCGGGCTTGCAGGCTTCGACCGAGAGAATCTGCCGGAACCGGCGGGCGCCGGGAATGCCGTTGGCAAGTCCCAGCATGTGGCGGGTGATCTGGTTGAGCCGCGCGCCCCTGCCCCGCTCGACTTCGGCATAGGCGGTCATCGCCGCCTCGATCTCTGCGAGCGTCGGCGCAGGGCGCGGCGCGGCAAAAAATCGCCGGTCCACGTCAGCTAGAATCATTGGTTCGTGATAGGCGGCGCGGCCGAGCATTACGCCATCGACATGCGCAAGATGGGCCTCGGCCACGTCCAGCGAGCCGATACCGCCATTGATATAAACAGGAAAATCGCCGAGCCGCTGCTTGAGCCGATAGACGCGCGGGTAGTCGAGCGGCGGGATTTCGCGGTTTTCCTTGGGCGAAAGGCCCTTGAGCCAGGCTTTGCGCGCATGGACATAAACCGATTCGATACCCGTGGGCAGGACGGCATCGACGAAACGGTTGAGATCGGCTTCGCTGTCCTGATCATCAATACCAATCCGGCATTTGACCGTGATGGGCGTGTCCGTGGCATCGCCCATGGCTCTCAGACATTCCGCGACCAGTTCGGGCTCGGCCATCAGGCACGCGCCGAACCGGCCCGACTGTACGCGGTCCGATGGGCAACCGACGTTGAGGTTGATTTCGTCATAGTCGAAACGGTCGCAGATCCTGACGGCGGCGGCGAGCTCGGACGGGTCCGAGCCTCCAAGCTGGACCGCGACCGGATGTTCGCTCCGGTCATAGGCCAGCAGCCGCTCGGGATCGCCGTGCACCAGCGCCGCACTCGTCACCATTTCCGTGAAAAGCAGCGCGCGCGAGGTCAACTGCCGGTGAAGAAAACGGCAGTGCCGGTCCGTCCAGTCCATCATGGGTGCGACGGAGAATTTGCGGGCTTGAGCGAGCATGGGCGGTGATCGGTCCTGTCTGACTATCAGGACTATTTGGTGCCGGGCGAACGAATTGCCAGCCTTGTAACACGGGTTTCCCCTCTCTCCTAGGCAGCGGGGAACCGCAGTTGCGTCATATCCGTTGGCCAGAGAGCCAGCCACAGGATTTGCCATGGTCGAACAACACGCTGTGCATGTGCCGCCCGGTGAACCGCCCAAGCCGCCCATGCCGCCACCCGGTCCGGGTAATCCGATGCCCGACGATCCGCTTCCGCCCGAAGACGAACCCGAGCACGACCCCGTGCGCGAACCGAACCAGGACGTTCCGGTGCAGGATGAACCCGATCCCGATGAACCCACGCCTCCCAAACGGTTGACGGAGAGATGAGATGTCGCGACCGCCGATGACACCGCAGCCCGACGCGCCGATGCCCGATGAGCGCGGCCCGGTGCCGCCCATGCGCAATCCGGGCAATCCGCCTCGGCCGCAACAGCCCGAGACCGTCGTGCCCGATCCGGACGATCCGACGGATAATGACGAGAGCGGGATCGAGCGCGCGCCGAAGCAGGAGCCCTTCCCCGACCACACACCGGAGCCGTAACAAATGAGCACCTCCAAACACGAAAAGACCCGCACGCCCAGTGACAAGGACCTGCGAGAGGACCCCGGCATCAACCGCAGCAAGGGCCAGCAGAGCGCCAAGGGCGAAGAGCCGCTCGAGGGTGACAACACATTTGAGGGCGATACGCAGAACGACACCACGCCGACCGGCGGTGTCGATCCGGACCATCGCGGCCGCACCAACAAATAGTTTACTCCAACTGCTGCAATTCGGCTTCCGCGCGCCGTCTGCGTGCGCGGGACCTGATCTGTCTGGTGGTGCGGCCCTCGGCCAGCACCCTGCACTCGTGGCCCTTGCCGGCGAGACGGAAACGGCGCTCGGCGCCGATGATGAGGTCCTCGGAGGCGTAATCGGCATAGACCTTGATGCAGAGCATGCTGCCGTCGCAATTGTCCATGATGCTGGCGCCCAGCTTTGGATTGACCTCCCCGACGCGCTCGAGAAGCGTGCGGAAAGTGCCGATGGGGAAATATCCCGCAGGCTGGATCGGACCCTGATGCGTGCGCATCCGCGGATCCTCGGGTACCTGCTCGCCATCCGGCGTCCGGACATCTGTTGCCGTCCCCGTCCAGGTGCTGTCCTCGCCTTCCAGCGTAACGCTGATCGCTTCAAGATAGACCGGGTCCGAGCTCATGTTCGTGATAAAGCAACTCGCATCGAGCGTATTGCCTGCGGCACGGCTTATGAGAATCCGGGGCCGGGTCTGGCGCCTGTACTGGCGCAGGAACACGCCCAGATAGAGCAGCCAGATCGTCAGCATGCCGATATTTGCAAAAACCGTCAGCGACAGGTGATTTTCGGCAAGCCATTGCCACATGTCAGGACCTTTTTGGTTAGGCCCGTAGGTTGGGTCGGGTGGCTCGACGTTCCCGCACAACGTCTTGAGGTGCTCCAGACCCAGGACGATTAACTCAGGTTACGGCCGCAAACGGGATGCAAAAACCCGGATCACTTAGAGCGCGCGGACGTTGACTCCATGAGCAATCAATCAGGGAGACAGTCCAATGGCACAGGCAAGCAAGAAGGGTTTTGGCGCCCACCCGACAGGTCAGCAAGGGGCCAAGGGCGCGGGCAAGTCGGAGGTCGGCGAACAGCTGGACGAATTCGATTTTTCCGACGAAATCCACGGACGCAACAGCCTTCAAGGCAATGACCAGGAGAATTTCCGCAATGAGCGCCAAGCCCAGGCCGGCGCGACCGGGGAGACCGAAGGTCTGATCGAGAGCTTCGAGAAGACAGAGGAACGGGAGCGATCGGCGCGGAAGCGGGACGAGTAGCGTCAGCCCCTCCTTGATTACAAAGCCATGATGACGCCGGAACGGCAATTGCGAACGCGGTCGACGCGTTCGCCATCCCAATGAAAGTCGAAGTGGTCCCCCTGCACGGGCGGCGGAATGAGGTCGGGCCAGAAGATCCCGGCGCATTCCCCGCCCGGGCAGCGCACACTTTTATAGACGACACCATTGGCGCCCTGCGTCCGGAGCTGGCGCCCCACCCTTTGTGAAGTCTCATAGTCGTCGGGGTGGTGAAGCTCCTCCCTGGGCCTCAGATCGTGCAGGTCGAGAGCGAGAGTGTTCATGAGCAGCCGGAACTGCGACGTCCATCCGGCCGCCTCCTGACTCGCCGCCATGGCCCGGCCATGATGATAGGCGACCTCGCGGATCGCCACTTCCTCGCTGTTCCCGGCGCTGTAGACGCCATAGGTGCCGTCGGTGAAGCGCCCGGGCCTATCGGTGCTGACGTGGACGAACGGTGCCATCAGGTAGCTCGCGCCCGGCCCGCCGACGCGCCTTTCGGGGGGCACAAGGTCGAGCCGCCCGAGATGCTCCCAGAGCCGCGGGTTGGTCTTGGATTCGGCGGAGGCCAGCGCCTCCCAGTCGCGCGGGTCGGCGATGTCCTCGAACAGGTCGATGGGCGGATGAATGGACCGGATGATGCGGCAGGCGCGTGGCCAGCTTACCCGAACGACATCGAAATCAATCACCAACCGCCCCGCTCGGCGTCGAGCCAGGACCGCACGCGGGCAAGCGAAAAAATGTCGCCCTGCCCCATGATCTCGACCGGTGTCCTGCCGCCGAAACTGGCATTCGGCTTTCTCACCCAGTCATAGCCGCGCTGGGGATCGGAAAAGAGGTAGCGCAGGCCCTTGTGGATTCCCATCAGCAGCGAAAGCCGCGTGGCGAGGTCACGATCGATGCGGCCTATTTCCCCGGCCTTCCACCGCGCCCATGTGCGCGCGGCAAGGCCGCCGAGGATTTCGCGCGCCTCCGCATCGGAAAGCTGCCAGCGGTCAAACAGCCGGATCACCGCGCGCGCCATGGCCTCCGCTTCCTCCGCAGTAATGAGCGGGACTTCCGGCGCGGCTTTAGTGCGTGGGACTTCGTGCAGCATCTTGCTAGCTCCTTTTGGCATAAAATAGCGATGCTGACGCCATTTGGCAAGTTTCCCGACATTGAGAATCGCCATTCGTGGTCGGGCCGCCTTTACCGGATGCTCAGATAGCCGCCCTGAATGCCGTGCCTCGAGAACACGATCTGCCACAGATGAACCCAGCGGGCGCGGAAGATGGCAGCACAACTCAGCAGGTAATAGCGCCACATGCGGTAGAAGCGCTCGCCATATCTGTCCTTGAGTTCGGGCCAGGCCGCCTCGAAATTGGCGTGCCACGCCATTAGCGTCGGGTCATAGTCGGCACCGAAGTTGTGCCAGTCCTCCATGACCAGCAGACCCTCGAAGGCATCCGAGACCTGCTTGGGCGAGGGCAGCATGCCGTTGGGGAAGATGTATTTTTCCATCCACGGATCACCATGGGTGCGGGTCAGGCTGCCTCCGATCGTGTGGAGCAGGAACATCCCGTCATCGGTCAGCAGTTCGCTGACCTTGCCGAAATATTTGCGGTAGTTCTTGTAGCCCACATGCTCGAACATGCCGATCGAGACAATGCGGTCGAACTCACCGTCGAGCGCCATGTAGTCGATCAGGCGCGTCTCGACGGGAAGATTGCCGCGCGTATCGTTGGCATAGGCCGCCTGCTCCCTGGATACGGTGATACCCACTGCCGTCACGCCGTAGCGCTCAGCGGCGAACTTGATGAACCCGCCCCAGCCCGAGCCGATATCGAGCAGGCGCATGCCTTCCTTGAGCCCGATCTTGCGGCAGATGTGGTCGAGCTTGGCTTCCTGGGCGTCGGTGAGATTGTCGGCCTCGCGCCAGTAGCCGCACGAATAGATCATGCGTGGATCGAGCATGCGCTCGTAAAGATCATTGCCACGGTCATAGTGCTTTTCGGCAACCTCGGCGGGCGCGCTGCGCTGGCGGTTGAAGACGATGCCCTTGATGGTGGAAACGGCCAGCGCAAGATCGAGCTTGATCTTGCTCTGCACGTCGTTGACCAGCACGCGATAAAGGAACTGGTCGACGGCCTCCGCATCCCACCAGCCATCCATATAAGCCTCGCCCAGGCCGAGCGAGCCTTGCGTCATGATGCGCCGGTAAAGCCGTTCGTCATGAACCTGAATGTCCCAGGGATTGCTGCCGTTGACCTCCACCCCGCACTGGGCGAGCAGGTCGATGATGAAGTGCTTGAATCGCTCTGACATGGCCGACCCGGACAAAACCGCCCCAACTGATCCCGGTAAACCCAGCCGGCATTACAGTTTGATTTTGGGCGTTTGTCCAGACCGTCCTTACGACCAGTCCTGCGCCGGGGTCGCGGCTGGAGAGAGATTGTCCTCTTCTTCGGCCGCTTCGAGCAGATCGACCAGTTCGGCAACAACGCCAGAGGGCATATGTGCGCCGTCGTTCATGCGGGCTTCGTCGGCATGGAGCCACGACAGCGCCTGTGCGAGATCGGCTGCGCTTGCGTCCGTTCTTGCGATTTCGGCGGCGAGCTGATTGTCCACCGGCCCGAGCATCTTTTCGATGTCGCTGCGGCTCATTGCCATCGTCACTCTCCCCTAAAAGGATCACAGGCTGAGGTTGTAAATGCCCCCGTCGTATATTTTGTTCCCATGAGCCCCCTGGCGGGGCAGTGTGCGAATAATTTCAATCCGGCGTGTCGGCGCGGTCGCCGGTCGTACGTCCTAGAGCAGCGTAAGGAGCGAACCATGCTGTATGCCATTCTCTGTTACAACGATGAGGCCGAGGTTGCCGCCTGGCCCAAGGAGTACGACCAGAAGGTCATGAGCGACCTCATGGAGGTGCAGCGCCCGCTGGCCGAAGCAGGCAAGCTGGGGCCCGTCGCACGCCTGTTGCCGACCACCGCGGCCACGACGGTCCGCAAGACTGCGGGCGAGCCGATGGTGCTCGATGGGCCCTTCGCCGAGACCAAGGAACAGTTCCTGGGGTTCTATGTCGTTGATTGCGAGAATCTCGAAGAGGTCGTGCAGTTCGTGCGCGAGCTTTGCGCGGCCAATCCGGGTTCGGGGTCGTACGAGATCCGTCCAGTCGGCTACGCCAATATTGGAGCAAAATCAGCGTGAGCGAAGTCGACAGCGAATGGATGGGCCTAACACTGACCGGCGCACGGCCGCGTGCCGTTGCGGCCCTCTATCGCTACTTCCGGGATATCGATCTCGCCGAAGAAGCCTTTCAGGAAGCGTGCCTCAAGGCGCTCAAGTCCTGGCCGCGCAACGGGCCGCCGCGCGACCCGGCGGCATGGCTCATCCTTGTGGGGCGCAATACCGGCATCGATACGCTGAGGCGTCGCGCCAAGCAGACCGAATTGCCCGACGAGAACGTGCTGTCTGACACAAGCGATGCCGAGACCAACGTTGCCGAGCAGATGGACGACTCGCATTATCGCGACGACATCCTGCGGCTGCTGTTCGTCTGCTGCCACCCCGACCTGCCCGCCACCCAGCAGATCGCGCTGGCGCTGAGGATCGTCTCGGGGCTTTCAGTCAAGCAGATCGCGCGCGCGTTCCTTGTCAGCGAGGCGGCGATGGAGCAGCGTATCACCCGCGCCAAGCGGCGGATCGCCGAGGCCGGGGTTGCCTTTGACACGCCGGATGCGATCGCGCGCGCGGAGCGTCTGGGGGTCGTCGCCGCGATGATCTATCTGCTCTTCAACGAGGGCTATTCCACCGCCAGCGAGAAGCATGACGAGCGGCACTCGCTTGCCGGCGAAGCGATCAGGCTGGCACGTCTGCTTTTGGGGCTGTTCCCGGCCGAGCCGGAGATCATGGGGCTTCTTGCCCTCATGCTGCTCCAGGAATCGCGCACTGCCGCGCGGTTCGATGCCGAGGGTAATGTCGTATTGCTGGACGATCAGGACCGCAGCTTATGGGACAGGACCAAAATCGCCGAAGGGCTGGCGTTGCTCGACAAGGCCGTTCGCCATAACCGGCCGGGCGTCTATCAGGTGCAGGCGGCGATTGCGGCAACCCATGCCCGCGCAGCGCGGCCCGAGGACACGGATTGGCGCGGCATCGAATTGCTGTATCGCGCGCTCGAGCAAATGCAACCCTCGCCTGTCGTTACGCTCAACCGCGCGGTTGCCGTGAGCAAGACCGAGGGCCCCGAGGCCGCACTGGCGATGGTCGATCCGCTTGCCGCGCAGCTTGACGGCTATTTTCACTTCCACGGCATGCGTGGCTGGCTGCTGATGGAGCTTGGCCGCGACAGTGAGGCCCGCAAGGCCTTCGACCGCGCCATCGCGCTCGCCAATACGACTGCCGAAGCGGCCCATATCCGGCAGCATCTCGATACGATCGCCCGGCGCCAGCCGCGTGCATCATGAGGCGAAGTGGCTCACAGATTGATTCAAACCGGTCGGAAAGCGATTCAGGCCCTGGTCACAAGCCGCTGATTTATCTCGGAAAAGCGAGGAAGAACCATGACACGCGGGATCATCTTCTCCATGCAGATGTCCCTCGATGGTTATATCGAGGATCGTGACGGGAGTATCGGGTTCACCAATCCCACCGCTGAGCTCCACGACTATTTCAACCAACGCGAATCCTCGATCGACACGCATATCTATGGGCGCCGGCTCTACGAGATCATGAACGGCTATTGGCCCGACGCCGCCAACGATCCCAATGGAACGGCGGAGACGCGCGCCTATGCCGGAATCTGGAACGAGCTCGACAAGCTCGTCTTTTCGCGCACACTCAAATCGGTGGAAGGCAAAGCAAGGCTGGCGACACGGGACATCGCGACCGAGGTCGCCGAGTTGAAGGCGAAGCCGGGCAAGAACATCAGCCTGGGCGGCGCCACTCTGGCGCGGGACTTCATCGCGCTCGGTCTTGTCGATGAGTTCGAGGTGACGGTCTATCCCGTGCTGTTGGGCAGGGGAAAGCGGATGTTCGGGGAATTCGACCGGGAGACAAAGCTGAGGCTCGTGGAGCACAGGCTGTTTCCCGGGGGCTATATGGTTTTGCGGTACGAGGCGGCCCGCTGATCAGGGCATCCAATAATCGGGCAAGCACCGCTGCACCCCTCATCCGACCTTTCGCTTGCGCGAAAGC
>CAYSBF010000062.1:0-1139 GCA_964429025.1 uncultured Pelagibacterium sp.
ATGCCGTACATCTGGCCGGCCTTCTCCTCGAAGCGCCGGATCAGCAGCAGCTCACGGAAGGCTTCAAGTTCCTGATCCTTGGTGAATTCGGGAGCGTTGGAGTTCGCTTTGGGCTTTGCAGCCGTCGCCTTGCGCGCCATGCAGACATCTCCAGTCGATATGGAAGGAGCCCGCCGACCAGGAGGGTGCACCGAGCTCCGGAGTTTGATATCACAATACAGATACCGAGGTCACGGCAAAAGCAGGCCGCTTATCGTCTTATGGCACTCAAGCTACTGGCAGCGCTTCGTGATTTCAGATAAACTGGATTTGGGTTTACTGAAGAGAAGAACCTGCATCTGGTTAATTAGCAGCATCGGGAACGATAATGATCCGGTCCGGGTGCACGAGGCCGAGCATCGCCCCCGCCCTCTCGGTCAGAATGTCCGGATCGAGCTTTTGCGGATCGAACAGAGCGATGCGGTGCCTATAGGCGTCAATCTCGGTCTGCAGGGCTGCCTGCCTTGCCTTGAGCAGAGCTATTTCGTCGAGCATGTCCTTCTGGCTTTGAATACCGAAGGCGCCGGTGAACACGTGGTAACCAAGATAGCCGAGGAAGCCGACAAGGCCAACCGTAGCACTCAACTTCAAAAGGATGGACGGACGCTTGACGCGCGTGGGCATAGGTTGCAGCCGACTCGGATGGACACGGTACCCGCACTATCGAACGAACAGGCTTAAGGACTGGTTTCCATCCGGCCACCCACGGCAAGGCCGGGGCAGCGCTATTTATCATTACTCCGGTGTGCCGGCGGCCAGAACCGTGAGCAGCCGGCTTCGGGCGCACTACCCTCTGAGGATCGAGCGTCCCGCATAACGACCCGACGACCCCAAAAATTCCTCGATGCGGATGAGTTGGTTGTACTTCGCCAGGCGGTCCGAGCGCGCCAGAGAGCCAGTCTTGATCTGCCCGCAATTAAGTGCAACGGCGAGGTCGGCGATGGTCGAATCCTCGGTTTCGCCCGACCGGTGCGACATCACGGAGGTGTACGAAGCCTTGTGGGCAGTCTCCACTGCCTCAAGCGTCTCTGACAGCGAGCCGATCTGGTTGACCTTGACGAGGATTGAGTTGGCGACGCCCATCTTGATGCCAGAGGTCA
>CAYSBF010000062.1:1149-15416 GCA_964429025.1 uncultured Pelagibacterium sp.
TGACGAATAGGTCGTCGCCCACCAGCTGCACCTTGCCGCCGACTGCCTGCGTTAGCGCCTTCCAGCCGTCCCAGTCGTCCTCCGCCATGCCGTCTTCGATGGAAATGATCGGGAAGCGGGCGGTCAGGTCCTCGAGGTACTTCACCATTTCATCCGAGCCGAGGGTCCTGTCCTCGCCTTCGAGATGATATTTGCCATCCTTGAAGAACTCGGTCGAGGCGCAGTCAAGCGCGAGGTAGACATCTTCACCCGGCTTGTAGCCAGCCTTCTCAATTGACTTCATGATGAAGCCGAGCGCATCTTCGGTCGAATTGAGGTTCGGCGCGAACCCACCTTCGTCGCCGACATTGGTATTGTGGCCCTCGGCGGCGAGACCCTTCTTGAGCGTGTGGAATATTTCCGTGCCGATCCGCACCGCGTCCGCGATCGAAGACGCGCCAACCGGCATGATCATGAATTCCTGGATATCAATCGGGTTGTCGGCGTGCTCGCCGCCATTGATGATGTTCATCATCGGGACAGGCAATACGCGGGCATTGGGGCCGCCCAGATACTTCCAGAGCGGCAGGGCCGAAGAATCCGCAGCGGCCTTGGCGACAGCGAGTGAGACGCCGAGAATAGCGTTCGCGCCCAACTTGCATTTATTGGCCGTTCCGTCCAGCTCGATCATCGCGCGGTCGACAGCGATCTGGTCAAGCGCGTCCATGCCTTCGATTTCCGCAGCAATCACGGTGTTGACGTTTTCAACCGCATTCAGCACGCCCTTGCCGAGATAGGCTTGTCCGCCATCCCGCAGTTCCACGGCCTCATGCGCGCCGGTCGATGCGCCCGATGGCACCGCAGCACGACCGAAACTTCCGTCATCGAGAACGACATCGACTTCAACGGTTGGGTTGCCGCGACTGTCGAAGATCTGACGGCCAAT
Source organism: uncultured Pelagibacterium sp. (assembly GCA_964429025.1). GTDB lineage: Bacteria > Pseudomonadota > Alphaproteobacteria > Rhizobiales > Devosiaceae > Pelagibacterium. The sequence continues at coordinate 2,075 of CAYSBF010000062.1, forward strand.
GACGTCTACGATAGCGGACATTGAAGAGCCCTTCATGCTGGAGGTAGGAATTGCACCGTCTTCTATTCAACCGCACGGTATGAAGGAAGGGCTTTAGCCACAAAAAATTGCGGGCAGATGACTGTCGATCCGCCCGCATTCCAATCCTTGGTGCAATGACTTAGTGCCAGTACGGCTCGACCTTGTAGTAGTCGAAGGCTTCCTCGCGCGCCTGGCGGCCATCGTCGCTGGTCAGTTCCTTGATGCTGTCGGCCGGAGCGGCTTCCAGCTCCTCTTTGGAATAGGGAACCACATAGCCGCCCATGTCGGGCGAGTAGTCCAGCGTCGACCAAGGGATGGGGTGGTATTTCTCTCCCATGCCGAGGAACCCGCCAAAGCCGACAACCGCGAACATGATCGAATTGTCGAGCTTGTCGAGCATGATGTCCTCGATCTTGCCGATCTTCTGCCCGTCGAGATTGTAGACATCCGTGCCGATCGCCCTCGAGGCGGGAATGGCCGTTGTGTGTCCTGATGGTGTTGGCATGAGCACTCTCCTGTCTCGTTTCACGGTCCGGAGAATCAACGTGCGGGAAATGCTCTTGTTCCGGGATTGCGGCTTGTCCCCGGCCGCTCCAACCGCCTTATTCTGATGTGTCGCCCGGAGCGCGGGGAAAAGCAAAAACGGGAGTAGGCGAAAAATAACTGTACGGATTGAACGGAAATCGTTCTATCGTTCAAGTATTGCTCAGGGATATCACCTATCCAGGTCCCGCTTGTGTCCGTCCAGCCGCTTCGCCGCCAGATTTTCTACAGCCTCGCGCTTTTTACGCTCGGCCTTCGTCTGCCCGAACTTCACCCGATTGCCCGCCGCTTGCTCGTCTTTCTCCACGCGCGCCTTGCGCTTGCGAACGAGACGGAGGTTGATAACGTCCGCCATCACACCAACCGGCTCTGTTCGACCGCCGCTGCGATGAATGACCGGAACAGCGGGTGCGGTTCGAAGGGGCGGGATTTGAGCTCGGGGTGGTATTGTACCCCGATGAACCATGGATGGTCCGTGCGCTCCACAATCTCGGGGAGCGTGCCGTCGGGGGAGAGGCCCGAGAACAACAGGCCATTAGCTTCGAGCACCTTGCGGTACTTCATATTGACTTCGTAGCGGTGCCGATGGCGCTCGGATATCCGATTGGTGCCGTAGATGTCGGCGACGCGGCTACCCCGGATCAGCTGCGCGGGATAGGCGCCCAGGCGCATAGTGCCGCCCAGGTCGGTATCCTCCCCGCGCTGCTCCTTGTTATTCTCTTTCACCCATTCCGTCATGAGACCCACGACCGGCTCCTTGGTCGGGCCGAATTCTGTCGAGCTGGCTCTGGTGATGCCGGCGGTATTGCGGGCCGCCTCAATGCAGGCCATTTGCATGCCGAAGCAGATCCCGAAATAGGGCACGTCACGGATGCGGGCAAAGCGGGCTGCGTTGATCTTACCTTCAGACCCGCGTTCGCCGAACCCGCCGGGTACCAGGATTCCGTGGATTCCTTCGAGATAGGGGCCGGGATCGTCGCGCTCGAAGACCTCAGAATCGATCCAGTGAAGATTGACCTTCACATTGTTGGCGATGCCACCGTGGATCAAAGCCTCATTGAGGGACTTATAGGCATCCTTGAGACCGGTATATTTGCCGACAATGGCGATGTTGACCTCGCCCTCGGGGTTGTGGATGCGGTGCGAAATTTCGCGCCAACCGTCAAGCTGAGGTTCAGGGGCATCCGTGATACCGAAGGCCGCCAGCACCTCGTCGTCCAGCCCCTCTTCGTGATAGGCGATCGGCACATCATAGATCGAGGTGACGTCGAGGGCCTGAATGACGGCTGAAGGGCGGACGTTACAGAACAGCGACAGCTTGCGCTTCTCGCCCTCCGGAATGGGACGGTCGCACCGGACCAGCAGAATGTCGGGCTGAATGCCAATCGAGCGCAACTCCTTGACCGAGTGCTGGGTCGGCTTGGTCTTGAGCTCGCCAGCGCTCGGAATGAACGGCATCAGCGTCAGGTGGACGAAGACCGCCTGCCCTCTTGGCAACTCATTGCCCAACTGACGGATGGATTCGAGGAAGGGCATGGCCTCGATATCGCCAACCGTGCCGCCAATCTCGCAGAGCACGAAATCATACTCTTCATTGTCGGAGGTGACGAAGGCCTTGATCTCGTCGGTGACGTGCGGGATCACCTGAACAGTTGCACCCAAGTAGTCCCCGCGGCGCTCCTTGGCGAGAATGTCCGAATAGATGCGCCCGGTGGTGACATTGTCCTTCTGGTTCGCCGAGCGGCCGGTGAAGCGCTCATAGTGACCCAGATCGAGGTCGGTCTCGGCGCCATCATCGGTCACAAAAACCTCGCCGTGCTGATAGGGCGACATCGTTCCGGGATCGACGTTGAGATAGGGGTCGAGTTTGCGCAGGCGGACCTTGTAGCCACGCGCCTGCAGCACCGCTCCGAGAGCGGCGGAAGCCAGACCTTTTCCAAGCGAGGAAACCACGCCACCGGTGATGAAGACGTACCGAGCCATGGGCTTTTACCTTACATATGCACAGTCGATTCGCAGCGCGTTTTTGATGGCGCTCACACAAAAAAAGAAGGGGATGTTTCCATCCCCATTCCTGGTTTTTCTACCGGGCCGTCAGTTGCCCGTCGTTTCTTCGGCGGGCGCCTCAGGGACCGTCAGGTCCTCATTGGCGCCGACCGGGGCGGCCGGAGCGGTGATATCGCTTTGCTCCGGGGCCGACTCAACCTGCGGAGCAGGCGCCGACAGATCTTCGTCCCCTGCACTCATTGCGTCGAGTGCGTCGAGGACCGAGGCTGGCGACCCGTCAGGATTCTGAACGGCGCGATCGAGGATGGAGGTGGAAGACCTGTCCATCTGACTCACAATGGTGAGCGCGATCGCGGTCGCCATAAAGAGAGTGCCGAGAATCGCCGTCGTCCTGGTGAGAAGATTGGCTGACCCGCGCGCAGTCATGAAACCGCCGCCACCGCCGCCCATGCCAAGCCCACCGCCCTCGGAGCGCTGGAGAAGAATGACGACGATCATGGCGAGCACGATCAGCAGGTAGGCGACAATCAATACTGTTGCCATGGGACGGAACGGTCCTTGTCAATAGAAAGCCGACCCCGATGTCGGCATCAGGATCGTTTCGTTCAAGTGCGCTATTTTGTTGCGCGCGGTTCTACACGCAAAGATCGCCATTGGCCAGATGCGAGTTGGCGTTTTTTGCACCCGTCCATCAGGCCGCCGAGATGATCGCGAAGAAGTCGTCAGCCTTAAGGCTCGCGCCCCCGACCAGCGCTCCGTCGACATTGGCTGTCGCGAGAATTTCCCTGGCGTTGGAGGGTTTGACCGAGCCGCCATAGAGGATGCGGGCGCTCTCCCCCTGCGCCCCAAAGCGACCAACGAGCAACTGGCGGATGTGGGCGTGCATGTCGGCAATGTCGTCAATTGTCGGCGTCTTGCCCGTCCCTATGGCCCAAACCGGTTCATAGGCGACGACGATACCTTGTCCGTCCACGTATTCTGGAAGCGACGCACCAATCTGGTCTCCCACGACCTTGTTGGCGATGCCTTCCATCCGTTCAGGTTCGGTTTCACCGACACAGATAACCGGCGTCAGACCCGCAGCCTGTGCGGCTTGTGCCTTGGAACGGACGTCTCCACTGGTTTCTCCATGGTCTGTCCGCCGTTCGGAATGCCCGAGAATGACAAAGCTGCACCCGGCATCGGCCAGCATTTCCGCACTTATGTCGCCGGTATGAGCGCCTGACGCCGCCTGGTGGCAATCCTGCCCGCCGATCTGGATCGTGCTGCCCCCAGCAATTTCTGCGGCCCTGTGAATGAGGGTGGCGGGCGGACAGATAAGGACATCCGCATTGCCGCCCCCTCCCCCCGAGAGGAGTTCCTTCAGCCGGGCAATTTCGGCCAGTGACGCGCCCGTCCCGTTCATTTTCCAATTGCCCGCGATCAGCGGCTTGACGCCCTCGCCCATGTCCTCACCTCAATACGGCTTGCGCAGTGCATTCCAATGGCTTAACCCGGCACCCGAACGTGCCTTGCGAGCCGGAATGGACCCTGTCTATTATGCGCCCGCCTCAAAAGCCATAGGCTCAGGCTTACGACCTAAGCCTTAGCCACCTCTCGATCGAATGGGACAATATGCTCGACAGTCTGCGTAATTTCGGCCGAAGCTGGGTCGCGAAGATCTTCCTGGCCATCGTCGTTCTGGCGGTGGCCGGTTTCGGGTTGCCGAGCATTTTTCTCGATCTCAATGCGAACACCGTGGCTCGGGTCGGCGACCAGAACATCAGCGCGCGCGAGTTCGACCGCATCTATCGCGGTCAGTTGAACCAGTTCGCGGCGCAGACGGGTCTGTCGCCCACAGCACAGCAGGCTTTGGCCTTCGGTCTCCCCAATGCGACGCTGGCACGGCTCGCCAACGATGCCGCAATCGAGATGCTGGCGCAGAGGCTCGATCTCGGTGCCTCAGATGAAAAGCTTGCCGAACTTGTGCGGCAGGACCCGTCTTTCGCCGGAGCGTTAGGGGCCTTCGACCGCTCGGCGTTCGTCTCTGTGTTGCGCCAAGCGGGTTACACGGAAACCGAATATCTCAATCTTCAGCGCAAGGTCGCCAAGCGCGAGCAGATCGGGCTCATGCTGGACGGACTGGAACTGCCCCAGGTGGCGCTCGACATCGCTAACGCCTATGAGAATGACAGGCGCACGATCGAATACCTCGAGTTGAACCCGGTATTCTTCTCCGTTTTTGAGGAGCCGACCGAAGAGGAACTGGCGCGGTTCTTTGCGGAAAACCAGGAACGCTTCCGGACCGAAGAGACGCGGACAGTTCGCCTTCTCCCGCTTACTCCCGAGGCATTGGCGGCAGGAGTTGAAATTACCGAGGAGCAGATAGAGGCTGAATACGAGCGCACTGCGGCCAATTATGTGACCGTTGAGCAACGGCGGATCAGCCAGCTCCTGCTCAATGACGAGGAAACGCTCCAGCTGTTCCAGCAGGGGCTCGAAGACGGCCGAGACTTTGTCGATCTTACCGTCGAGGCGGGCGTTGAAACCCAGGTAAATCCGCTGGGGCTGTTTGCGCAAAATCAGCTGACCGATCAGGCGTTGGCACAGGCCGCTTTCGGCCTCCCTGAAGGCGGCTTCACGATCATCCCTGGAGCGCTGGGGCAGCGGGCCGTGTGGGTATCAGAGGTCATCGAAGGCGGCCAACAGCCGCTCGAGGCGGTGCGCGATCAGATCGAACAGAACCTGCGGTTGGCTGCAGGACGGGATCGGTTGCTGGATGCCTATGATGCGATCGAGGAGGCGCGTGCCGCGTTCCAGCCTCTCGACCCGGTGGCAGAAAGCTACGGACTGGAAATTCATGAGGTTGACCTGACCCGTTCCGGAGACGCGCTCGACGAAATCGAGACCATTCCAGCCACGGCCCATGAGACGGTCGTCAATCAGGTGTTCTCGGCCTCGCAGGATGCCAGCTTTACCCCTGCAATCAACCTCGGCTCGAACCGGGCCGTGTTCTTTGAGCTTCTGGAGGTGGCGGAAGCGCGCGACCAGACGCTCGATGAAGTGCGCGATGAGGCGGTTGCCGCGTGGCAGGAACTGCAAACCAACAACGCGATCATCGCTGCGGCGGAAGAAATGGTAGGGGAACTCGATACGGGCAGCGATATGTTCACAGTGGCAATGGAGACAGGCGCGACCCCGCAAGCGTCCCAGCCTTTCGGACGCACGGGCACTGGGGATGGCACTATCGGTCCCGACCTCGCCCGGGCAGCATTCGCCGGTACCGAGGGTGATGCCGGCTATGTGCAGACGGAAGACGGCGACGTCATCGTTTTCCAGGTGACCTCCGTCATGCCTGCGACCGAAGGCCAGTCTTCCCAGGTAGCGGACGCGATGAGCGAGGGGTTTGCCGATCAGATCTTTGGCGCTTTTGTCGAAGGCCTGCGTCAGGACACACCTGTTCGCGTCAATCAGGAAACGCTCAACCGCCTGATCGGGCTCGAATAGGACGCGAAATGGACGCCGGCTTTGAGTCTTTTGCGGCGGTCTATGACGCGGGTCACGGCCAGGTTGTCTATCGGAGGGTCGTGGCCGACCTCGAGACCCCTGTCGGGACCTATCTCAAGCTTGCATCCGGCCAAACCTACACCTTCCTGCTCGAGTCCGTCGAAGGCGGCGCGGTGCGCGGCCGCTACTCGATCATTGGCATGGCGCCGGACCTGTTGTGGCGGGTGGTCGGCGGACGGGCCGAAGTCAATCGAATGGCCGGCCTCGATCCCGATGCCTATGAACCACTCGAAGGCCAGCCGCTCGATGCGCTTCGGGCGCTGATCGGGGAAAGCCAGATCGACATGCCCTCGGTGTTGCCGGCCAATTCGGCAGGCGTGTTCGGTTATCTGGGTTACGACATGGTCAGGTTCATGGAGGACCTGCCGGACGAAAACCCGGACACGCTGGGCCTTCCGGACGCGATCATGATGCGGCCCTCGCTTCTGGCGGTCTTCGATTCGCTCAAGGACGAACTTTTCATATCTGCGCCGGTCTATCCACGCGGCGGCGTCAGCGCGCGCCAGGCCTATGAGGCCGCCCAGAGCCGGATCGAGGAAGCGGTAGCGAGACTGGAGCGCCCCCTGCCCCGCCTGTCCGAATTACCGGACCTCGAGAGGATCGAGATCACCAGCAACACCACCCGCGAGGAATATTTCGCGATGGTGAAAAAGGCGCAGGATTACATTGCGGCGGGCGACATCTTCCAGGTTGTGCTGAGCCAGCGCTTTTCCGCCGATTTCACGCTGCCGCCGACGTCGCTTTACCGTGCGCTGCGGCGCACAAATCCCTCGCCCTACATGTACTTTCTCGACTTCGGTAGTTTCGCCGTGGCGGGGTCGAGCCCGGAAATCCTTGTACGGGTGGATAATGGGGAGGTTACCATCCGCCCAATCGCGGGGACGCGCAAGCGCGGCGCGACACCCGAGCGGGACAGGGAACTGGCCGAGGAACTTCTGGCCGACCCCAAGGAGATTTCCGAGCACCTGATGCTGCTCGATCTGGGGCGCAACGATGTGGGCAGAGTCGCCAAGGTGGGCACGGTCAAGGTGACCGACAAGTTCTTTCTCGAATACTACTCCCACGTCATGCACATCGTCTCGAACGTCATAGGCGAGCTCGATCCGAAGTTCGACCATATTGATGCGCTTTCCGCGGGCTTTCCGGCTGGCACGGTGTCGGGTGCGCCCAAGGTTCGGGCGATGGAAATCATCGACGAGCTCGAAAAGGCACGGCGCGGCGTCTATGCGGGATGCGTTGGTTATTTCGGAGCCGATGGGCGCATGGACACCTGCATCGTCCTGCGAACCGCGATCCTCAAGGACGGCAAGCTCTACGTCCAGGCCGGCGCCGGGATTGTCGCCGATTCCAAGCCCGAACTCGAACAGATGGAATGCGAGAACAAGGCCCGGGCCCTTTTCAGTGCCGCCGAAGAAGCGCTACGTTATGCCGGCGAAGCAAAGGTTGGGCAGTGATGCGCGTACTCGTCATCGATAATTACGACAGCTTCACCTACAACCTCGTCCACTATATCGGCGAGCTCGGCGCTGAGACCGAAGTCGTGCGCAACGACAAGATCACGCTCGACGAGATTTCAGTGAAGGCTCCAGACGCCATCGTTATTTCGCCCGGCCCATGCACACCCAACGAGGCAGGAATCTGCCTTTCGTTGATCGACAGGTTCGCCGGGACGATTCCGATGTTCGGCGTGTGCCTCGGGTTGCAGTCGATGGGCCAGGCCTTTGGCGGCGAAGTGGTGCGTGCGCCGGTGCCCATGCATGGCAAGGTCTCTACCGTCACGCATGACGGGCGTGGTGTATTTCGCGGACTCAACAAGCAGTTCGAGGCGACGCGCTACCATTCACTGGTCGTGCGGGAGGATACCCTGCCGACCCAACTGGCGGTGACGGCGCGATCCGACGACGGGCAGATCATGGGCTTGCAGCATCGCGACCTGCCAGTGCACGGCGTGCAATTCCATCCCGAAAGCATCGCATCCGAGAACGGGCACGCGATCTTGCAGAATTTCCTCAACATCGCACGGGACTTCAGGCCGAGCCGTGCGGCCTGACATGTAGCGTCCGCACTATCGCCATTTCCCAACCGGCTCCCATGCTGTAACTTGCATGACTGGTGCAGGGAGGGTTGTGCCATGGGACTGGAGGTTATCGGCGCGGGAATGGGACGTACTGGCACCCATTCTCTCAATTTGGCGCTTGAGCAACTCGGCTTCGGGCCGTGCCACCACATGGCCGACGTCATGGCCAATCCCGAACAAAAGGCACTCTGGAGGGCGGCGGGCCGTGGAGTTCTACCCGACTGGGACGAGGCCTATTCCGGCTATCGCTCTGCCGTGGACTGGCCAACCGCCCATTTCTGGCGGCAAGTTGCAGCCCACTATCCCAAAGCCAAGGTGGTACTGACGGTAAGATCCCCCGCTTCGTGGTACGAAAGCATGCAGAAGACCATCGCCCTGACGATGGATGAGAGCAATGATCCGGATTCCTTCGGTGTTGCAGTCCTAAGCAAGGGCGTGTTTGGCGGACGTTTTGGGGACAGGGAGCACGCAATCGCGGTCTATGGGGCCCATAACGAGGCTGTAGTGCGCGAGCTGGGCCCGGACCGGGTGCTCGTTTATCAAGTGTCGGAAGGATGGGGGCCGCTTTGTTCATTCCTTGACCGCGCCATCCCCGACGATCCCTTTCCCCGCACCAATTCCGCCCGAGAATTCCGCGAGCGGGCCGGGCTCAAATGACTGTCTTGATGCCGTTATATCCAGGGTCGCTGGCTGGAACGGCTTGCCCAATAGGTGTCTGGTAGGCTAGTCCGGGCAGCGGATCAGGAGGGCAGGCGCCATAATGGACATAAAGTCAGCATTAGACCGTATCGCGCAGGGCAAGGATCTCACGGGAACCGAGATGCGGGATGTGATGGAGATCATCATGTCCGGACAGGCTACGCCCGCGCAAATCGGCGCGTTCCTCATGGGTATGCGGGTTAAGGGTGAGACGGTCGGCGAGATCGCCGCGGCGGTGTCCATCATGCGCCGCAAGATGGTACCCGTCGAAGCGCCCGAAGGTGCTATCGATATCGTGGGGACGGGCGGAGACGGAGCCGGCACGCTCAATATCTCGACAGGTGCCTCGCTGGTCGTTGCTGCGGCCGGCGTTCCAGTCGCCAAGCACGGGAACCGGGCCCTTTCGTCAAAATCAGGCTCCGCCGAAGCTCTGCAGGCATTGGGAATCCGTCTGGACCTTTCGCCCGACCAGATCGGGCAATGCATTTCAGAGGCCGGGATCGGCTTCATGTTTGCACCGAACCACCATCCGGCCATGAAGCACGTAGGACCCGCGCGCATGGAAATGGGCGTGCGGACAATGTTCAACCTGCTTGGCCCGCAGTCCAATCCGGCGGGCGTCAAGCGCTACGTTCTTGGCGTCTATGATCGGGAATGGGTTGAGCCGGTGGCTGCGGCACTGCTCGCCAATCAGGCCCAATCGGCATGGGTCGTCCACGGCGACGGCGGGCTGGATGAGCTTTCCACCACCGGCCCCTCCTTTGTCTCGCAGATCAAGGGCGGGAACCTCACATCCTTTGAGGTGACACCAGAGGAGGCCGGGCTTCCTCGCGCGGCCCTGGACGACATCGTAGGCGGGGATCCTGAGCATAACGCTCAAGAGTTGCGCAAGCTGCTCGACGGAGCCAAAGGCCCCTACAGAGACATCGTGCTGCTCAATGCCGCGGCTGCATTCATCGTCGCAGACAAGGTCGAAAACCTGCAGGAAGGCGTGGTGCTGGGCGCGGAAATGCTCGACAGCGGCAAGGCCAGGGCAACGCTCGAGAAGCTCGTTGCAACGTCACGGGCCGCAGCATGACCGACATCCTGCGCAAGATCGAGGCCTACAAGCGGGACGAAATCGAGGCGGCGAAATCGGCGCGACCATGGGCGGAAGTGGTGGCCGCGGCTCGTGACCAGGCGCCGCCACGGGGCTTTGTCAATGCGCTCAAAGCCAAGCGCGACGAGAATAAGTACGGACTTATAGCCGAGATCAAGAAGGCCAGTCCGTCAAAGGGTCTGATCCGAGAGGATTTCGATCCACCTACATTAGCCATGGCTTATGAAGCTGGCGGCGCGGCTTGCCTTTCGGTGCTGACGGACCGCCCTTCGTTTCAGGGCCGGCCTGAATTTCTCCGCCAGGCGCGCCAGGCAACGAACCTCCCTGCCCTACGCAAGGATTTTTTGTTCGAAACCTACCAGGTGGCCGAAGCTCGTGCGTGGGGTGCGGATTGCATCCTGATCATCATGGCGTCGGTTAGCGATGACGCGGCGCGCTACCTTCTCGACGCCGCGCATGAATGGAACATGGACGCTCTGGTCGAAGTACATGATGCGGCCGAAATGGAACGTGCGGTGGAGTTGGGAGCCGCGTTCATCGGCATTAATAACCGGGATCTGAGGACGTTCGAGGTATCTCTTGATACAACAATCGGGCTTGCAAAGATGGTGCCGGAGAACCGGTTGCTGGTATCGGAAAGCGGCATCTTCACCCATGACGATGTAAAGCGCCTGGAGGCGGAGGCAGGTGTCACGACATTCCTTGTGGGAGAGAGCCTGATGCGGCAGGGCGATGTGGCCGCGGCAACGCGCGCACTACTAAACGGCCATGGCTGACCGCCTCACCCATATTGACGAGAGCGGCGCGGCACGGATCGTCGATATTTCCGGCAAACCGGATACCAAACGCATTGCCGTGGCCCAGGCAGAACTGCACGCGACCGCCGAAATTGTTGCTGCCATTCTGGGCGGTCGCCTCAATAAGGGCGACGCGGTCGCTGTAGCCCGCGTTGCCGGCATCATGGCAGCCAAGAGGACATCGGACCTCATCCCGCTCTGTCACCCGATCGCCGTCTCCAAGGTTATCGTGGATATCGATGCCGGCGCTGCACCGAACGTGATCCTCGTCCGGGCACAGGTGGAGACCACAGGTCCAACGGGAGTTGAAATGGAGGCTCTGACTGCCGCCTCGGTCGCTGCGCTGACCCTCTATGACATGGGCAAGGCGCTCGACAAGTCCATGGCAATCACGAGCGTACTATTGCTCGAAAAGTCAGGCGGGAAGTCGGGCACCTTTCGGCGGGAAGTTTGATGCTGCTACCCGTCGATGAGGCGTTGGACCGTATTCGTTCTGCCGTACCGCGCAAGCCCGCAGAAACGATTACACTCGACCAGGCTGCAGGCCGTGTACTGGCCGAACCAGTGCTGGCGACCACCGACAATCCACCCTTTAACGCCAGCGCAATGGATGGCTACGCCGTGCGCGCGCAAGATGTTCGGGATGGCGCGGTGCTGCAGCAGGTTGGCGTATCACAGGCCGGGGCCGGCTTTGGCGGACGCATAACGCCAGGGACCTGCGCACGCATCTTTACCGGCGCGCCTGTGCCGGATGGGGCTGATGCTGTAGTGATGCAGGAACAGACGCGGGCTGAGGGTGAGTCCATCACTTTTCTGGCTGACACTGTTCCCGGGAAGAATGTGCGGCCGCTTGGGCATGACTTTCGCTCAGGTGATCCGCTCATCCCTCGAGGGACGCGCCTGACACCCGCTCACATCGCCCTGGCGGCGGCCGCCAACCAGCCGCGTGTTTCGGTGGCCGGGGCAATGCGGATCGCGCTGATGGCGACGGGGGACGAACTCGTGCCTCCCGGCTCACCTCTTGCGCCGGGCAAGATCGTGGGGTCCAACAGCTTCGGTCTTCGCGCGCTGTTTGCCCCGCACGCGGAAACGATCAAGGACTTCGGCATCATCCCCGATGACATGGAAATTCTCAAACGCGCCATTGGCAGCGCCCTTGAGGATGGGCCGGATATGCTGGTGACCACCGGTGGTGCAAGCGTCGGCGAGCACGACTTGGTGCAGGACGCGCTCAAAGCCAATGGTGTCGAGATCGATTTCTGGCGCATCGCCATGCGCCCTGGCAAGCCCTTGATGTTCGGGCGCAAAGGCGGGACCGTTATCTTCGGCCTGCCGGGCAATCCCGTTTCAGCACTGGTCACGGCCACTGTGTTCGTGCTCCCGGCCATCCGGGCAATGCTCGACGAGACCTCCCCTGCTCCGCTCATCTTGCCGCTGGCCGCGCCGCTCTCTCCCAATGGGCCGAGGCGCCATTATGTCCGCGCTTACCGTACAATGACCGAAAGCGGTGTTTCGGGCGTAGCGCCAGTCGGCGAAACCGATAGCGGTCATCTCTCATCGCTCGCGAAATCGGACTGTTTGATTGTGCAACAGGAGCATGACGAGGGGCGACAGGCGGGCGATCTGGTTGAAGTCATTTCCCTTTAGACACGGAAGAACTTGCGGAACATTCAAAGAACACATATAAAAGTTCAACCTTTGTTCCGATTCTCTCCTGCGGAAGGGGACCGCACCATGCTGACGCGCAAGCAACACGACCTCCTGATGTTCATTCACGAGCGAATGAAGGAAAGTGGGATTCCGCCCTCGTTCGATGAAATGAAGGAGGCGCTTGACCTGAAATCGAAGTCGGGTATCCACCGGCTGATTACGGCTCTCGAAGAGCGCGGGTTCATCCGCCGTCTGCCGAACCGGGCGCGGGCCCTTGAGGTGGTCAAGCTTCCGGACTCGATGAACCCCTCGCTGGGTGGACGGAAGGCCCGGTTCGAACCCAGCGTTATAGAGGGTAATCTGGGCAAGGTGCCGCCGCGTCCTGCTGCTGCGGCCGATAATGACACCGGTCAGGCGGTGGCCATTCCGGTCATGGGCCGCATCGCTGCCGGTGTGCCGATCGAGGCCATTCAGACCCATTCCCACACGATTTCCGTGCCGCCCGAGATGTTGGGCGGGGGCGAACATTTCGCGCTCGAAGTACGCGGCGATTCGATGATCGAAGCGGGCATTTTCGACGGCGATACGGTCCTCATCAAGAAGCAGGACACGGCCGGGAATGGAGAAATCATCGTGGCGCTCGTCGATGACGAGGAGGCTACGCTCAAGCGGCTGCGCCGCAAGGGCGATACAATTGCCCTTGAAGCAGCCAACCCAGCCTACGAGACGCGTATTTTCCGTCCTGACCGGGTGAAGGTCCAGGGGCGGCTGGTTGGGCTGCTGCGCCGTTATTGATCGTGGCTATTGATACCCCGGTCGCCAAGGTCGGCTGATGTCGGCGATAGCAGTGTTCACACGGATCTTGCCCGTCTCCGCCTCCCAATAGAGCGCGTGCGTGCCTAG
>CAYSBF010000063.1:0-15339 GCA_964429025.1 uncultured Pelagibacterium sp.
GTCGTCACCGACCCGGCCAAGGCCGTCGTGGCGCTCAAATGGGCGGTGCGCGAGATGGAGGACCGCTACAAGAAGATGAGCAAGATCGGCGTGCGCAATATCGACGGGTTCAACGCCCGCGTCGCCGAAGCCCGTGCCAAGGGCGAGATCATCACCCGCACGGTTCAGACCGGCTTTGACCGCGAAACCGGCGAGGCGATCTTTGAATCGGAGGAATTCGACCTCGACCCGCTCCCCTTCATCGTCGTCATCGTCGACGAGATGGCGGATTTGATGATGGTTGCCGGCAAGGATATCGAGGGCACGATCCAGCGCCTCGCCCAGATGGCACGCGCCGCGGGCATCCACATCATCATGGCGACCCAGCGCCCTTCGGTGGATGTGATCACCGGCACCATCAAGGCCAATTTCCCCACCCGGGTCTCCTTCCAGGTCACCTCCAAGATCGATAGCCGCACCATTCTTGGCGAGCAGGGGGCCGAGCAGCTGCTCGGCAATGGCGACATGCTCTATATGGCGGGCGGGGGCCGCATAAAGCGCCTGCACGGCGCCTTTGTCGCCGATGGCGAGGTGGAAAACATCGTTGCCCATCTCAAGAGCCAGGGCACGCCCGAATACCTTGAATCGATCACCGCCGAGGATGATGACGCGCCCATGGGCGGGTTCGACGATGATGGCGGGTTCGGCGGCTCGGGCGACGAGCTCTATGACAAGGCGGTCAATATCGTGCTCACCGACAAGAAAGCCTCGACCTCCTATATCCAGCGCCGTCTCTCGGTGGGATACAACAAGGCCGCCAGCCTCATCGAGCGCATGGAACAGGAGGGCATCATTTCCCCGGCCAATCACGCGGGCAAGCGTGAGGTGCTGATCGGAGACAATGCCGACGGCTACTAGAGTGCTTCGGGGCGCAAGCGGAATCCGCTTGGACAGCCCGGAACCCCTCTCGAGGCATCCAAAACCGCCGCCGGTGAGTTAAACTCCTGCCGCATTCGGGTTTTAGTGACACCCGTTAAGGGGCAAACTCGAACCGATTTCTGGAGACGCCTTGATGATTCGCCTCAAAGCCCTGTTTGTCTCGCTTGTTGCAGCGCTTGCCCTGGCGCTGCCGGCCAGCGCCCAGATGCGCGCGCTGACCCCGGATGAGGAATTCATCCTTCAGGAGATTTCCGACCACAATACCGCCATCCGCACCATGGCGGGCCGCTTCGTCCAGGTCGACTCCCAGGGCGGACAGATCGAGGGAACCTTCTTTTTGAAGCGCCCCAATTTCGTGCGCTTCCGCTACGGCCCGCCCAGCCGCGAGGAGATCATCTCACAAGGGCGCGGCTTTTACGTCATCGACCGCCAGGAGCGCACCCAATACGCCTACGCCCAGGACCATGTGCCGCTGCGCCAGTTCCTTGGCAATGAGGTCTCGCTCATCAATTCCAACCTCTCCGACGTCGTCATCAGCGAAACCCATGTCGCGGTGATGATCACCGATGACAGCCCGATCGGCACGGTTCAGGTTTCGCTGATCTTTGACAAGGCCACCAAGGACCTCGTGCAGTGGAGCCTCATCGAGCCATCAGGGGTCGAAACCACCTTCTCCATCCAGGACACCGAAAAGAACGTCGAGATCCCGGACAATTATTTCTATATCGATCCCACCTACCGCTCGGTGGCGGCACCCCAGTGATCGAGGCTTTACCTCCGGCGCCCGCTCGGGGATAAGGAAGCACTCTTTCCGGTCCCCGAGCGTCTCATGCCTTCACTTGCCACCTGGAACATCAATTCGGTTCGCCTGCGCCTGCCCATCGTCCTCGATTTTCTCGGCCAGTACGCGCCCGATGTCCTGTGCCTCCAGGAAATCAAATGCACCAATGACCAGTTTCCCGCCAAGGCGATAGGCGAGGCGGGCTATCCGCATCAGGCGGTTCACGGGCAAAAGGGCTATCACGGCGTCGCCATCGTCTCCAAAGTTCCGCTCGACGAGGTCAACATCCGCGGTTTTTGCGGCATCCCCGACAGCCGCCATATCTCGGCCCGGCTCGATCTCGGCCATGGCCCCCTGACCGTCCACAATTTCTACATTCCCGCCGGCGGCGATGAGCCCGATCCCGAGATCAACCCCAAATTCCGCCACAAGCTCGACTTTCTGGCCGAAATGCAGGACTGGTTCGACGATCTCGTCTTTGACAGCGGCCAGCTGATCTGCGGGGATTTCAATGTCGCCCCGCACGAAAACGACGTCTGGAGCCACAAGCAGCTTTTGAAGGTCGTCTCGCACACCCCTGTCGAGACCGAGGCACTTGACCGGCTGCTCGCGCGCCGCAACTGGGTCGATCTCGTGCGCCAGCACATTCCGATCGAGGAAAAAATCTATTCCTGGTGGAGCTACCGCGCCAAGGACTGGAGCGCCTCGGACCGTGGCCGCCGGCTCGACCATATCTGGGCGACCCGCGATGTCGCGGCCAATGCCCGTGCCGCCCATATCCTCAGGCCCGCACGCGGCTGGTCCGACAAACCCTCCGACCATGTGCCCGTGATTGTCGAATTTGCCTGACCGGGTTATTGCTGAACGAATTAAACGATTTTCGTTCACTTCGTTCAGCAAATCTCCAAAAGCGAAGCGCCCTGGCCCGGATTAGCGGGATCGGCCAACCGGCAATGATCTCACAATTGGCGGGCGCGGGGATAGTTCTCAACGGATCGTTGCGTTTCTGCGCTTGCTGAAACATTGCTCTGGGCCCCGGCAATCAATACCGGGTGTGACAATGGCGAGGTGGTGATCCCGCAAAAACAGCGATGTCATTCCGGTGTTTATTACCGGAATCCAGAGCGGTCCCGCCCAGCGCGCCGGCGCAGACGTTTCCGTCAGAAGTTGACGCGTTCTAGGAAAAACGCGGTCCCAATCCGGTGACGCGATCGAGATAGCTTGAGAGCTCGGCGCGCAGGAAAGCGGCAACCGAGTGGGCGAGCGCCGGGTCCGAGCGCAGGATCTTGAGAAAGGGCTCACGCGGCACGAACAGGAGATCAGAGACGCGTCGCGCCGTGACGGTGGCCGCGCGCGGTTTTGCCAGCATCAGGCCGATTTCGCCCACAAGCGCGGGGGGATCGACGATGAACCCGCCATTGCCGGTGCCATCCTGGAGTTCGAGCTGGCCGGTGACCAGAACATAGCCGCCATTGGCCATGTCGCCGGCCGAAAAGATCACCTCACCGGCCGCAACCGAAACGGCCTCGGACGCGAAGGTCAAAAGCTTGAGCTGTTCGTCGCTGAAATCGGCAAAGAGTTCGAGCGCCTTTAATGCGCCGGACTCGTCAAACGCCATTGTGCTGCCCCCGCAAGCGATGATGCGGGAGCATTCTTGGCATATTTCGCTCAAAGGTCAAAGACTTGGCGCCCCACGGCCGGTCACGGCACCAGCCGGTACCCGCCCTCTTCTGTGACCAGCAGCCGCGCATTGGAGGGGTCGCGCTCGATCTTCTGGCGCAGCCGGTAGATATGGGTTTCGAGCGTATGGGTGGTGACGCGGTTGTTATAGCCCCAAACCTCGGACAAGAGCACGTCGCGCGAAATCGTCTTGGGACCCTGGCGGTAGAGGAATTTGAGGATCGAGGTCTCCTTGTCGGTAAGCCTGATCTTGGACCCATCGCCATTTTCGAGCAGCTTGGCCGCCGGTTGGAACCGGTAGGGCCCGATCGAGAACACCACATCCTCGCTCTGGTCGTGCTGGCGGAGCGCGGCGCGCATGCGGGCCAAAAGAACCGAAAAGCGGAAGGGCTTGGTGACATAGTCATTGGCCCCGCTTTCGAGGCCTTGGATCTCATCGGCCTCGCTGTCCTGCCCGGTGAGCATGATGACCGGAGCCCGGAAGCCTTCATTGCGCATGAGCTTGAGCCCCTCGCGCCCATCCATGTCCGGCAGGCCGACATCGAGGACCATGAGATCGACCGGGCCCTGCGCGATTTTTTCGCGCGCGCCCTGAACCGTCCCGGCCTCGCCGATTTCGAACTCGCGCAGCGGTTCGAGCTGTTCGCGCAAAAGTCCGCGCAATTCGGCATCATCATCGACAATCAGCAGGCGGCGCTTGTTCATCGGACCCTCACAAGAGATGACGCAGATGCGAAAACAGACTGGATGGGCAAGGCTTTACGCCAGGGCCATTCCTCTCCAACCACAAATACGGCACCGGCGCCGGGCCCTGCGATCAATTCCCTGTGACCGGCGGTGCTACCGCGCGCCGAACAGCGCCGAGCCGAGCCGCACCTGGGTCGCCCCCATCAGAGCCGCGGTTTCGAAATCGGCGCTCATCCCCATGGAAAGCTTTTCAAGCCCCGCCCGTTCCGCAAGCGTGGCCAGCTGGGCAAAATAGGGTCCCGGCGCCTCTTGCTGTGGCGGGATGCACATCAGGCCCACAATATCGAGCCCGTATTGCTCGCGGCAGCGGGTCACGAAATCCAGCGTGTCCTCGACCGCAATGCCCGCCTTTTGCGGCTCGGCCCCGATATTGACCTGGATGAAACAGGGCAGTTGCCGCCCCTGCTTTGCCATTTCCTCGGCCAGGACGCGCGCCAGCTTGTCGCGGTCGACGCTTTCGATGACATCGAAGAGCCTTATCGCGTCACGCGCCTTGTTGGTCTGGAGCGGACCGATGAGATGAAGGACAAGGCCGGGATATTTCTCCTTGAGGGCCGGCCATTTGCCCTGTGCCTCCTGCACCCGGTTTTCCCCGAAATGGCGTTGACCGGCCGCGATCAGCGGTTCGATCGCGTCTGTCCCGAAAGTTTTGGAGACGGCCACCAGCTCGGGCACCTTTCCGCCCGCGATTCGCCCTGCGGCGCGCTCCAGCCGCGCGCGGATCTCCTTTAGCCGCATTTCGGCGGTTTCACTGGGGTTTTGGCTCATGATGCGGAGTTGACCTCCACGCCCTTTTCTGGTGATGGTCCCCTACCCAAATCCGCGGTCAAACAAGAAGTCAAGGACCGGCATATCCGCCATGGCAAATGCCCAAGAACACGGCGCCGGAGCACGCCAAGCCGAGCGCTACAACCCGCGCGAGAGCGAGCCCTTCTGGCAAAAGATCTGGAACGAGCGGGAAAGCTTTGTTTCGCGCGAGGACGACAATCGCGAGCCCTATTACGTGCTCGAGATGTTCCCCTACCCTTCCGGGCGCATCCATATGGGCCATGTGCGCAACTACACCATGGGCGATGTGGTGGCCCGCTTCCAGCGCGCCAATGGCATGAATGTCCTCCATCCCATGGGCTGGGACGCCTTCGGCATGCCGGCCGAAAATGCGGCCATGGCCAACAAGGTCCATCCGCGCGAGTGGACTTATGCCAATATCGCGGCCATGCGCAAGCAGTTGCAATCAATGGGGTTTTCGCTCGACTGGAGCCGGGAGTTCGCCACCTGCGACGAGGATTATTATCATCGCCAGCAGATGCTGTTCCTCGATTTTCTCGAGGCGGGCCTTGTCACGCGCAAGACCTCCAAGGTCAATTGGGACCCGGTCGACCAGACCGTGCTCGCCAATGAGCAGGTGATCGACGGGCGCGGCTGGCGCTCGGGCGCGCTTGTCGAGCAGCGCGAGCTGACCCAGTGGTTCTTCAAGATATCCGATTTTGCCGAGGACCTGCTCTCGGGACTTGATACGCTTGAGGACTGGCCCGAAAAGGTGCGGCTGATGCAGCGCAACTGGATCGGGCGCTCCGAGGGGCTGCGCATTCTCTTTGAGGTGACGAGCGGCGGCGCGATCGAGGTTTTCACCACCCGCCCCGATACCCTGTTCGGTGCGTCCTTTGTCGCGCTCTCGCCCGATCATCCGCTGGCTGCGGGGCTGGCGCAATCCGATCCGGCGCTGGCTGATTTCATCGCCGAATGCCGGCGTATGGGAACGGCCGCCGAAGCGATCGAGACGGCGGAAAAGAAGGGCTACAGGACCCCGCTCACCGTCAAGCACCCGGTGATCGAGGGTGCAACCCTCCCCGTCTATGTCGCCAATTTCGTTCTGATGGACTATGGCACCGGCGCCATTTTCGGCTGCCCGGCCCATGACCAGCGCGACCTCGACTTTGCCAATGCCTATGGGTTGCCGGTCATTCCCGTCATCCTGCCCGATGGAGAAAATCCTAACGATTTCTCAATAAAATCAGAAGCTTATACCGGTCCGGGTACAACCTTCAATTCGGGCTTTCTCAACGGGCTCGATATTGAAGCGGCCAAGGAAAAGATCGCATCCGTCCTTGAATCGCGCATGGTTGGCGAGCGGCCCCAGGCAAAGCGACAGGTCAATTACCGCCTTCGCGACTGGGGGATTTCCCGCCAGCGCTATTGGGGATGCCCGATCCCGGTGATCCATTGCGAGGTCTGCGGCACCGTGCCGGTTCCCAAAAAGGATCTGCCGGTGCGCCTGCCCGAGGATGTCGAGTTCGATACGCCCGGCAACCCGCTCGACCGGCACCCCGGCTTCAAGCATGTCGCCTGCCCCCAATGCGGCGCGCAGGCGCGGCGCGAAACCGACACCATGGACACTTTCGTTGATTCCTCGTGGTATTTCGCGCGTTTTACTGCCCCAAGGGCAAACGATCCGACCATTCCTGCCATTGCCAACAAATGGCTCCCGGTCGACCAGTATATAGGCGGCATCGAGCACGCGATTCTGCACCTGCTCTATTCGCGCTTTTTCGCCCGCGCCATGAGCAAGACCGGTCATATGGATGTGGCCGAACCCTTCAAGGGCCTCTTCACCCAGGGCATGGTCACCCACGAGACCTACAAGGACAAGAAGGGCGGGTGGCTACCCCCCGCCGAGGTCCGGATCGAGACGATCGATGGCGAACGCATCGCGCGGCATATAGCGACCGGCGAGGTGGTCGACATCGGCTCGGTCGAGAAGATGTCGAAGTCCAAAAGGAACGTCGTTGACCCCGACGAGATGATCGAAACCTATGGCGCTGATACGGCGCGCTGGTTCGTTCTCTCCGATTCCCCGCCCGAACGCGATGTGCAATGGACCGAAGCGGGGATCGAGGGCGCCTGGCGTTTCGTGCAGCGCGTCTGGAAGCTCGTCAACGACGCCAAGGCCATCCTCAGCGCCGCGCCCGCGCCGGATAGCCCCGGAAAAGGCGCCGCAGACGATCTGCTCAAGGCGGCACACCGTGCGACGGCCGGTGTCGGCGCGGACATTGCCGGGTTGCGTTTCAACCGTGCCGTCGCCCAGATTTACGAATTGGCCAACGCCATCTCGCGCTTCATGAATGCGGAAGGCGAATCAGCCGATGAGGCCGGCCACACCGCCCTGCGCACCGCGATCGAACGTCTGGTGCAGCTCATCGCGCCGATGATGCCGCATCTGGCCGAAAGCTGCTGGCAGGCCCTGGGCCATGATACGCTGGTTTCCGACGCTCCATGGCCGGTGGCCGATCCCGCCTATCTTGTTGATGACACTGTGGTTCTGGCCGTTCAGGTCAATGGCAAGCGCCGTGGCGAGATCGAGTTGCCAAAGGATGCGCCAAGCGCCGATGCGGAGGCGAAAGCCTTGTCTCTCGACGCGGTTGCGCGCATCTTGGAGGGCAAGGCGCCAAGAAAGGTGATTGTCGTGCCCAACAGGATCGTCAATGTCGTGGTTTGATCAAGGCGCAAGGGCTCTGGCCGGTTTTGCCGTGACGGCAAGTCTGCTCGCTGGCTGCACCGTCGCTCCGCTCCATGGCGAGAGGAGCGCGGCGGGCCTTGGGGCGCTGCCGCTTGCCTATGCCAAGCCAACGACGCGGCTCGAGCAGATCGCCTATCGTGCGCTCGCCGCGCGGATCGGAACCGCTCCGGGTGATTTTTCGCCTGTTGTGACGTTGGCCGCTTCGACCTCGGCCAGCCGGGTTGGCCTATCGACCCGGCCCGAACCGGCAACCGATCGTCAGGTCGTGGCGATCGTGACCTACCGCGTCGAGAGGCAGGGGGAAGTGCTTGCCTCGGGCAGCCGCACCGCTACCTCCGGCTACCGCACCACGGGCCAGATCCTCGCCGACGATATTGCGCGCCAGAATGCCGACGAAGAGGCGGTACGTGCCGCCGCCGAATCGGTCGCAACGGCCTTGCTTTCCGATCCTGCCTTGCGATGACGGCGCTCAAGGGCCGGGACATTGCAGCCTTTCTCGCCCGCCCCGACCTGCCCCAGGGCCTCGTCCTCATTTATGGTCCGGACACGGGCCTTGTCGGTGAGAATGCGGCGCTTGTCATCCAGGCGCTTTTAGGTGAAGCGCCCGATTCCGAAGCCCTGATCAGCCTGCAGATGAGCGAGATCGAGGCTGATCCCCAGCGGCTGGGGGTCGAGGCACGCACGCCTTCATTGTTCGCTGGCGAGAAGCTGATCCGCATCCGCAACGCCACCAACAGGCTTGCGCCGACGTTGACCGAGCTGCTCGAAGAGGGCCTGCCGGTCCTGGTCCTCGTCGAAGGGGGCGATCTCAAGCCGTCCGACGCCTTGCGAAAACTTGCCGAGGCCCGCAAGGACGCCCGTGCCCTGCCTTGCTATGCCGATACGAGCCAATCGGTCGACATGCTCATCCGCCAGACCTTTGCCCAGCACGATATCCGGGCCGAACCCCATCTCGTCCCGATGCTGCGCGACATGCTGGGCAATGACCGGCAGGTAACCCGACGGGAACTCGAAAAGCTCGTCCTGTTCGCCGGTCAGGGCGGCACGCTCAAGCGCGAAGATGTGCTGGCGCTTTGCGGGGACAATGCCGTGCTTGCTCTTGATGCCGTTGTCGATGCCATGGGAACCGGCCATGCCGGTCGTCTTGACGAAGCCATGGCCCGCGCATCAGCCTCGGGGACCGATGCTCAGCGCCTGTTGGCCGTCGCACTCAACCATTTCACGCGGCTGCGTGCGATGCGCGCCGAAATCGACAGCGGCGCGAGCCCCGATCAGGTCCTCGCCCGCGCGACCCCGCGTATCCATTTTTCGCGGAAAGCGGCCGTGGAACAGCAATTGCGCCTGTGGAACGATTCCGGCCTGGCCGCTGCCTGCGCCCGGATTGCCGATGCCATTGCGCAAAGCCGCAAGACCGCACCGCTCTCACCCGCGATTGCGCGTCAGGCCCTGCTGGCGGTCTGCATGGCCGCTGCGCGGAGGTAGCGCTCAGGCGAAGCCAATCCGACGTTTCATGTGAAACATCGGCACCAAACTGCCGCGGAACGCCTGGGTTGTGGCTCTAGCCGATCAGACGTGAGCACACGTGATCGAGCTGGTCGAGCGTCTTGTAGCGAATCTCGAGCTTGCCGCCCTTGTCCTTGTGATCGAGCGTCACCGACAGACCTAGGGCGTCCGAAAGCTGCTTTTCGAGCGCCAGCGTATCGGCGTCCTTGATCGCCTCGCGGCGCGCCTGGAACTCCCCGCCCCTCTTCGCCTCGCTGTCCTTCTGATGCAGCGCTTCGGCTTCCCGGACGGAAAGTCCTGCAGAAACAATGCGTTGCGCCAATCCCAATGGGTCATCGGAGGTGATCAGCGTACGGGCATGCCCCGCCGTCAATTCGCCCCGCTCAAGCATCGCCTGCACTTCGGCGGGCAGCTTGAGCAAACGCAGCGTGTTGGCGACATGCGAGCGCGATTTCCCGATGACCTGGGCGAGATCCTGCTGGGTATAGTCGAACTGCTCGATGAGTTGCCCATAGCCCTGCGCCTCTTCGAGCGGATTGAGATCGGCGCGCTGAACATTTTCGATGATGGCGAGTTCCAGCGCCTCCTTGTCATCGACCTCGCGGATGATGACCGGCACCTCGTGGAGCCCGGCGCGCTGGGCGGCGCGCCAGCGGCGTTCGCCGGCGATGATCTCGAAGACATCCGGCCCCTGATCGCTCGGCCGCACCAGAAGCGGCTGCATCACGCCCTTCTCCCGGATCGAGTTGGTCAGGTCCTCGAGCTGCTCGGGGTCAAAATCCTTGCGCGGATTGGCGCGGCTGGCGATGATGAACTCGACCGGCAGGCGCCGGATGCCAGAGCCGGTATCGGCCTGGCGCGGCGCGTCTACAGGTCCCATGTCACCGATGAGCGCGGCAAGTCCGCGGCCGAGACGGGAGGGTTTTTCGTTCATGCTACGCTCCATCATGCGGCCCGCAACTGCCGCTCGCGCTTGATCACTTCGGTGGCCAGCCGCAGATAGGCCTGGCTGCCGGCGCATTTGAGGTCATAAAGAAGAGCGGGCTTGCCATAGCTCGGCGCCTCGCTCAAGCGCACATTGCGCGGAATGACGGTATCATAGACGAGCCCGCCCATATGCTCGCGCACATCGCTCAACACCTGTTCGGACAGATTGTTGCGCTTGTCGTACATGGTCATGACCACGCCCTGGATCGAGAGGCCCGGATTGAGCGTTGAGCGGATTTGTTCAATGGTTTGAAGCAGTTGACTCAAACCTTCAAGCGCAAAAAATTCGCATTGCAGCGGCACGAGAACCGCATGAGCGGCCGTGAGCGCATTGATCGTCAAGAGGTTGAGCGAGGGCGGGCAGTCGATCAAAACGTAAGTGACCGGCTTGCCATCGATCAGAACCTCGCCAAGATTGCGCAGCGCCTCGCGCAGGCGGAAGGCGCGGTCGCGCTCATTGGCAATGGTCAACTCGACGCCGAGCAGATCCATGGTCGAAGGCACGACGGCCACATTGGGAACGCTCGTGACCACGCTCGCCTCGGCAACGCTCGCCTCGCCTAAAAGCAGATCATAGGATGAACGCTCGCGCTGCTGACGCGAGAGGCCCAGCCCGGTCGAGGCATTGCCTTGCGGATCGAGGTCTACGATCAGAACACGCTCGCCGATAGCGGCCAGCGCGGTTGCAAGATTGATCGCTGTCGTCGTCTTGCCGACGCCGCCCTTCTGATTTGCGAGGGTAAGAATACGCGGGTGCATATGGCCTCCGAACCCAAAGGGCTCACTCATGCATCATCCGATCCGCTCAAGGTCCGAAATCTCGAGGATCACGCCCTGTGGATCGATCTTGCTTTGATGCTTTACCACACCGTATCGCCAAACTGAATCGGCCTGCTTCAATTCTTCACCATATTCCCGCCCCTTATGCAGAAAGGCCTTGGCGCCCGGCTGCCAGAGATGGTGCAAATAGGAAAATAGCAATGGCAAAGGCGCCAGCGCGCGGGCCGTCACCACGCTGATCCTGCCCAGTTCCTTGGGGTTTACATCTTCGATCCGGGCCGTATGGACCCGCGCCTCAAGGGCCAGTTCGCGCAGGGCGGTCTTGAGAAACGCCGCCTTTCGGCTGCGCGATTCGATCAAATGCGTGTGAACCGTAAGACCCTTGAGCGCGATCGCAAGCGGAACAGCGGGAAAGCCACCCCCTGATCCTATATCGACAATCGTCGACGGGGATCGTCCCGTGAGATGATCCGAGATCAGTGGCAGAAGCTGCAGCGAGTCAAGGATGTGGCGTTGCCAGAGTGCCTGCACTGTTTCACGTGAAACGAGATTCTGCATCTGCTGCCATTTTTCGACCAGTGCGCAAAACTGTTCCAGATCGGCAAGAACCTCTTTTGCTGGACGCCCAAACGTATCGTGATACGGCGTGAGGGTGGCCAGGCGGCCCTGTTGCCCCGTCACCCGGCCTTCCTTTCCATCGTGCCCCGGCGGATAACCGAGAGGATCAGCGTCAGTGCCGCAGGCGTAATGCCTTCAATGCGCTGCGCCTGAGCGATCGTCTGCGGCCGCGCCTCAACCAGCTTCTGTTTGAGTTCGTTGGAGAGTCCGGGAAGCGCGGCATAATGGAGCCAGGCCGGTATCTCGCGCGCCTCGTCCCGCCGGACCGCTTCGACATCCTGTCGCTGCCGCTCAAGATAGACGGCATATTGCGCATCGATCGCCAATTGCTCATAAGTCTTTGTGTCCAGCGAGGAAATTTCCGGCCAGATTGCCTCGATATCCGCTCTTTCGGTGCCTGGATAGCTCATGATCTCGAAGGCGGACCTACGCACGCCATCAGCATTGACGTTCACGCCGGCCCGCCGCGCCTCGGTCGGGGTGACAGTGAGAGCCTCGAGCAGCTCCCGCCCGGCTTCGAGCCTGGCCATGCGTTGGGTGAAGTACGCCTGCCGTTCATCGCCGACAAGGCCGATGTCGATGCCAAGGCGCGTCAGCCTTTGATCTGCATTGTCCACGCGCAGATGCAGCCGGAATTCGGCCCGGGAGGTGAACATGCGATAGGGCTCGGTGACCCCGCGGGTGATCAGATCGTCGATCATCACGCCCAGATAGGAGTTCGTCCGCGAGAGAACCAGAGGTTCGCGCCCAAGCGCCTGCAGGGCAGCGTTGGCTCCAGCCAGCAGCCCCTGGGCCGCCGCCTCCTCATATCCGGTGGTGCCGTTGATCTGGCCGGCGAGATAGAGCCCCGGCAGCGCGCGGAGCATCAGGCTCGGCGAGAGTTCCCGCGGATCGACATGGTCATATTCGATCGCGTAGCCGGGCCGCTTGATCACGACGTTCTCGAGTCCCGGCATGGCCTTGAGAAATGCCAGTTGCACATCCTCGGGCAGCGAGGTCGAAAGGCCATTGGGATAGATCGTGTCGTCGTCAACTCCCTCGGGTTCAAGAAAGACCAGATGGCTGTCCTTTTCGGCAAAGCGCACGATCTTGTCTTCAATCGAAGGGCAATAGCGCGGGCCGCGCGAGGATATCCTGCCCGAATACATGGCAGATTTGCCGATATTCTCGGCGATGATCCGGTGTGCCTCCTGTGTCGTCCGCGTTTCGTGGCAGGCAATCTGGGGCGTGGTGATCGCTTCAGTCAGCGCCGAGAAAGGCTCGGGCGGATTGTCGCCTTCCTGTCGTTCGAGAACCGAAAAATCGATACTGCCGGCCGAAAGCCGCGGCGGCGTGCCCGTCTTGAGCCGCCCAAGCTTGAGGCCGAGCGCCTCAAGCCGGACCGAAAGGCCCAGAACCGGCTTCTCGCCCGCTCGGCCGGCCGGAATGGTCTCTTCGCCACGATGAATGAGCCCGCGCAGGAATGTACCGGTGGTCAGGACCACGGCCTTGGCCGAAATCGGCCGGCCATCGAGCAGCACGACCCCTCTGACCGCACCGTCCTTCACAAGCAGATCGTCGACCTCTCCTTCGATGATCGAGAGGTTGGGTGTCTGGGAAAGCTCGGTCTGCATCGCCTCGCGATAGAGCGTCCGGTCCTGCTGCGCCCGCGGGCCGCGTACAGCCGGCCCTTTGCGGCGGTTAAGCACGCGGAACTGTATGCCGCCCTTGTCGGCGACCCGCCCCATAAGCCCGTCCAGCGCATCGATCTCCCGCACCAGATGACCTTTGCCGAGTCCTCCAATGGCGGGATTGCAGCTCATTTCGCCAATGGTCGCAAACCGGTGGGTGACGAGCGCAGTCGCTACACCCAGACGCGCCGAAGCGGCCGCAGCTTCCGCTCCGGCATGGCCGCCTCCGACAATGATGACACCAAAATCACTCATGAGACCGCTGTTTCACGTGAATCACCGTTGGGGCCGGGGAAAGGATGTTTCACGTGAATCTTCGGCCGCGATCATGGCCTCGTTTCACGTGAATCATTTGCCGATGCAGAACCCGGCGAAAAGCCGATCAAGGACGTCCTCACTGTCGATCAGCCCGACGAGCCCGGCCAGCCTGTCCGAAGCCGCCCGCAGATCCTCGGCGCAAAGTTCGGGTTGATCGATATGGCCCAGGGCCGCTTCCAGGTGATCCTTGGCTGCTCCGATTGCCTCCTGATCCCGTAGATGGCTCACAAGGCTTGGCTCACCCGCCCCGAACTGCCCGTCAATATGGCTTTGCAGGCGATTTAGCAAGTCCGCGATGCCCGATCCTGTTTTCGCAGATAGTGCCAGATCCTGGCCGGGTGCTGCACCGAGGTCTGTTTTTGTTGCCACGCGCCAAATCGGGATGTGGGGAGTAAAGCCAAACCCGACATCCTCTACATCGGGCGCCGACAGCCATAGCACAAGATCCGCCCGCTCGATGGCGAGACGGGCCCGGCGGACGCCTTCCGCCTCGGCGATACTGTCGGTCTCCCGCAGCCCCGCCGTGTCGGTGAGGATCACGAGCGTGCCGCCGAGATCGATTGTAACATCCTTTGTGTCGCGCGTCGTTCCCGCTTCTGCGGTGACAATCGCCAGCTCCGAGCCGGCCAACGCATTGAGAAGACTGGACTTTCCTGCATTGGGGGCGCCGGCGAGGACGACCCGGAACCCTTCGCGCGTCACCCGCCCCCTCTCAAAACCTGCCAGTGTTGCGCCGAGCGAAGAGGCGAGTTGGGAAAGGTCGGCCGCAAAGTGATCCGGCAGAGCGAAGGGCACATCATCCTCGTCGGAAAAATCGAGATGTGCCTCGATCTCGGCGCGAGCCGCAACCAGACCCGCGCGCCATAGGATCACCTGATCCCTGAGATTGCCCTCGAGCCGCGAAAGCGCCTGCCGGCGCTGCTGTTCGGTTTCCGCGGCCAGAAGATCGCCAAGGCCCTCGATAGCGGTGAGATCGAGCTTGTCGTTTTCAAAGGCACGGCGGGTGAATTCTCCGGCCTGTGCCAGCCTTATGTCGGGCCTTTGCGTCAGGACCGAGAGGACCGCCTTGACGCCGGCTGGCGAGCCATGGACCTGGAGTTCGGCGCAATCCTCGCCGGTAAAGGAATCCGGTGCGGGAAAGATCGCGACCAGTCCCCGGTCGAGGGGTTCCCCGGTCGCCGGATCGGAGAGAACACGCAAGGCGAGCCTGCGCGCCTGGGGCAGCGTTCCCGATATCGCCTCGACGGCCGCAAGACAGTCAGGGCCCGAAATCCGGATGACGGCAACACCCGAAGGCAGGCTACCGCTCGAAAGCGCGGCAATGGTGCGTGCTGGCTGGGACAATTGGGAAAGACCGCAAGACCGTCGAACCTGCCGCTCACATAGAGGGAGGAACGGTCCCGCTGCAACCCTCAGGTGTTCATCGAATCGAAGAATTCCGAATTGGATTTCGTCTGACGCAGCTTGTCGAGCAGGAATTCCATCGCATCGATCGTCCCCATCGGGTTGAGGATGCGGCGCAGGACATACATCTTGCGCAGGATGTCGGGCTCGACCAGCAGCTCTTCCTTGCGGGTGCCCGATTTGGTGACGTCGATGGCCGGGAAGACGCGCTTGTCTGATACCTTGCGGTCGAGCACGATTTCGGAATTGCCCGTGCCCTTGAACTCTTCGAAGATCACCTCGTCCATGCGGCTGCCCGTATCGATGAGCGCGGTCGAAATGATGGTCAGCGACCCACCATCCTCGATATTGCGCGCCGCACCGAAAAAGCGCTTGGGACGCTGCAGCGCATTGGCATCGACGCCGCCGGTCAGCAC
>CAYSBF010000064.1:0-15281 GCA_964429025.1 uncultured Pelagibacterium sp.
CACTTTTGCGGCTCGGACCCGAAGGGCCGCGCCAGCGAAATGCGATAAATCAAGAGCTTAGAGCACCTGTTTTGACTCTATCAAAACAGGATTTGCTCTAGAGGATGTAGCGGGAAAGATCGGCATCGCCGGCCATCTTGCCCACCGTCTCGCGAACCGTGTCGCCGGTGATCGTCAGTGTCGTGCCCGAGCGGTCCGGGGCATCAAAGGAGATGTCCTCGACCAGCTTTTCGAGCACGGTCTGGAGCCGCCGCGCCCCGATATTCTCGACACTCCCATTGACCGAGACCGCGATGTCGGCGATCGCCTCGATGGCGTCTGGGGTGAATTCGAGCGTCACCTCTTCGGTTGCCATCAGCGCCACATATTGCCGGATCAGCGAATATTCGGTGTCCGAGAGGATATCGATGAAATCCTCGCGGGTGAGCGCGCGCAATTCCACCCGGATCGGCAGGCGGCCCTGAAGCTCGGGCAGCAGGTCCGAAGGTTTGGAGACATGGAACGCGCCCGAGGCAATGAAAAGGATATGGTCGGTCTTGACCGGCCCGTATTTGGTCGCGACGGTCGTGCCCTCGATCAGCGGCAGCAGGTCGCGCTGCACGCCCTCGCGCGAAGGCCCTCCGGTGACCCCGCCCTCCCGCGCTGCCACCTTGTCGATCTCGTCGATAAAGACGATGCCGTGATTTTCGACCAACTCGATTGCCTCGGCGGTGAGCTTGTCCTGGTCGAGCAGCTTGTCGGCCTCCTGATTGATGAGGATGTCGTAGCTGTCCTTGACCTTGACCGTGCGCTTGGTGCCCTTGGCGCCAAAGGCCTTGCCCAGCATGTCGGACAGATTGATCATGCCCGCGCCCGGCATGCCGGGGATGTCGAACATGGGCATGCCCTGCGGAGCGCCCGTCACCTCGATCTCGATCTCCTTGTCATCGAGTTCATTGGCGCGCAGCTTCTTGCGGAAGGCATCGCGGGTCGAGGGTGTTGCGGACTGCCCGACCAGCGCGTCGATCACGCGCTCTTCGGCATTGAGATGGGCCTTGGCCTTCACCTCGGCGCGCTTTTTGTCCTTGATGAGCACCAGCCCGGCCTCGACGAGGTCGCGGATCATCTGCTCGACATCGCGCCCCACATAGCCCACTTCGGTGAACTTGGTGGCTTCGACCTTGACGAAGGGCGCCTGGGCGAGCCGGGCGAGCCTGCGCGAAATCTCGGTCTTGCCGACGCCGGTCGGCCCGATCATCAGGATGTTCTTGGGGCTCACCTCGCGGCGCATGTCTTCGGGCAGCTGCTGGCGCCGCCAGCGGTTCCGGAGCGCAATGGCCACGGCGCGCTTTGCGTCGCTCTGCCCCACGATATAGCGGTCGAGCTCGGAGACGATTTCGCGCGGAGAAAAGCTGTTTTCACTCATCTAACTGTCTTCTTTGTCCAGAAAGCACACCATATGGTGCTCATCGATGAAATTGCCATCCACCAGGAGGGCGCGGGGCTGGGTACCGTATACGGTAAAGCCGAACCGCTCGTAGAGCCGCTGGGCCGGTCCATTGTAGGTCCCGACGCCGAGATGGAGCTGAATCATTCCGGCGGCCTTGGCATGCGCGAGGGCGGCATTGAGCAGAAGGTCCGAAGCGCCGCCCCCTCGCGCCCCGGGCATTACATAGACGCCATAGAGCCAGCCGCGATGGTGCTGCTTGAGGCCCTGCTCGCGTTCGACATTGGCGCTCCCAACGAGCGCCCCGTCATCGAACGCGCCAAAAAAGGCCCGTTCGCCTAAAAAGAGAGCCTGCCAATCCCCGGCTGGCCGTTTCTGCGCTTCCTCAAGCGCCTCCCCGAAAGCCTTGGGCGCGTCCTTGAGCGCGTAAAGCCGCAACGCGCGATAGGCCGGGGCGTCGTCGGGGCCCAGCCGCCTGACGGTGAGCCCCATTATGCCGTCTCGAGCGATTCGATGGTGACATCCGCATTGGTATAAACGCAGATATCGGCGGCGATCTTCATCGCCCGGCGCGCCACCTCGTCCGCGCTCTTGTCGGAATCGAGCAGCGCCCGCGCTGCGGCCAGCGCGAAATTGCCCCCCGAACCGATGGCCGCGACCCCGTCCTCGGGCGAGAGCACATCGCCCGTACCCGTGAGAATGAGCGTATCGGATTTGTCGACCACGACCATCATCGCCTCGAGCCGCCGCAGATAGCGGTCGGTCCGCCAATCCTTGGCCAGTTCGACACAGGCCCGCATCAGCTGGCCCGGATATTGCTCGAGCTTGGCCTCGAGCCGCTCGGACAGGGTGAAGGCGTCCGCCGTTGCCCCGGCAAAACCCGCGATCACCGTGCCGCCCGCCAGACGGCGCACTTTTTTGGCGCCGTGCTTGATGACGGTCTGGCCAAGCGAAACCTGGCCGTCCCCGGCCACCACAACCTGATTGCCCTTGCGGACCGATACGATCGTCGTCATCGGAAAAATGCCCTTCGGATTGAGCCGCCCGATCAAAGCGGAGCCCGCTTTGGTGCCGTGCCGGCGCGGCCGTCTTGAAAACTCTGGCGCCTCCCCGTGAGCGCGCCGTTGGCCCTTTATTTAGGATCACCGGCCATAAATGCAAATCGCACCGGGCGCTTGGGGGCTTTTCGCCCGGCAATTGACCTGTTACAGCGTCCGCGAACCGTTTCTGGAGGGCAAGGGCCCATGCGCAAGGCAAGTCTTGAGCGCAAGACCAATGAGACAGCGATTTCGGTTACCGTCAATCTCGACGGCACCGGTCGGCGCGACATGGGAACGGGGGTCGGGTTTTTCGATCACATGCTCGACCAGCTCGCACGCCATTCGCTGATCGACATCGAAATTTCGGCCAGGGGCGACCTCCATATCGACGATCACCACACGGTCGAGGATGTGGGGATCGCGCTCGGCTCCGCGATCGCCAAAGCGCTTGGCGACAAGAAGGGCATCATGCGTTACGGAGCGAGTGATCTCGTCATGGACGGGACGCGCTCTTCGGTGGCACTCGATGTTTCCGGGCGCCCCTTTCTCGTCTGGCGGTCCGGGTTCAAAAACCCCAAGATCGGCAGTTTCGACACTGAACTGGTGCGCGAATTCTTCCAGGCCTTCGCAATGAATGCCGGCATTACGCTCCATGCCGAGACCCATTATGGCGACAATGACCATCATATCGCCGAAAGTCTCTTCAAGGCTCTGGCGCGGGCGCTGCGCGCGGCAGTGGAAATCGATCCGCGCGCGAGCGGAGAAATTCCCTCGACCAAGGGCACGCTTTAATCCTATCTGTCCCCCAAAGGGACCAAGACCATGACGATCTATGCCATCTATTCTAAGCCCGATGCGGGCCCCGAAGCCATTGCGGCCGTGCCCGAGCGGTTCTTCTGGTCGGCCTTTCTTGTGACCCCCTTCTGGGCGCTCAAGAACCGGAGCTGGGCCTTTTTTCTGCTCTGGCTCGTCGTGGCCGTGGCGCTCGGCGCGGCGCATGGTGTGATCGGGACCGGGGCCGTGACCGCCCTTTACGGGCTCTTTGCCCTCTGGAGCGGGTTCGCCGCCCCGGCCGTTGCAGCCCGCGCGCTCGAGCGCCGGGGCTATATGGCCCATGGCGACCTCGCCGCCCCTGATCTGGAGACGGCGGAACGGGCCTGGCTCGAAAGGCTCTATGGAGAACGGGCATGAGCGGGACGCTCGCCATTATCGATTATGGCGCAGGCAATCTGCGCTCGGCCGAAAAGGCCTTCGCGCGCGCTGCCCAGGATTTGGGGACTACCATTGTCGTGACGGCCGATGCGGAAGCCGTGGCGAGGGCCGACCGCATCGTGCTGCCCGGCGTCGGCGCCTTCGCCGACTGCATGTCGGGGCTCAACGCGGTTCCGGGCATGGTCGAGGCGCTCGAAGAGGCGGTGATCAGGGAGGGGCGGCCCTTTTTCGGCATCTGTGTCGGCATGCAGTTGATGGCGAGCGTGGGGCGCGAGAAGGCGGAAACGAGGGGGCTTGGATGGATTCCCGGGGTCGTTGAAAAGATCATGCCCACCGATCCCGCACTCAAGGTTCCCCATATGGGCTGGAACACCCTGACCCTTGCCCGGCCCCATCCGCTGTTTGAAGGCATTGCGACCGGCGAGGACGGGCTGCACGCCTATTTCGTTCATTCCTATCATCTGCGTCCCGGCGAAGCGGCCCACACCATTGCCACCACAGATTATGGCGGCGCGATCACGGCCGTGACCGGCCGGGACAACATGTTTGGCACCCAGTTCCACCCCGAAAAGAGCCAGGCGCTGGGCCTGGCCCTGATCGGCAATTTTCTCAAGTGGCGTCCATGATCCTCTTCCCCGCCATCGATCTCAAGGACGGCCAGTGCGTGCGCCTCAAGCTGGGCGATATGGAGCAGGCCACCGTCTTCAATGACGATCCGGCATCGCAAGCCAAAAGCTTTGAGGATCAGGGTTTCGAGTATCTCCACGTCGTCGATCTCAACGGCGCCTTTGCCGGAGAAAGCGTCAATGGGGCGGCCGTCGAGGCCATTCTCGATGCGGTGGACTTTCCGGTGCAGCTCGGCGGCGGCATCCGCACGCTCGCCCACATCGAGTCCTGGCTCGGCAAGGGGCTTGCTCGCGTGATCCTCGGCACGGTCGCGGTCCGCGATCCCGAGCTCGTAAGGGAGGCGTGCAGGGCCTTCCCCGGAAAAATCGCCGTTGGCATCGACGCGCGCGGCGGCAGGGTCGCCGTCGAGGGCTGGGCCGAGACCTCGGAGCTGACGGCGATCGAGCTGGCAAAGCGCTTCGAGGGCGCCGGGGTGGCCGCCATCGTCTATACGGATATCGACCGGGACGGGGTTCTCAAGGGCATCAACTGGGCCGCAACGCTCGAACTGGCGCGCACAACCTCCATCCCCGTCATCGCCTCGGGCGGTCTGGCTTCCATGGACGATATCAGACGCATGACCGAGCCCGACGCGCAGATCCTTGAAGGTGCGATTTCGGGCCGCGCGCTTTATGACGGGCGCATTGATTCACGTGAAGCACTGGCGCTCCTCAAGGGGAAAGCAGCATGACCCTTAAAGCGCGCATAATCCCCTGTCTCGACGTCAAGGACGGCCCGCTTGCCCGCAGCGGCGCAGCCGCGAGGACAGCGAAACGAGAACATGGAGCGGTCGTCCGATGACCCTTAAAGCGCGCATAATCCCCTGTCTCGATGTGAAGGACGGCCGCGTGGTGAAGGGCGTCAACTTCGTCGATCTCCGCGACGCCGGCGACCCGGTCGAGGCGGCGATCGCCTATGATGCGGCGGGGGCCGATGAATTGTGCTTTCTCGATATCGCCGCCTCTCATGAGGGGCGCGACACCATATTCGATGTGGTGGCGCGGACGGCCGAGCATTGCTTCATGCCGGTGACGGTGGGCGGTGGGGTGCGCTCCAATGAAGATATCCGCAAGCTCCTTCTCTCGGGTGCCGACAAGGTTTCGATCAATTCCGCCGCCGTCGCCGATCCCGATTTCGTCGCCCGTGCTGCCGACAAGTTCGGCAACCAGTGCATCGTCGTTTCGGTCGATGCCAAGCGGGTCGAAACGGGGCGCTGGGAAATCTTCACCCATGGCGGACGCAAGCCCACCGGGATCGACGCGGTCGGTTTCGCCATCCGCGCGGCCGAACGCGGCGCGGGCGAATTGCTCGTCACCTCCATGGATCGCGACGGCACCAAATCGGGCTTCGATCTCCATTTGACCCGCACCATTGCCGACGCGGTGGATGTCCCGGTCATCGCCTCGGGCGGCGTGGGTACGCTCGATCATCTCGTCGAGGGCGTGCTCGAAGGGCACGCAACCGCGGTGCTCGCGGCCTCGATCTTTCATTTCGGCACCTATACGATCGGCCAGGCCAAGGCCCATATGGCAGGGGCGGGAATTCCGATGCGCATGGATCGAGCGGCTTAGAGGGGGCGGCAATGAACATGACGATAGAAGCGCTTGCGGCGCGGCTGGCCGAGAGGGCCAAGGCCTCTCCCCAAGAGAGCTATACCGCCAGCCTGCTTGCAAAAGGCGTTGAAAAATGCGCGCAAAAGCTCGGCGAGGAGGCGGTCGAGACCGTCATCGCGGCACTCTCGGAGAACCGGGAGGCGCTCGTCAAGGAAAGCGCCGATCTTGTCTACCACCTTCTCGTCCTGCTGCAGGCAAGTGGGGTGGACCTTGCCGAGGTGATGGAAGAACTCGACCGGCGCACCGCGATGAGCGGGCTTGCCGAAAAAGCCGCCCGCCCCAAAGACGCCTGACCGGAACCGTCTCCGATGCCCGAACGCCTGCGCTATGCGCCCTATATCACCTTCTCGATCGAGGAATGGGCGCGGCTGCGGGCCGACGAGAAGATGACGCTCGAGGCCTCCGATATCGAAAGCCTGCGCGCGCTCAACGACCCGATCTCGCTCGCCGAAGCCGAAATCGTCTATCTGCCATTGACGCGCCTGCTCTCCTTTTACGTCGAGGCGATCCAGGGCCTGCACGCGGTTTCAACGCGGTTCCTGGGCCATAATGGCGCCAAGGTGCCCTTCATCATCGGTGTTGCCGGCTCGGTCGCGGTGGGCAAATCAACGACCGCGCGCATCCTGCGCGCGCTTTTGCGCCGCTGGCCCTCCTCGCCGCGCGTCGATCTCGTCACCACCGACGGATTCCTTTATCCCAACAAGGTGCTGACCCAGCGCGGCCTGATGGAGCGCAAGGGTTTTCCCGAAAGCTATGACCGGCCGGCCTTTGTCGAATTTCTCGCCGCCATCAAATCGGGCAAGCCCAGGGTCACCGCCCCCACCTATTCGCACCTCGTTTATGACGTCGTCCCCGATGAAAAGGTCATCGTGGAAAACCCCGACATCCTGATCGTCGAGGGCCTCAACATTCTCCAGCCCGGCGATCTGCCAAGGACCGGCACCCCGATCGTCTTTGCCTCGGACTTCATCGATTTCTCGATCTATATCGATGCCGATGAGGACGTGCTCGAGAAATGGTATGTCGAGCGCTTCATGAAACTGCGCGAGACCGCCTTCCGCGATCCCAAGAGCTTTTTCCGCCGTTTTGCCGAGCTTTCAGAAGCTGCGGCGGTCGGGACGGCTGAAACGATCTGGCAAAACATCAACCTGCCAAATCTGAGGGAAAACATCCTCCCCACCCGCAGCCGCGCCGATCTGGTCCTCAAAAAGGGCGCCGACCACGCCATCCACGAAGTGGCGCTGCGCAAGATCTGAGGCGCCAAGGCTTTTTCGGCCTCTCTTTTCTCGCTGTCCCGGCGAAAGCCGGGGCCCAGAGCCAGTTTGAGCCTTCATGATTGGCCATACATGGACTCCGGCTTTTCGCCGGAGAAGCGAACGGTGGTTAGGCTTGATCCCGAGCTTCTCTTTTATACCGCGATCCCCTCGCCGCGCGCCATGGCCCTGAGATCGCCAACCGGCCGGGCCCCGATATGGGAAATGACTTCGGAGGCCGCAAGGCAGCCAAGCTTGAGCGCCTCTTCCATCGATTGCCCGCGCGCATTGGCCAGAAGAAAGCCTGCCGCGAAGAGATCGCCTGCCCCGGTCACGTCCACCACGTCCGATACCGGGAAGGCAGGAACCGAGACGATTTCGCCATTGGCAATCGCCATCGCCCCGCGCGCACCCATGGTCACAGCGGCGACTTCGGCATCCCGCGCGAGTTCGCGCACGGCGGTATTGATGTCGTCGGTCTCGTAAAGCGCCTTGGCTTCCTCGATATTGGCAAACACATAATCCATCGTCCTTGATCGGATGAGGTCGAGGAATTCGGTCCGGTAGCGGTTGACGCAAAAAGGGTCCGAAAGCGTGATCGCCGCCGCCCGCTCATGCTTGTGCGCGAAATGGGCCGCCTGAACGAAAGCCTTCTTGGCCTCGGGAGGATCCCAGAGATAGCCTTCCATATAGGTGACCGCCGCCCCCCCGATCGTCTCCTCGACGATGTCGGCGAGGCTCAGATGCTGGCAGGCACCGAGATAGGTGTTCATGGTGCGCTCGCCATCGGGGGTGACGAGGATCATCGAGCGCGCCGTGGCCGGGCCGTCGACCAGGGCGGCGGTGGCAAAATGAATGCCGCTTCTTTCATAATCGGTGCGGAAGACCGCGCCCAGCTCGTCATCGGCGACCTTGCCGACAAAAGCCGCGCGGCCGCCAAGCGCTGCGACCCCGGCTGCGGTATTGGCCGATGAACCGCCCGGGATCATCTTTTTTGTGTCCGGCATCTTGGCATAAAGATCGGCGGACCGTTCCGCATCGATCAGATGCATGATCGATTTGGTCATGCCCTCGGCCTCGATAAAGGCGTCCGAAACAGGGGCGATCACGTCGACAATGGCATTGCCGATGGTCAGGACGTCGAACCTAGTAGTCATCGGCACTCCGATTGTTTTGGCCACGCCCTTCGCTTACGGCAAGCGGGGAACCAGTGCAACATTGCTCAGGCTGTCGTCTTTGCTGGATAGCGGCACCATTGGGCAATGATGCAGCGATAGCATTCGGGCTTGCGGGCCTTGCACACATAGCGCCCGTGAAGGATCAGCCAGTGATGGGCGTGGAGCCGGTATTGTTCGGGCACGCGTTTTTCGAGTTTGGTCTCGACCTCGAGCGGGGTCTTGCCGACCGCGATCCCGGTCCTGTTGCCGACGCGGAAAAGATGGGTATCGACCGCAATGGTGGGCAGCCCGAACCCGATATTGAGCACCACATTTGCCGTCTTGCGCCCCACGCCCGGCAGCTTTTCGAGCGCCTCCCGGGTCGCGGGCACTTCACCATCGTGCTCGGAGATCAGGGCCTTGGAGAGCAGATAGACATTTTTGGCCTTGTTCCGGTAAAGCCCGATCGTCTTGATGTGCTCGCGAATTTTCTCTTCGCCGAGCGCCAGCATTTTTTCGGGCGTGTCGGCAATGGCGAACAGCGCCTTGGTGGCCTTGTTGACCCCAGCATCGGTCGCCTGCGCCGAGAGCACCACGGCGACCAGCAGCGTGAAAAGATTGACATAGTCGAGCTCGCCCCGGGGCTCGGGGTTGTCCCGATGAAAGGCCTGGAAAATCCCGGCGATCTCGTCTTGTGACGGGGTGCGGCGTCGTGTGGTCAAGAAATATGGGCTTTGTGATTGTGTTTCTGCCTTCATCGTCTTTTAGTGTAGGGGCCGCTGCACGCAAGCCCTTCCGGGGTCGCTGGCCATGACCGACGCAACAGACCAGGCACAGAGCCCGCTCTTTTCCGCGCTTTTGACCCCCCACCGGGCGATGAGCGAGAAGGGCATACGCTGGGTCGTCGCCTTTACCGCCATCCTGGCCTCGATTCCCGCCATCACATTTTTCGCCATGGGTGCCTGGCCGATCATGGGGCTGATGGGGCTCGATGTCCTGATTTTATGGTGGGCGCTATCGGCCTCGCTCAGATCCGGGCAGGCCTATGAGGAAATAACGCTCTGGCCGGACGCGCTCGATATCCGCCAGGTGAGTGACAAGGGACACGAGACGACCATCTCCTATAACCCGTTCTATGTGCGGCTTTCGGTGATGCGCGACGGGGACAACAGGGTGACCGCCTTGAAGCTTTTAACCCGCGAGCGGGAAACGGAAATCGGGCGCTTCCTGACGCCTTACGACAAGAACCGGTTCGCTATGGCCCTTGCCGATGCGCTCAGTCGCGCCAGACGCTGAGCCTGACGTAAAAATCGGGTCGTTTCGGCGCGCAGGTGCGCTATCCTTGAGGGCATGAACATGAACCTTTCCATTCCTGCCCCTGAACTTTCGGCCTCCGAGACCTATAGGCGGATCGCCAAGGCCATCGAATATCTCTCGGTCCCCGGACCCGATGCCCCCGACATTGCGGGGCTTGCCAATGCGCTCTCGATGAGCGAGCGCGCGCTGGTCGAAATGTTCCGCAAATGGTGCGGGCTGACGCCCAAGAGTTTTGCGCAGGCCGTGGCGCTCGATCACGCGCGAAAGCTCCTGCGCGAGAATATGAGCGTGCTCGACGCCACCTATGAACTGGGCCTGTCCGGCCCCTCGCGGCTACACGATCTGTTCGTTACCTATGATGCCGTGCCGCCGGGCATTTACCGGGCCAAAGGCGCCGGGCTCGAGATGGTCTGGGGTGTGGCACCCTCGCCTTTCGGTCCTGCGGTGCTGATAACCACCCAATATGGCGTCGCCGGCATCGCCTTTGCCGAAGAAGGGCGCGAACAGGAAGCCTTCGAGGATCTGGCCAATCGCTGGCCCAATGCCGCCTACAGGCGCCAGGACGCCATGGTGCTCCCGATCGCACGGCGCGTTTTCGATCCCGCGCACTGGAACTCCGACCAGCCGGTGCGGCTGGTGATGATCGGCAGCCAGTTCGAGATCAAGGTCTGGGAAACGCTTTTGAAGGTGCCGGCGGGCAGGGCCTCGACCTATGGCGAAATCGCAAGGTCGATCGGCAGGCCCACCGCCGCCCGCGCCGTTGGCCGGGCGGTGGGGCGGAACCCGATTTCCTTTGTCGTCCCCTGCCACCGCATCCTTGGTTCGACC
Source organism: uncultured Pelagibacterium sp. (assembly GCA_964429025.1). GTDB lineage: Bacteria > Pseudomonadota > Alphaproteobacteria > Rhizobiales > Devosiaceae > Pelagibacterium. Next base: position 10,513 of record CAYSBF010000064.1, read on the forward strand.
GGCGCGCTCACGGGCTATCACTGGGGCCTCGTGCGCAAGCGCGCGATTCTGGGCTGGGAGGCCGGGTTGGTTTCAAAATAATTTGCCTCACGGGCCGCACCGCGAAAGTCATGACGGGCTAAAGCCGCCCTATGACTTTCGCTGGCCCTCCGGCGGGCGCGCGAAACGTCGCGCGGGGTCCTCGCTGCGCTCGTCCAGTGTCCCGGACAGGAGAGTCAAAGCTTCTCGGTTGAAACCCGCTTCCCATCCGCATCGATCCCATAGACAATCGGCGCGCCGGTGGCGATCTCGCGCTTCAAAATCGCCTCTTCGTCCAGTTCCTCGAGCTTCATCACCAGCGCCCGAAGCGAATTGCCGTGAGCGGTAACCAGCACTGTCTTGCCGGCCTTGACCAGCGGCGCGATCTCGACCTCGTAATAGGGCAGCACGCGGGCGGCTGTATCCTTGAGACTTTCTCCTCCCGGGGGAGGCACGTCATAGGAGCGGCGCCAGATATGGACCTGTTCCTCGCCCCATTTTGCCCGCGCGTCGTCCTTGTTGAGCCCGGCCAGGTCGCCATAGTCGCGCTCGTTGAGCTTTTCGCTGCGGTGGATGGTCAATTCGGTAATCCCCATCTCCTCAAGCATCAGGTCGAGCGTGCGCTGGGCGCGGGTGAGCGCCGAGGTGAAATAGGCGTCGGGCACGATGCCCTTTGCCTTGAGCGCCTGTCCGGCCTTTCTCGCTTCCTCAATCCCGAGTTCGGTCAGCCCGGGATTCTTCCAGCCGGTGAAAAGGTTCTTGAGGTTCCATTCGCTCTGGCCGTGGCGGACGAGTATGAGGGTGCCGGTCATGGTCTGCCTTTCAGATATCCAGATGGTCACAGGCCGAGCACGTCGGCCATGGAGTAAAGTCCCTTGGGCTTGTCCTTCGCCCAAAGCGCGGCCTTGACCGCGCCATTGGCGAACAACGCGCGGTCCTCGGCGACATGGGAGAGAACGAGACGCTCGGACGGTCCGGCAAGGATCACCGCATGATCGCCGACCACCGAGCCCCCGCGCAGCGTCGCGAACCCGATCGCGCCCTCTTCGCGCGGTCCCGTATGACCCTCGCGGGACATGATCGCCTTGTCCGCGAGCGCAATGTTGCGCCCTTGGGCCGCCGCCTCGCCGAGCAGAAGCGCCGTGCCCGAAGGCGCGTCGACCTTGTTGCGGTGGTGCATTTCGAGGATTTCGATATCGAAGTCCGGCCCGAGGCTCTCTGCAGCGCGCCGGACCAGCGCGGCCAGAAGGTTCACCCCAAGGCTCATATTGCCCGATTTGACGATTTTCGCGCCGGACCGTGCCGCAGCGGCAATGGCCTCGTCATCGGCTTGCGAGCATCCGGTGGTGCCGATGATGTGGACAAGCCCGCGCTTTGCGGCCTCCTTGGCGAGCGCAACGCTTGCCGCCGGCGCGGTGAAATCGATGACGGCATCGGTCCCGTCCAGCGCCGAGGAGACGTCCTCGCCGATAAAAATGCCGGCCGGCTCGAGCCCGGCATGGGTGCCGGCATCCTTGCCGATAAGCGGCGAGCCTTTCCGGTCGAACGCTGCGACAAGAAGTGTTTCGCTGTGTCCGAGAACTGCGCGGATATTGGCAGCGCCCATGCGCCCGCCCGCTCCGGCAATGGCGATTCTCAAGCCCATGCCGTCTTCCCTCATGCCGCTGCCATTTCAGCAAGGATCGCCTGCGCCGTCTGGCGCGGACCGGGCGCGGCGATGATCGGCCGGGCGACCACCAGATGGCTGGCCCCCGCGCCCAGCGCCTCGCCCGGCGTCATCACCCGTTTCTGGTCGCCGGCCTCCGAACCCGCCGGTCGGATCCCCGGGGTCACGATCGCCATGTCCGGGCCGGTGATTTCGCGGATGCGGCGGGCCTCGAAGGCCGAGGCCACAAGCCCGCCCATGCCGGCATCGCGCGCCTGGCCGGCGCGGCGGGCAACGAGCGCTTCCACCGTGACGGCATAACCCGCATCTTCGAGATCGGCCTCGTCCATCGAGGTGAGGACCGTGACGCCGAGAAGGCAGATCGAGGAGCCCTGCGCCGCCTTGACCGCGGCGGCCATCGCCTTGGGATAGGCATGAATGGTGAGCATGGTGGCGCCGGTCTCGGCTATGGCCGCCACGCCCTTTTCGACCGTGTTGTCGATATCGAGCAGTTTCAGATCGAAGAAGACTTTCTTGCCCGCCCCGAGCAGCGCCTTGCCGATCTCGAGCCCCTCGCCGCCGTAAAAGAGCTGATAGCCGATCTTGAAGAAATCGACGACCCCGTCGAGCGCCTCGATGATGGCTTCGGCCTGGCTGCGCGTGGAAACGTCAAGCCCGACGATCAACTCTCCGGCCATTGGCATCCGCTCCCCGATTTGTCGGCTTGTCCTTGGCCATTGCCACGGAACCCGATGCCGTGCAAGTGGCCGGTCTCAAATCCCGCCACGTGTGAAATGGGTGAGCTCGCCGATCATCTTGTCGATCTTCTTGTTGATCGCCTTTTCGGCAATATCGCCATTTTCGGTGAAGGCAGAGCCCGATGGCCCGATGCCCAGAAGCGTGGGAACGACGAGCGTGCCGATTTTCGAGAGCGAATCGCGCAAATGCGATTGCGCCCAGATCGTCCCGTATTTGCCCGAGGACACCCCGCCGATCCCGAACACGGCATGAGAGAACGGCCAGGGCTCGACCCGGGAGAGCCAGGTGATGGTGTTGACCAGAAGCGGGGGCAGCCCGCCATTATATTCCGGGCTGGCGATAAAGACGATGTCGTGGCTGACGAACAGCTTTGCCAGTTCCACCGCCGTTTGCGGCACATTGTCGGGTTCGAGATCTTCGTTGAAGATGGGCATCTCGAAGTCCCTGAGCGAGATGGGATGCACCTCGACACCGGCAGCCTTGAGCCGTGCGCCCATGATGTCGGCCAGTTTCTGGTTGAACGATCCGGTGCGGATCGATCCCGACAGCGTGAGCGCACTGGGCATGGCGGCTGGCTCCTTTTTGAGATCTAGGCCTCGAACATCTTTTTGAGCTTGTCGAAGAACCCGTCCGAGGTCGGAGAGGTCTGGGCATTGGAGATCGCCTCGAATTCCTCAAGGAGCTCGCGTTGCCGCGGCGTCAGCCGCTGCGGGGTCTCGACATCGAGCTGAACGTAAAGGTCCCCGATCTGGTTCGAGCGCAGCACCGGCATGCCCTTGCCCTTGAGGCGCACGCGGTTGCCCGGCTGCGTGCCCGGCTCGACCTTGACCCGCGCCCGCGTTCCCTCGAGCGTCGGAACCTCGAAATCCCCGCCCAGTGCAGCCGTGACCATCGAGATGGGGACCCGCGCATAAAGATCGGCGCCGTCGCGCTGGAACAATTGATGGGGCTTGACCGAGACAAAGATATAAAGATCGCCCGGCGGCCCGCCGCGCAACCCCGCTTCGCCTTCGCCACCGAGCCTGATGCGCGTGCCGTCCTCGATACCCTTGGGGATGTCGACCGAAAGCGTGCGGCTTTTCTGCCGGCGCCCCTGGCCGTGGCAGTCGGTGCAGGGCTGGTCCATGGTCTGGCCGCGCCCATGGCATTGCGGACAGGTCTGCTGGATGGTGAAAAAGCCCTGGCTCGCCCGCACCTTGCCGTGCCCGTGGCACATACGGCAGGTGGAAAAGCCCGTACCGGGCTTGGCGCCCGTCCCCTCGCAGGTTTCGCAATGGACGAGCGTTGGCACATCGATATCGACCGTCGTGCCGGTAAAGGCGTCTTCGAGCGTGATTTCGAGATTGTAACGCAGATCCGAGCCGCGCTGGCGTCCGTCGCGCTGGCGCTGGCGCCCCCCGCCCATGAAATCCCCGAAAATGTCCTCGAAGATGTCGGACATCGAGGAGGAGAAATCGGCACCGAACCCGTGACCGCCCGCCCCGCCATTGGCAAAGGCGGCATGACCGAACCGGTCATAGGCCGCGCGTTTTTGCGGGTCCTTGAGCGTATCGTAAGCTTCGGAAACCTCCTTGAACCTGGCTTCCGCGTCCTTGTCGCCCGGATTGCGGTCCGGGTGGAACTTCATGGCAAGCTTGCGGTAGGCCGATTTGAGCGCGGCCTCGTCGCACCCCCTCTCGACCCCGAGCACGGAATAAAAATCTGCCTTGGACATCAGTGCGCGGTCCTTGAGAAAAACTGGTCGCGCGGATGCGTGTGGATTGGTTTCAAGATCATCTCTTGTGCCAAATCAAACCGTTCGGTTTGCAAAAATCTGGGAAGCGGCGCTTTCGAGCGCAAGACCCCCAACTGCCTCAATAGGTAGGAAACCTTGCCGCCTGTTACCATAGGCGGCACTCAGATTGCCAGTCCTGCACCCTGCGCCTTCAAAAAAGGGCCCCGGACGGAAAATCCGGGGCCCGTTTCGTGATTCACGTGGAACGTCTAGGCCGACTTCTTGTCGTCGTCGTCCTTGACCTCTTCGAAATCGGCATCGACCACGTCGTCTTCGGCCGCGTCACGCGCCGCGTCGGCTTCCGCCGCTTCGGACTGCGAGGCCTGATACATGGCTTCGCCGAGCTTCATGGAAGCCTGGGCCAGCGCCGCGGCCTTTTCCTTGATCGCCTCGGCGTCATCGCCCTCGACGGCCGTCTTGGCGTCGGCAATCGCCGCCTCGATCTCGGATTTGACGTCGGCCGATACCTTGTCGCCATGTTCGGCAAGCGACTTCTCAGTCGAGTGGATGAGGCTCTCGGCCTGGTTTTTCGCTTCCACCGCCTCGCGCCGCTTCTTGTCGGCTTCCGCATTG
>CAYSBF010000065.1:0-15148 GCA_964429025.1 uncultured Pelagibacterium sp.
AGCGTGGGCATGGCGTTCAACGAGTATGACACCGACACGCCGGAAACCCTAATCAAGCGGGCCGACATGGCCCTATATGCGGCCAAGCGCGCGGGCCGGAACCGGGTCGTCTCCGAAGCCGCCTAGGTCAGACCCCAGCGGTTAAGGTTAACTCTTTATTATTAATAATAGAAGTCGGACCGGCATACGAGGTTATACTTGGCGTGCGGCGGCCATCAGCGTATTTTGTACGTACTGAAACGGACGCAACTGCAGCCCGTTCAGTATGACCCTACGGAATTCAGGTCCGCCGCAACTCCTGTCCCGTAGGGCGGCTGGCCCGGCATCGGTACAAGAGTGGCCTCTTCGACAACCGAGCCGGGTCAGCCACTTATTTGATTTTCTCTATACTTGCCTGGCGCAACAAAAAACCCCGCCGAAGCGGGGCTTTTCTTGTTCTCGTTCGGGAGGCCGATCTTACTTGATCTTGGCTTCCTTGAACTCGACGTGCTTGCGCACAACCGGATCGTACTTGCGGAACGAGAGCTTCTCGGTCGCGGTACGGGTGTTCTTCTTGGTGACGTAGTAGAAGCCGGTGTCGGCGGTCGAAACCAGCTTGATCTTGATCGTATTGGACTTTGCCATCGCAGGTAGCCTTTAGAAAAAGAGAGGCCGCGCGGCAGGTCCTGCGCACGGCGTCCAGAATGAGTTGGGCGCAACCTATGGATTTTGCGCCGAATGTCAAGCGGAACGGAGTGAAGTAAGGAAGCTTGCTAGGCTCGCTCGTCCTCCAACCCGTCATCCGCGCCGCGCGGATCGAAGCCGTGCATGTATTTCGCCCACTGCATGCCCACGACGGCCCCTTTGACGATGGGCAGGAGCCAGAGGGACAGGACGACGGTGAGCGGAATCATCGTCCACACATAGATCATGGGATGAACGCGGTGGATCATCTCCATGTGAAGGATGATCGCGACCAGCAGGTGGCCGACAATGACGATCACGAGATAGGGCGGTGCGTCATCGGCGCGGTGGTGGTGCAGCTCCTCGCCGCAGTCGGGGCAGGCGTGGTTGACCTTGAGGTATTTGCCGAAAAGCTTGCCTTCACCACAGGATGGGCACTTGCCCGCCATGCCACGCCGCATTGCGGGCCATACGGGGCGTTCAGGACGGTCGGTCGTTTCGATGAACGCCATCGGTCATCTCCTGGGCATCAGAATTTGCGCCTGCCGCGTGAGGTCGGCCTTTTGCCGCGAGCCCGGCTGCGGCCCCGGCCGGGTCCGGGCGGTTTGACGCGTTCCCCTTCTGATAGGATTTCAAAGCGCAGGGCGCCAGCCATCGGGGCCGCTTCAAGCAGTCGCACCTCGACCCTGTCGCCGATGCCGAACCGTTCGCCGGTCCGTTCGCCGATAAGAGCCTGCTGATCCTCGAAATAGCGGAAATAGTCGGTGCCGAGCGACGAGGCGGGAACGAAGCCGTCGGCTCCCGTTTCGTCGAGCCGCACGAAGAGGCCCGCGCCGACGACGCCGGCGATCTTGCCCTTGAAGCGTGCGCCGATGTGATTGGCGAGGAACTGGGCCAGAAGCCGGTCAGCCGTTTCGCGTTCAGCCGCCATTGCCCGGCGTTCGGTTGCCGAAATGTGCTGGCCGATGGTGCCGAGGCGGCTTTCTTCGGCATCCGTCAGGCCATCGTCGCCCAATCCGAGCACCTTGATCAGCGCGCGGTGGACGATCAGATCGGCATAGCGCCGGATTGGCGAGGTGAAGTGGGCGTAACGGTCGAGGTTGAGGCCGTAGTGCCCGTAATTTCCCGGCGCATATTCGGCCTGGGCCTGGGAGCGCAGCACCATCTCGTTGACCTGCTCGGACTTCCCCGCCTTTTCGGCGCGGAAGAGGATCTGGTTGAAGTCCTTGGGGCGCAGGCTTTCCGAACGCGGGACGGGCAGGTCGAGCGATTTCAGGAATTCGCCCAGCGAAGCGATCTTTTCCCGGCTCGGGGCGTCGTGGACGCGGTAGAGCAGGCCGATGCGGTGCTTCTCCAGCGTTTCGGCCGCGCAGACATTGGAGAGGATCATGAACTCCTCGATGAGCCTGTGCGCATCGAGCCGCTCAGGCACATAGACATCGGTTACCATGCCGTTTTCATCGAGCCTGATCCGGCGTTCGGGCAGGTCGAGCGCCAGCGGGGCGCGGCGGTTGCGGGCCTTGGAGAGGGACTCATAAGCTGCCCAGAGCGGCTTGAGGATCGGCTCGAGCAGGGGCCCGGTCCTGTCGTCGGGCTTGCCATCGATTGCTGACTGGGCCTGGCTGTAGCTGAGCTTTGCAGCCGAGCGCATCATCACGCGGTGGAAGGAGTGGCGCTTCTTGTTGCCTTCCGCATCGATGACAATGCGCAGGCCCAGCGCCGCGCGGTTTTCGCCCTCGCGCAGCGAGCAGAGGTCGTTCGAGATCCGCTCGGGCAGCATCGGAACGACGCGGTCCGGGAAATAGACCGAATTGCCACGCAGATAGGCTTCCCGGTCGAGTGCCGATCCATGGCGGACGTAATAGGCAACATCGGCGATGCCGACATGGATGACGTGCCCGCCCGGATTGGCGGGGTCGGTATCGGGTTCGGCGTGGACAGCGTCGTCATGGTCCTTGGCGTCGTGCGGGTCGATGGTGACGAGCGGGATGTCTCGCCAGTCCTCGCGTCCCTTGAGCGTTGCCTCCTCGGCCGCATCGGCCTCGGCGAGTACGGAAGCCGGGAAGCGGTGGGGAATATCGAGCGAATGGAGGGCAACGAGGCTGACGGCGCCCTCGGACTGCGGATTGCCCACAACCGAAATGACCTTCGCGCGCGGGATCATCAGGCGGCCCGAAACGGTGATCTCGACCTCGACGAGGTCGCCATCCTTGGCTCCACCCAGATCGCCGGCGGGGATACGCATTTCGCGCGCCTTGCGCTCGATCGGCACCAGCCGCGCGCCGTCATGGTCCATGCGGACGATGCCGATATCGGCCTTGCGCGGCTTGTCGAGCACCTTCATGGCGCGGGCTGTGTAGGTGGGCGCAAGGCCCTCGCCGCGCTGGATGCGCGCGAGGATACGGTCGCCCGGTGCCGGTACCACACGGGCGTCCTTGCCCACCGTCACAACGACGCGCGGTTTCTCACCTTCCTCCTCGTCCCATTTGGCGGGGAAGGCGTGGAGATTTTCGGGATCTGCGTCGGCCGGAATGTCGAGAACCGTTACAGCGGGCAATTCGCTCGTGACGCGTATCGCCTTGCGCTTGCGCGCAAGCAAACCCTCATTTTCCATGCCCCGCAGCATCGCCTTGAGCGCCACGCGATCATCACCCTTGATCCCGAAATGCCGCGCGATCTCGCGTTTGGAGTCGATCTCGGGAAACTGGGCGATGGCTTCGAGAATGGCCTCGCGGGTGGGGAGGGTGCCGGGTTGGAATTTGCTGCTGCGCTTAGCCATGCTTCTTCCTGGACTCACCAAGACCTCGATGTCATTCCGGCATTCATTGCCGGAATCCAGCAGCGATGCCACCGTCAACGTTTGTGCCTATGGTACGTACAGCACTAGGCCCCTGTAACGAATACCGGGGGTGACGTCCGGTGTCAGGCTTCGGTCTTTTTCCTGCTGCCTGCCTTTTTGGCAGACGCCTTCTTCTTTGCAGGCGCCTTTTTCTTGCCTCCGGAACCCGCTTTTGCCGCGATGAGTTCCAAGGCCTTATCGAGCGTCACTGTTTCGGGGGCAAGGTCGCGGGGCAGGGTGGCGTTGATCTTGCCCTGATTGACGTAGGGGCCATAGCGTCCGCTGCGTACCGTGATCGGGCCGTCCGCATGTTCGAAGGTCTGGATGGGTGCGGCGCTCGCCGCGCGGCCTCCGCGCCCGCCGCCGTTCTTCTTTTCGGCAATCAGCGTAACGGCGCGGTTGAGGCCGACTTCGAACACTTCCTCGACATCGGGCAGGTTGGCATAGGTGCCATCATGGAGAACGAACGGGCCGTAGCGCCCGATACCTGCCGTGATCGGCTTGCCGGTTTCGGGGTGAATGCCTACCTCCCGCGGAAGCGAGAGAAGCTTGAGCGCCTTTTCAAGATCCATGGAGGCAGCGGACCAGCCCTTTGGCAGGCTGGCGCGCTTGGCATCCTTGTCTTCGCCAAGCTGCACATAAGGTCCGAACCGGCCGCTCTTCAATAGGACGTCGAGACCCGTTTCAGGATCCGTTCCAAGCACGCCGTCACCGTTCTGCGCCTCGTTCGACTGGCCGGTCGCGCTTTCGGAAAGCTGCTGGGTGTGGCGGCATTCGGGATAATTCGAGCAGCCGATGAAGGCGCCGAACTTGCCGAGCTTCAATGAAAGCTGTCCCGTGCCGCAGGTCGGGCACAGGCGCGGATCGGAACCGTCTTCCTTCGGCGGAAAGATGTGATTGCCGAGGAGCTCGTTGAGCGCATCGAGAACCTCGGACACCCGGAGGTCCTTGATCTCCTCGGTGTTTGCCGAGAAATCCTTCCAGAAGCGCCGCAGCACTTCCTTGTAGTCGATCTCGCCGGCCGAAATTTCATCCAGCTCTTCCTCCAGCCCGGCGGTGAAGCCGTACTCCACATATTTGGTGAAAAAGCTCTGCAGGAACGCCGTCACCAGCCGCCCGCGATCCTCGGGGATCAGTGCGCGCTTTTCGAGCCTGATATAGTCGCGGTCCTTGAGCGTCGCGAGCGTCGCCGCATAGGTCGAGGGGCGCCCGATGCCCAGTTCTTCCATCTTCTTGATGAGGCTGGCTTCGGTGTAGCGGGCAGGCGGCTGGGTGAAGTGCTGCTCGATGTCCACCTTTTCGAGGGAGGGCGTGTCGCCTTCCTTGAGGACCGGAAGTTCGCGGCTGTCCTCATCGTCCTCATCGGTCTTTTCGACGCCATAGACGCCGAGGAAGCCCGGAAAGGTGATGACCGAGCCGACTGCGCGCATCGTGATGTCGCGCCCTGCGGTCGCAACGGCGATGTCGGCGGTGGAGCGCTAGAATTCGGCCGATTCCATCTGGCTGGCCAGCGCGCGGCGCCAGATCAACTGGTAGAGCTTATGCTGGTCCGGATCGAGATTGCGCAGCGTGTCGGGGTGTTTGCCAAGATCGGTCGGCCGGATCGCTTCGTGCGCTTCCTGGGCGTTCTTGGCCTTGGTCTGGTAGAGGCGCGGCTTTTCCGGCACGTATTCTGGGCCGAACTCCTTGCCGATCACCCGCCGCGCGGCCTCGATGGCCTCGGGCGCCATCTGCACGGCGTCGGTCCGCATATAGGTTATAAGTCCGTCCTCATATAAGCGCTGGGCAATCTGCATGGTCCGCGAGGGCGAAAGGCTCAGGCGGGAGGATGCGTCCTGCTGCAGCGTAGAGGTAGTGAAGGGCGCATAGGGGTTGCGCTTCGTTGGCTTCTTTTCGACGGACGCGACGCGGAAGCTGCCGGCTTCGATTGCCTTTTTGAGCGCGCCGGCGTCTTCGCCGGTCCTGATCGCCAGCTTGTCGGTCTTTTCGCCATCGACGGAATAGAGCCGTGCCTCGAAAGCCTTCCCCGCCTGGGCGAGGGTCGAGGTGACGGACCAGTATTCCTGCGGCTTGAACCGCTCGATCTCCTCTTCGCGCTCGCAGACCAGCCGCAGCGCGACCGATTGCACGCGGCCTGCCGAGCGTGAGCCGGGCAGCTTGCGCCAGAGGATGGGCGAGAGCGTGAAGCCAACGAGATAGTCGAGCGCGCGGCGCGCCAGATAGGCATCGACCAGCGGTGCGTCGATGTCGCGCGGCTTCTTCATTGCCTCGGTCACAGCGTCCTTGGTGATGGCATTGAACACCACGCGCTTGACCGGCATGTCCTTCTTGATGACCTTCTTGTCCCTGAGCACGTCGAGAAGGTGCCACAAGATAGCCTCGCCCTCGCGATCCGGGTCGGTCGCCAGAATCAGCTCGTCGGCGCCCTTGACTGCCTTGGCGATGTCCGAGAGCCGCTTTCTGGAAGCCGTATCGACTTCCCAGCTCATCGCGAAATCTTCGTCAGGACGAACCGAGCCGTCCTTGGAGGGCAGGTCGCGAACATGGCCAAAGCTGGCAAGAACCTCGAAGTCCTTGCCCAGATATTTATTGATTGTCTTGGCCTTGGCCGGGCTCTCGACGATGACGACTTTCATGCCGTTTAGGGCTCCGCAGATGAGGTGGTGTGCCCTGATTTGGGAAAATGGCGGACCGAAACAGCGGCCATCAAGGCGAGCGCAACATGGTGAAAGCGAGGGCGCGTGTCAATTGCACCGCGTCTTACGCAGGGGAAGCCCTCAGACCCTGAGTGCCACAAGCTGGCCGCCCGAGCGCTCGATCCGGCCGGCCAGATCGAGTTCGAGAAGGAGGATCTGGACGGTGCCGGCCGCAAGACCGGTCATCTGGACCAGCGTGTCGATCGGGACCGGTGAGGGGCTCAATGCGTCGAGAATTTGCTGGCGCTCGTCGCCCGTGGGATCGGGGACGGCGCTGAGCGGCTGGTCGTCCTCATCGCGTTCAAAAAGATCGGATTGAGCAGGACGTGCCTCGGCGAGGTCATCGATTATGTCCTGTGCGGATGTGATGAGTGTCGCGCCCTGCCGGATCAGCGCATTGCCACCTTCGGCGCGGGGATCGAGGGGGGAGCCGGGCACAGCAAAGACCTCGCGGTTCTGCTCGAGCGCGAGCCGTGCCGTTATGAGCGAGCCCGACCGCTTTGCCGCTTCGACGATGACGACACCCAGCGATATTCCCGCCACCAGCCGGTTGCGGCGCGGAAAGTCGCGGGCGCGAGCCTCCCAGCCGAATGGCATCTCGCTCACAAGCGCCCCGCCCTGATCCACAATCGCCTGGGCGAGCGGCTTGTTCTCATCCGGGTAAAGCCGGTCGAGACCACCGGCCATGACCGCGATAGTGCCTGTGCGCAAGGCAGCGTCATGCGCTGCAGCATCTATGCCGCGCGCAAGGCCGGAGACAACCACACAGCCCGCCTCGCCAAGGTCGCGCGCGAGAAGCTGCGCCATGCGCCGTCCTGCGGCGGACGCGTTGCGGGCGCCGACGATCCCAACGGTTCTTTCCGCCGCGGTGATCTCGCCGCCCATAACAGCCAGAAGAGGGGGTGGCCCGTGGATGTGCCTTAGATGCGGTGGATAGTCCGGCTCGTTGATCGCAACGAAACGGGCGCCGAGCCTCTCGGCCCGGGCAATTTCGTCCTCTGCTTCTGCAACGGCCGGGATGGAGGGCGGGGCTGCGCCATTGCGCTTGACGAGGTCGGGCAGGGCATCCAGCGCCGCTCCTGCCGCGCCGAAGCGGTTGATGAGCTGACGGAAGGTCTGGGGCCCGACATTGTCGGTCCGGATCAGGCGGAGCCAGTCGACGCGCTGTTGGGGTGTGAGCCTTTCGCACGTCATCGCCGGGATCAGCCTTGCCCGGCCTTCTTGGCGCCGATCCTGGTCTCGGTGCCGTCCTGCAGCCGCGCGATGTTCTGGCGGTGGGTGTAGTAGAGCACGGCCGTCAGGAACAGGCTCGCGATCGCCAGGGGCCAGCCGGAGAAAAAGAAGGCGAGGATCGGAGCTGCGGCTGCGGCGGTCAGCGCCGAAAGCGAGGAATAGCGCGTGATGACGGCGACGAGCAGCCAGACGGCGCAGAAGCCGAGCCCGACGGGCCAGCTCAGCGCGAGCAGGATGCCGATATAGGTCGCAACACCCTTGCCGCCCTTGAAGCCCAGCCAGACCGGAAAGACGTGGCCGAAGAATGCCGCGACGCCCGCGACCATCGCCGCTTCGGGAAACCACAGCCAGGCCGCAATCAGCACCGCGACAGCGCCCTTGCCCGCATCGCCGATGAGCGTAAGCGCCGCGAGATCCTTGCGGCCCGTGCGCAGGACGTTGGTCGCCCCGATATTGCCCGACCCTATGGCGCGCACATCACCCAGACCGGCAAGGCGCGTGGCGACGAGCCCGAAGGGGATCGAGCCGAGCAAATAACCTAATATAAGCGCCAGCGCATATTCGATCATCGGGCGGCTTCCTCCCTGAACACCACCTTGCCCCCGGCGATGGTCATCATCGCCTTGCCGGTCATGCGCGCGTTCTCGAATGTCGTATTGCGGGACCGGGAACGGATGCTAGCCTCCTCCAGGATCCAGGGCCAGTCCAGATCGAAGAGGCAGATATCGGCGGGTGCGCCCTTGCCGAGCCGCCCGCTTTCGAGCCGGAGGATTTCGGCGGGGCGTGCCGTCATGGCGCGTAGCACCGTCATCAGATCGACATCGCCTGAATGGACCAGCCGCAGCGCGGCCGAAAGCAGCGTTTCCAGCCCGATGGCCCCGGTCGCAGCGTCGGCGAAGGGTTGGCGCTTGCCTTCGGAATCCTGCGGGTCGTGATCGGAGTGGATGACATCGATGACACCGGCCTTCAGCGCCTCGACAAGCGCGACGCGGTCGTCCTCGTGGCGCAGGGGCGGGGAGAGCTTGAAGAAGGTGCGGTATGAGCCGATGTCGTTTTCGTTGAGGCAGAGATTGTTGATCGAGGCGCCAATCGAAATCGATCCGCTGCGCGCCTTGTAGAAGGCGGCGAGCTCGGCTGCGCGCGCTGTGGAAATCTGCGCGGCGTGGTAGCGCGCGCCGGTCATCAGCGCCAGCTGCAGATCGCGGTCGAGCGGGATGGTTTCGGCCTCGGCCGGGATGCCCTTGAGCCCGCGGAAGGTCGCCAGCGGCCCTTCGTTCATCACGCCGTCCGAGACAAGGCTTGCCTCGGCCGGCTGGTGGACGATCAGCGCGTCGAAATTGGCGGCATAGGTCATCGCGGACCGCATGACCGCTGCGCTCTGGATGGACTTCCGCCCCTCGGCGAGACAGGCGGCCCCGGCCTCCAGCAGAAGCCCGAATTCGGTCAGGTCGCCGCCTTCGGTTCCCCGGGTGATCGCTGCCGACGGCAAGACGGTGATGCCGGTATTGGCCTTGGCGTTGCGGGTGATGAACTCGACCAGCGCGCCATCGTCTATGACGGGCTGGGTGTCGGGCATGACGAGAATCGTCGTCACCCCGCCAGCCGCTGCCGCCTCGCCTGCAGTCTTTATCGTCTCGCGATATTCATGGCCCGGCTCGCCGGTGAAGACCCGCATGTCGATGAGTCCGGGAGCGGCGATCAGCCCCTTGGCGTCGATAATCTCTGCTTTTTCCGGCGCACCAGGGGTGGCGCCCTCCGCGATGTCGGCGATACGGCCGTTCTCCACGAGGATCGCACCGGTGAAATCGGCGCTTGAGGCCGGGTCGATGATGCGGGCATTCTGGATCAGCAGTGGGCGGTCAGTCATCGCTGGCCCCCTCACCCTGGCGGTCACGCGTGCATTTGAGCGTGTGGCTCCACCCCTCCCCAGCCCTCCCCATCAAGGGGAGGGTGCTTCCTTTGCTCGGCACTCCCCAAACGCACAGGGCCAGCACCTCCCCCCTTGTGGGGGAGGTTGGGAGGGGGGATTCGGCGACAGCCGAAATAATTGTGGGCAGTACCGACACTATCTCTCCTCCCCACCGAGCAACGCATCGAGCACCGCCATGCGCACGGCAACGCCCATTTCCACCTGTTCGGTGATCACCGATTGCGGGCCGTCGGCGATGGCGGGGTCGATTTCGACGCCGCGGTTCATCGGGCCGGGGTGCATCACCAGCGCGTCGGCATTGGCGTGGGAGAGCTTTTCGGCGTCGAGCCCGTAGAAGCGGTAGAACTCGCGCACCGACGGGATCAGCCTGCCGCTCGCGCGCTCGTTCTGGAGGCGGAGCATCATCACGACATCGGCGCCCTTGAGCCCTTCGCGCATGTCGGTGAAGACTTCGCTCGCCATCTGTTCGGCACCGAGCGGCAGCAGGGATTGGGGTGCAATGACGCGCGTGCGGGCCTGCATGGCGCCGAGCAGGATGAGGTTCGATCGCGCGACGCGTGAATTGGCGATATCGCCGCAGATGGCGACGGTCAGCCCGTTCAGCCGCCCGAAATGGCGCCGGATGGTCAGCGCGTCGAGCAGGGCCTGCGTGGGGTGCTCATGGGTGCCGTCGCCGGCATTGATGACCGAACATTCGACCTTCTGGCTCAAAAGCTCTACGGCGCCCGAGGAGCCGTGGCGCACGACAATGGCGTCGGGCTGCATGGCGTTCAGCGTCGCCGCCGTATCGATCAACGTTTCGCCCTTGGCGACAGAGGAGGTCTTTACGGCCATGTTCATGACCGTCGCGCCCAGCCGCTTTCCGGCGATCTCGAAGCTCGCCTGGGTACGCGTGGAATTCTCGAAAAAGAGGTTGATCTGGGTCTTGCCGGAAAGCGCGGGCAGCGTCTTGCGCTGGCGCGAAACCGGAATCATCGCTTCGGCGCGGTCGAGGAGATCGATGATTTCGACGGGAGAGAGTTGGGCGATGCCCAAAAGGTGCCGGTGGCGGAATGGAAGGAAAGAGCCGGACGGGCCGGGCTGTGTGCCGGAAGGTTCTGGCTGTCGTCGTGCCATCTCGTGTCCCACTTGCGACTGCCGGTCCCTATCGTATGGGAACCGGGGCGGCAAGGGTGGGGCACGAGATTTTTGTGATTCTGATCTAGGCGCGTCGCCACCAGAGCAGGGCCCCGGCAGCGCCCACAAGGATTTCCGAGGCCATTGCCGCCACAAGGCCGGTGCCGGGGATGCCGTCGGTGGCCAGCGACACGCCGCGCGCGGCGGCAAAGCTCAGGTAGAACGCCGCTGCGATGCCCAGCGAGGTGTGCCGCATCTCGGGACTCCATATGCCGGCCCCGATGGCGGCCCCGGTCACCACAAGCCAAAGCCCGGGCGAGCGCAGCTCGTTGGCGAGGTCGACCGAGGCGGCCGCATCGATGCCGTAGCCGCCGTAAAAGGCGACGGGCATGGCGACCATGCCCAGCCCGATCAGCATCACCACGGCAGCGGCGAGGATCAGGTATGGCGTTCTCAGCCGTTCCATCATGCCGCCTTCTGCCATGCGCCCTTGGCGACTGCGGCACGCAGATAGTCGGCGAAGTCGCGCGGTTCGCGTCCCAGCGCCCGCTGGACACCATCGCCGATCCATTCATTGCGCCCGTCGAACACTTCGGCACACAGATTTGCCACCAGGTCTGCGGCATCCTTGCCGAGCATTGGCAAGAGCATGGCGTGGAAATCCTCGATGTTCATAGGGACGTAATCGACCTTGAAGCCGGCGGCCTCTGAAAGTTCCTGCATGGCGGCGGCAAAGGAGATGAGCCGGGGGCCGGTTACCTCGAAAATCGTGCCGTTGTGCTTTTCATCGAGCAGTGCAGCGACGGCGACATCGGCGATATCATCGGCATCGACGAAAGGCTCGCGCTTGTCGCCGGCGGCGAACGCCAGGGTTCCTGAAAGGACGAAAGGCAGCAGTGCGCCCTCATCGAAATTCTGGTTGAACCAGCTTGCGCGGACGACGGCAAAGTCGAGCCCGCTCTGGCGCAGCCTGTCTTCGGAAAGTTCCGCCCCGTGTTCCCCGCGGCCCGAAAGCAGGACAATCTTGCGCAACCCTTCGGCTTTGGCTGTTGCGGCGAAACGCTCGATGACTTCAGGGGCGCCCGGCGCTGCGAGATCGGGAACATAGGTCACGAAGGCGCTTTGCATGCCACGCATGGCGTCGGCCCAGGCCGCCGGATTCTCCCAGTCGAATGCCGGAGTCGTGGAGCGCGAGACGGCGCGGTGAGGGTGTCCTTTGGCGGCGAGGCGTGCTGCCACGCGCGCGCCGATCTTGCCGGTTGCGCCGATGACGAGGATTGGGTTGGTGGTGGTCATGGTTGTCTCCTGTTGATGACACCGCCAATCTCGGTGGCAAGTACAGGACGAACAATGATGAAATAACCATGTTGATTTGCAGATCGTCAAAATAGCTGGACGATTACGCGTTATAGGCATAGGGTCCGGATATGGATGATTGCTTTCAACCCGCGCCTTTGGCCGATCCGCTAGGGGAAGTGCTGCACATGCTGCGGCTCACCGGCACGCTTTACTGCCGGGCGACGATGACGGCCCCATGGGGCCTCGACATGCCGCGCCTCGTCGATTCGATGATGTTCGTCATCGTTACTGCGGGGCGGGGGGTTGCCGAGATCGACGGCGAAAGCGTTGCGCTTTCGGCGGGCACCATGATCCTGCTCCCGCAAGGCGACAGTTTCCGGCTGTTGAGCGAGACGGGTGTCCAGGCCGTTCCGCTGTTCGATCTGCCGGTCGAGAAGATCAGCGAGCGCTATGAGCTGATGACCTATGGCGGCGGCGGCGAGATGACGCGGGCGATGGCGGGCGTCGTTCAGTTCGACAGCGTGGCCGGTCAGCGGCTGATGAGCGTTCTGCCGCGCATCATCCGTATCGATGGCTGGGATGAATCGCTGGGCGATTGGGTGCAGAGCACGCTTGGGCTGATCGCCCGCGAGGCGAGCGCGCTGAAACCCGGCGGCGAGATCGTGATGACGCGGCTTGCCGATATTCTTGTCATCCAGGCGATACGAGCGTGGCTGGATTCCGCGTCTGAAGCCGAGCAGGGGTGGCTCGCGGCATTGCGCGATCCGCAATTGGGCCGGGCATTGGTGGCCATTCACCGTTATCCGCAGATGGAGTGGACGCTCGAGCAGTTGGCGAAACAGGCCGGCATGTCGCGTTCGGCATTTTCGGCACGGTTCAGCGAGAGGCTTGGCCAATCGGCGATGGCCTATCTGGCGCAATGGCGGCTGCATCTGGCGCGGGCGCGGCTGATGGAAACCACCGACCCGCTGGCGGCGGTAGCGCGGCAGGCGGGATATCAGTCCGAGGCTGCGTTCAGCCGGGCCTTCCGGCAGTATTTCGGCAAGCCTCCAGGCGCGACACGGCGGTCAGCCGCGGCGTAGCCGGTCCAGCGCGCCTTGCAGGATGTAGCTGGCGGCGAGTTTGTCGACGACTTCGGCCTGCCGGGCGCGGGAGAGGTCGGCTTCGATCATGGTGCGGGTGACGGCCATGGTGGAGAGCCGCTCGTCCCAGAAAACCATGGGCAGGTCGAGCTTCTGCTTGAGGTTGCGCACGAAGGCGCGCGTAGATTGGACGCGGGGCCCCTCGCTGCCGTCCATGTTGAGCGGAAGTCCGACCACGATGCCGGTAACATTGTGCTGTGCGGCGAGAGCGACGAGCCGTTCTGCGTCCTGGGTGAACTTCGTACGCTTGATGGTTTCAAGCGGCGAGGCCGTCATGCGCAGGGCGTCGGATATGGCAACGCCGATGGTTTTGGTGCCGAGGTCGAGTCCCATCAGCTTGCCCTTGTCGGCGAGTCCGGCGAGAGGGCTCTCTGTGTCGGTCATCGGGCTTCCTTGCGATCTGGCCGTTCCCGGCTTATCAGCAGTTTCCGCTCCGCTGGCAAGGGAAAGCCGCATGAAGATCACCTGGTTCGCAGCTATGACGTTCCGCATTCAGATCGCGGGGCGGATCGTGGTTACAGCTCCGGAGGGCGCGCCGGACAGTACCGATGCGACCGAACTGGTCTCGGGTGCGCAGACGGTCGTGGCTGCCGGTGTGGGCATTGAACCTTTTGACCCGGCAAACTGGCGTCCGCAGCGGCGCGGGCGGTTGATCGATGAGCAAGAGGGCCACGAAGGGCTGGACCTCTACCGCCTCGTCGCTCGCGGCCTTGTCGCCGATTCGGCGGATGAAGGGGTCCTAGTGATGCAGGACGCCCAATCGGCTTCGCCTTGGGGACGCTGGGCAGACAACGCGGTCGTCGTGCTGAGCGGGAAATCCAACGCGTGCGTAGCGGAGGGGACGACACTTCTGGAAGTCGCGCGCCCCAAGCTGATCGCGCTGGCGGTCACCGATGGCGAGATCGATCAGGCATTCGACGCGCTGGCGCCTCGACTGGGTGATGCAAGCCTAATCGTCCTCGAGCCGGGGCTGGCGGTCGAGGTTTGAGGTGGTTCGCTCCCGATTTGCCGATTGCCTTTGGCGGACAGCCATTGCTAAAAGGCCGGTAACCCAGTTCCCGCACATTTGGCAGGAGTAGTTTAGATGTCGGTCGATGCCGATACCGTGAGACGCATCGGGCGTCTGGCCCGCATAAGGATCACCGAGGAGGAGGTCGCGGCATATGAGGGCGAGCTCAATGCGATCCTCGGTTTCGTCGAGCAACTCAACGAGGTCGATGTTTCCAACGTCGAGCCGATGACTTCGGTGACGCCGATGCAGCTTCGCCGCCGCGACGACAAGGTGACCGACGGAGGGTACCCGGAAAAGATCGTCGCCAACGCGCCGATCTCGGAAGACAACTTCTTCATGGTCCCCAAGGTCGTGGAGTAGGCCGTGGCCGTATCGATCGCCGTCGAGACCCCGTTGCAGGACGAGGTGCGGGCGCTGGTCAGGGCGCTCAACGAGCACCTGCTGCCGCTTTCGCCCGAAGAGTTCCAGTTCAAGATGACTGTTGAACAGATGGCCGGCGCCGACACCACCGTACTCATCGCCCGTGACGAGACGGGCAGGGCGGTGGGCATGGGGGCGCTCAAGGTCTTCGGGGACGACCAGGCCGAGGTCAAGCGCATGTACACGCTGCCCGAGGTGCGGGGTCAGCGGGTGGGTGCGGCGCTGCTCAAGGCCATTGAAGACCTGGCGATCGAGAAGGGTGTAAAGACCCTTAAACTCGAGACCGGGGCGACGCCAGGATTCGAGCCGGCATGGCGGCTTTACGAACGCGGCGGCTTCACCCGCTGCGGTGCCTTTCTTGACTACCCGGACAGCGAATATTCCGCCTTCTATGAGAAGGCATTGGTTTAAGGACAGTATCCAGTGACCGATCTTACCCGTTTGAGCCTCAAAGTCCTGCGCGACGGGCTGGCCTCCAAACAGTTCACCGCAGTCGAGGCGACAGACGCCTATCTTGCTGCAATCGAAGCGGGCAATGACAAGCTCAACGCCTATGTCGCGGTGACTGGCGAACAGGCGCGGGACATGGCCAAGGCTTCGGATGCACGCATCGCCAAGGGCGAGGCGGGGCCGCTCGAGGGGGTGCCGTTAGGCATCAAGGACCTTTTCGCCACCAAAGGCGCGCACACCCAGGCGGCGAGCCACATCCTCGATGGGTTCAAGCCCGAATACGAGTCGACCGTGACCAGCAATCTCTGGCGCGACGGCGCGGTGATGCTGGGCAAGCTCAACATGGAC
>CAYSBF010000066.1:0-616 GCA_964429025.1 uncultured Pelagibacterium sp.
AGGCGGTGGCGTAGCCACCAATCGCTCCAGTGGAGCGATTGGAGCCGATGAAGGGCCGGGGGTGAGGCGGCTGCGATGCAAGTAAAAAACGCCGCACCTCCCTCTACCCCGGCTCAAACTGCAAAATCAGCGTCGCCAGTGGCGGCAGGACGATTTCTGCCGTCGCCGGATAACCATATTCATTTCCCGGTGTCGCGTTGACGACGCCCTGATTGCCGACATTTGTGCCATGATACCAGCCGGCATCGGTGTTGATGCGCTCGATCCAGCGGCCGGCTGCCGGCATGGGCAGGCGGAATTTCTCCCTTGGAACGGGTGTGAGATTCGAGATCACGACGACCGGCGGATGGTCGGGCGCCCGCCGCACCCAGGCGAGGATCGAATTGGCGTGGTCATTGGCGATGATCCACTCGAACCCCTCGGGCTCGCAATCACGCGCATGGAGCGCGGGCAACTCGCGGTAAACGGTGTTGAGATCGGAGATCAGACGCCGCACCCCTTCATGGGCGGGGGCGTCGAGCAGCCACCAGTCGAGCGCCTTGCTCTCGCTCCACTCTTCGCGCTGGGCGAATTCCTGACCCATGAACAAGAGCTTCTTGCCCGGGTAACCCCACAT
>CAYSBF010000066.1:626-14591 GCA_964429025.1 uncultured Pelagibacterium sp.
CCACATGAAGGCGTAATAGGCGCGCAAATTCGCAAACTTCTGCCAGTCGTCCCCAGGCATCTTGGTGAGGAGCGAACCCTTCCCGTGCACCACCTCGTCATGGCTGAGCGGCAGGATGAAGTTCTCCGAGAACGCGTAGAGAAGGCCGAAGGTCAGGTCGTTGTGGTGATAGCGCCGGTGGATGGGGTCGCGTTGCATGTAGCGCAGCGTGTCGTTCATGAACCCCATGTTCCACTTGAACCCGAAGCCGAGCCCGTTGGCATAGGTCGGCGCCGTGACCCCGCTCCAGCTCGTCGACTCTTCGGCTGCCGTAAATGTGCCCGGGTGCTGGCCATAGGTTTCGGCGTTGACCCGCTGCATGAAGGCGACGGCCTCCAGATTGTGGTTGCCGCCGAATTGATTGGGCACCCATTCGCCCGGCTTGCGCGAGTAATCGAGATAGAGCATCGAGGCCACCGCATCGACCCGCAGCCCGTCGATATGGAATTTCTCGAGCCAGTAGAGCGCGTTGTTCGTGAGGTAGCTCGAAACCTCCTTGCGCCCGAAATTGTAGATCGCCGTGTTCCAGTCCGGATGAAAGCCCTGACGCGGGTCTTCATGTTCGTAGAGCGCGGTGCCGTCGAACTTTGCGAGTCCATGCTCATCGGTCGGAAAATGCGCCGGCACCCAGTCGATGATGACGCCAAGTCCCGCCTCATGGGCGGCATTGACGAAACGCGCAAAGCCAGCCGGTTCCCCGAACCGTGCCGTGGGAGAGTAGAGCCCTGTCGGCTGATAGCCCCAGCTCGGATCGAAAGGGTGCTCGGAAACCGGCAGCAATTCGATATGGGTGAAACCCATGTCGGCAGCATAGGGCACAAGCTGCTCGGCCAGCTGATCATAGGAGAGAAACGAGCCGTCGGGCCGGCGGCGCCAGGAGCCCAGATGCACCTCGTAGATCGACATCGGCTCGCGTCGCCTGTCCTTGACCCGGCGCGCCTCCATATAGGCACCGTCGGTCCATTTGAACGGCGTCGGATCGGCAACGACCGAGGCGGTCTTTGGCCGCAACTCCGATTGCTGGGCAAAGGGATCGGCCTTGAGCGGCAGCCTCTGCCCATGCTTGCCGATGATTTCATATTTATACTGCGCGCCCGGATAGACACCGGGCAGGAATATCTCCCACACGCCTGTATCGCGCCGGCTCCGCATCGGGTGCCGCCGCCCGTCCCACTCGTTGAACGAACCGACGACGCTCACGCGTTGCGCGTTAGGAGCCCAAACGGCGAAATGGGTGCCCTCGACACCCTCGAAAGTCACGAAGTGGGCGCCCAGCTTGTCGAACAGCCGCAGATGCGAGCCTTCGCCGATATAGTAATCGTCCATCGGCCCGAGGACCGGCCCGAAGGAATAGGGATCGATGATGTCCCACTCACCGCCCGCATTGGCCGCATGCAGGCGGATCGGCTGGCGATCGGAGAGCTTGACCTTGCCTTCAAAGAACCCGCCCTCGTGGCGTCGCTCCAGCCCACCCAGCTCGGTTCCATCGAGGGTATAGGCCGTCAGCCGCTCGGCATGAGGCACAAAGGCGCGCACGACCCAGCCGGACCCGACATTGTGTGGGCCAAGCACGCCAAACGGATCAGCGTGCTGCCCGCCGACGATACGCGCGATATCGCCCTCTTCCGCCTGCCACCCCGATTGTGCTTTAGCCAAGACCTCTTACTCCCCCGTGAGGCTCACTTGCACCCCGCGTTCCGATCACGCACCGCGCCCCCTCATCCGTTTCACCCTTCGGGCGATCCACCTTCTCCCACAAGGGGAGAAGGGAAACCCTGCCGCCGCCGCTCGAGCCCCCCTCTCCCCTTGAGGGACTTCGAGGCGGTGGCGTAGCCACCAATCGCTCCAGTGGAGCGATTGGAGCCGACGAAGGGCGGGGGGTGAGGGGGCAGCGACGACAACCATAAACGCAGTGCCCGAAAGAAAGGCTACAACACCCCCCAAATCTCTTCCGCATATTCCCGGATCGTCCGGTCCGAAGAGAACCAGGCAACGCGGGCCGTGTTTCGGATCGCCATTGCATTCCACTGGCTGCGCGCCGTCCAGATGGCGTCGATCCTGCGCTGCGCCGCATAGTAGCCATCGAAATCGCGCGCGACCATGAACCAGTCGTGATCGTAGAGCCCGTCCATGAGCTGACGGTAACGACTGCGATCGTCGGGAGAAAAGACGCCGCTTCCAATTGCTTCGATGACCTCCCTGAGCATTTGCGACTGCTCGATGGTCTCGCGCGGAGACCGGCTCTGGCTGCGGATCTCCTCGACCTCGTCCGTCGAAAGACCAAAAATAACAATGTTCTCCGGGCCGACCCGTTCCCTGATCTCGACATTGGCGCCGTCCATCGTCCCGATGGTGATAGCCCCGTTGAGCGCGAACTTCATGTTGCCCGTGCCCGAGGCTTCCATGCCCGCCGTGGAAATCTGCTCTGAAAGGTCGGCCGCCGGGATGATCGTCTCGGCCAGCGACACATTGTAGTTGGGCAGGAACGCGATCTTCAAAAGCCCCCGCACAGCCGGGTCGTTGTTGACGACCTTGGCGACGTCGTTGATCAGCTTGATTATGAGCTTGGCATTCCAGTAGCTCGGCGCGGCCTTGCCCGCGAACACCTTTACCCGCGGCACCCAATCCATCTCCGGATGCGCGCGGATCATGTTGTACTGCGCCACCGCCTCCATGACGTTGAGCAGCTGGCGCTTGTATTCGTGAATGCGCTTGATCTGCACATCGAACAGCGCTTCGGGCGAGACCGGCACACCGATGCGCTCGCGGATGAGCCCCGCAAGCGCCTCCTTGTTCTTGCGCTTGACGCTCGCGAACTGCTCCTGGAATCCCTTGTCCTCGGCATGGGCGTCGAGCCTTGTCAGAAGCTCGATATCGTCCTTGAACTCCGGGCCGATCCGGTCCGAGATCAGCCGCGTCAGCCCCGGATTGCACTGCATCAGCCAGCGTCGAGGCGTGACGCCATTGGTCTTGTTGTTGATGCGGTCGGGATAGAATTTGTGAAGCTCGGCAAAGACCGTCTGCTTCATCAATTCGGTATGAAGCGCGGAAACCCCATTGACCGAATGCGAGCCGACGAAGGCGAGTTGCCCCATGCGCAACCTGCGCCCGCCATTCTCATCGATCAGGGAGATCGCCGCGATCTGGCCGTCGCCCAGTCCCTTCTTGCGCGCATCGGCCAGCACCATTGCGTTGATCGCGTAAACGATCTGCATCTGGCGCGGCAGCAGGCGCTCAAGCAGCGCAACCGGCCAGGTTTCGAGCGCTTCGGGCAACAGCGTGTGGTTTGTATAAGCAAAGGCCTTCTGCGTCAGCTTCCAGGCCTCGTCCCAGGCCAGCCCCTGCACATCCATCAGGATACGCATCATTTCGGCAATCGAGATTGCCGGATGGGTGTCGTTGAGCTGGATGGCCACCTTGTCGGGTAGCGAGCCGAGATCGCCATATTGCTGGAGATGGCGGCGCACAATGTCCTGAAGCGATGCCGAGGAAAAGAAGAACTCCTGGCGCAACCGCAACTCCTGCCCCGCCGGGCTTGAATCGGCAGGATAGAGCACCCTCGTGATCGCCTCCGCCTTGGCGCTTTCCTCCAGCGCCCCAATGTGGTCGCCCGCGTTGAACCGGTCGAGCAGAATCGGATCGATCGGCTGCGCGCTCCAGAGCCTCAAAGTGTTGACCCGCGCTCCGCGCCAGCCCACGACCGGTGTATCGAAAGCCACCGCCATGAGATGCTCGGCCGGATGCCAGACCTGCCGCACGGTGCCGTCGGGCTGCTGGACCGGCTCGACATAGCCGCCGAACCCGATTTCGTAGGAACTCTCGCGCCGCTCGAACTCCCACGGATTGCCGTGCGCCAGCCAGGTCTCGGGCAGTTCCACCTGCCAGCCATCGCTCATTTCCTGCCGGAACATGCCGTTCACATAGCGGATGCCATAGCCATAGGCCGGCACCTTGACGGTCGACATCGATTCAAGAAAGCATGCAGCCAGCCGACCGAGACCGCCATTGCCCAGCGCCGCATCGGGCTCGCGCTCGATCAGCTCGTCGATCGAGACATTGAAGCCGTCCAACGCCTCGCGAACCGCGTCCGCCAGCCCCAGATTGGACATCGCATCGCGCATCAATCTGCCGATGAGGAATTCCAGGCTGAGATAGTAGACGCGCTTTTTCGAGGTCCGCCACGTCTCCCGGGTGGATTCCATCCATTGGTCGATAACGCGGTCGCGGATAGCGAGGATGGTCGCCGTCAGCCAATCGCTGCTGCTGGCAACGATGGGATCCTTGCCGACAGAATAAGTGAGCTTCTCGAGGATTTCGTTTCGAAGGCTTTCAGCGTCGGTTGCCCGCGGGCTGGGGGTCGGAGCATCGTAGACGATGGGCTTTTGCGGCATTTCGCATATCTCGGTTCATGTCTCCCCTCCCTCTCCGGCAGTCTTGCACGAGCACGTGCCAGTTCCAACAACTTTCGTCTGATGGACATTTCCCGCGGAACCATATCCCGCATGGCGCGTTTCATAGCCAGTGATGGAGGCCCCCCTACCTTCATTGCACCCAAGCCCTAACCTCCGGAGGATTGCTGCCCAGCAATCCTCCTTTCTTTTTTCTTCGAACATCGGGAACCAATCGGCGCCCCGCGCGTTTTGCTGGCATGCGAGGGCGTTTCCCCCAACCCTTCGCGCTCAGGAAGGCCGGTTCGCAATAGCGACCGGCCTTTCTTTTTACCTGATGCCTTGATGCTGCGAGGGGGCAGCCCAACCGGTGGGTTCAGCCGAAATGAGCCGCGCCGATGGTGAGGCGATAAAGGAGGTCGCCGCCCGCATCGGCGATCGTGCCCTTTCCGTCGACCGCAAGCGGCACGACATTCTCAAGGAAGCTCTTTGGCAGGCCGTCGACCCTCGCCCCCGGCGAGCCGCCCTGCGTGTTCCATTCGAGCACGACGGCTTCATTGTCAGGATCATTGGCCGGTTGCGCGATCGAGATTGCGATGGGCCCCGACCGCCAGGCGCCGCTGCGCGAAGCGTGGGCGGCCAACTCGTGGATCGCGAGCCCGATATAAAGGGCCGCCGATGGCGAGACGACGCGGTCCGATCCCGATATCCGCACCGAGATCGGCACCTCGTTGCGGAACAGCGCCACTTCCTTGAGGATGAGGTCGCTCAGGGACGCGCCCTGCCAATCACGGTCGGTCACCAGATCCTGCGCGCGGGCAATTGCCTGAAGCCGCCCGGAGAAGTCGGAGATGAAGCCGCCGACAGAGGAAGAGTGCCGCGCCGTCTGGGTTGCAAGGCTCAGGATGATCGCGAGCAGGTTCTTGGACCGGTGGCTGAGTTCGCGCAACAGATTGCGCAATTGTACTTCGCGCTGCTTCTGCGCTGTCACCTCGATCATGGTGGTATAGACGCCGGCTGCGCGGTTGTCCGCGTCGAGATCGGGATCGACCCAGATGTCGAACCAGCGCAATTCGCCTGCGATCTTGATGGGCATCTCGAAACGCTGTGGCTCGTGGGTTTCGAGCGCCGTGAGCTTGGCGTCGACCAGCCTTTGCGCGGCGAGTGCGGGCAAGAACGCCTCATCGCCATGACCCAGCACGTCCGCAGCCGAGATGCCCTCCGGCAGGTTCTCCACCCATTCGAAAACCAGCCCGCTTGACTGATAGAACAGCGAGATGGGCGTACGGCTGAGCGCCTTCATGGCAAAATCAAACCGGCGCGAACGGCTCGAGCCGTTCCCGCCGGAACGATTAATACCACTGCCATCTGCGGCCATCTGAAGGTGTCTGTTGGTGTTCAACGGGTACTGACTTGCAATTGACAGTGGCTAAACGGGCTTTACGAAAGCCGGTGTTCTTACGCTCGTCGCCCGAGGCCGAAGATGAGGCCGATAACCATGGCGACGAGGAAAACAAAGAACAATATCTGCGCGATCGAACTCGCCGCACCGGCAACGCCGGTAAAGCCGAGCAGACCGGCGATAATTGCAATCACGAGAAATGTGAGGGCCCATCCAAGCATGGCGGTCTCCTTTTCATTGAGAGTCGCCATGGGAACGTGCGAACCCGTGCGGCGGTTCCTCGCCGCACGGGAACGATATCAGGCCGCCTGCTCCATCTGTTCGGAGAAGAAAAGTACCTGACTGATCAAAGCCTTGACCATGTCGGGCTGGAAGGGCTTGGTGACAAGGAACGCCGGCTCCGGGCGCTCGCCGGTCAACAGGCGTTCGGGGAAGGCCGTGATGAAGATGACGGGTACGCTGACGGCCCGCAGGATGTCGTTGACCGCATCGATACCTGAACTACCATCGGCAAGCTGGATGTCGGCCAGAACGAGTCCTGGGCGGCGCTCATTGAAGAGCTTGATGGCTTCGTTGTGGGTCCGGGCAACGCCGGTCACGCTGTGGCCCAGGGACTCGACCATATTCTCGATATCCATGGCGATCAGCGGCTCGTCCTCTATGATAAGGACACTGGTCGCGACCTGCCGCGCCATTTCGAGCGCAGCCTCGTCGATGAGATCGGAGAACTCATCCTCGGAAACGCCGAGAATTTCTGCGGCCTCTGAATTCGAGAACCGCTCGACGGCCAGAAGCAGAAATGCCTGCCGGGGCAGCGGCGCGATAGCCTTGAGGCTGCGCCGCGCCTGCCGTTCCCATCGGTCATCGGTCGGCGGCAGGTCATGGAGATTGATGTCTACCGATTTCCAGAGCTGGCAAAAAATCTTGTACAGCCCCACCTTGGGATCGAGATTGGCGGGAAAGATGGACCTGTCGGATATCAGGGCCTCGAGCGTTGCCGAAACATAGGCGTCACCGCTCGATTGGCTGCCGGTCAAAGAGCGCGCAAACCGCCGCAAATAGGGAATGTGCGGCGCGATCAACTCGGCAAGATTCATGAACAAAACTCCCTCGTATTGCCCGTCCCGATCAGCCCTATGGGTCGGGACGTGAACTGGCCATTAACGATCATGCATCGGGAAAGTTCCGAAACCAAGGGAACTTTTTTTGCTAGCCTGCGTTTCCGGCCCAGACTATACCTTCCTCAATGGGGTGAAATAAGTGACACAACTGAACAGTAGCAGGAAGCCGCCGGCTGAGCCTGTGGAGGATTCCGCCAAGCCGGAGCCGCGCCTGAACGATGACTCGCAGGCGTTCATCGGGCTCAAGCTTCGTGAGCTCTACGACAATGTTGTCGCAGAGCCAGTGCCGGATCGTCTGCTCGAGCTACTGAATAAGCTCGGGGCAGAAGACGACAAAGCCAGCTGAGGGTCTGGCCATGTCATCAACATACGATTTCCGCTCCGAGCTTCTGTCCGTCATCCCTAACCTCCGCGCGTTTGCCATGTCGCTTGTCGGCTCTGCCGACCGGGCCGACGACCTCGTCCAGGAAACCCTGGTGCGCGCATGGGACAAGCGCGATACCTTCGCGCCCGGCACCAATCTCAAGGGCTGGCTGTTCACCATCCTGCGCAACGAATTCTACAGCCAGATGCGTAAGCGCAAGCGGGAGGTGTCCGACCCGGAAGGCGCAATGGCCGCCCGGCTCTCCACCCATCCCGAACAGGTCGGCAAGCTCGATCTCGAGGACTTTCGGGCTGCCATCAATACCCTGCCCGACGACCAGCGCGAGGCGCTGATCCTGGTCGGCGCCTCTGGCTTTTCCTATGAGGAAGCCGCCGATATCTGCGGTTGCGCGATTGGCACCATCAAGAGCCGTGTCAGCCGCGCCCGCGCGCAGCTGGCCACCACGCTCAAGCTCGAGGGCGATGGCGAATTCGGACCCGACGCGGTTGCCGTCGGTGTCATGAACCTCAATTCGCCCAACGCTGCCTGATCAGACAGGCAAGAAGATCAAGAGGTTCCGGCAGCTAGCCGGAACCTCTCGTGTTTCCGGCCGTTCTATCCTCAACCGACATGTGTCACTGAGGGAGACATAGAAATGGCCCGTTCCGCAACCACAACAACCCGCCAGTCCAGCTCAAACGGGAATGGCCAGGATCCGGCCAAGGAACTGGAAGCCGAGATCGCCGCGCTCCGGCAGGACATTTCGGCAATTGCTGCCACGCTCGGCAATATCGCTAAAACCCGCACCGACGAAGCCAAGGCCGAAGTCCGCCGCGCCCGCAGCAAGGCGATGGCCAAGAGCGAGGAAGCCATAGACGCGGTGCAGGAGAATTTCGGTCACGCCGAGGACGAGATCAAAACAATGATCCGCGAGAAGCCGCTGCAATCGGTGCTCGTGGCTGCCGGCATCGGATATATCCTCTCGAAGATCTTCCGGATCTAACCATGGCGCTGCCCGCACCGTTCTCGTCCCTTGCCCACCAGGCGGGGCGCGCCGCGCGGTCAGCCGGCCGGACCGCCGCCGTTTACGCGGCGCTGGGCCTGCTGTGCCTCATTGGCGCGGGTTTCCTGATTGCGGCCGGCTTCATCTGGATCGCCGGGCTCACAGACCCCCTTATCGCATCGCTTATCCTTGCCGCGCTCTTTTTCGCGGCGGCAGGCATCTGGTTTGCTGTTCTGGCAATGCGGCAGCGGCGCATCAAGCAGGAGCGCCGCACAAGCGCGGCCAACACCGCGCTGATTGCATCCTCCATCTCACTGGCCGATGCGGGCATCCGCATTCTCTCTCGCGCCCGCGGCCCCATGTTCCTGCCGGCAGCGGCGACCCTTTTTGCCGCCTGGTATCTCTCCCGCGGCAGCTCCGACGACGAATCCTGAGAATTCGGCTGACGCCGCCTACTGGTCTCCAGAACCCGCACCTTCCCCTGTGCGGCTGACGTTCCTCCCCTCCCTACTCAGGCGGAAGCCGTCAAGCGCGCAGTCGTTCGACCAGAGCATGTCAGGATTGAAGGAACCGTTGGGCTACTGCGTTTGTCGAAACATTGCACTGGCCCCCGGTAATGAACACCGGGTGACCCTGGAGAACTGGCTGGTCTCACAAAAAACACTGGCATCATTCCGGTATTCATTGCCGGAATCCGGAGCGGTCCCGCCGCAAGCGCCAGCGCAGATGTTTCCATCAAAAGTTGACGTGCTCCAAGTGCCGGCCTTCCCCGGAACAGCGAAGACATGGCGCCCGCTAAAGCGACCTTGCAATCTCCCTTGGACCTCTCTCAACTTGTCACGAAAAAAGGGCCGGATCGCTCCGGCCCTTCTGCATTCATATCGCCGTAGTCGTTACTGCTGAACGACCACCCGGTTTTCGTCCGGCGAGGCGAGATAGGCTTCCTCATTATATTCCGGAGCGGCTTCGAGCTGCTCGCGGGTGAGGTTGGTGCGCAGCACCAGATTGCCGTCACCATCGCGCAGGAAGGTGAGGTTCTCAAAGCTCACCGCCACCGGCTTGGTGCCAATGCCAAGGAAGCCGCCGAAATCGATGATCACCGCGTCAACCTCGCCGCTGTCGGAAAGGATGACATCGCCGATCGCGCCGATATCTTCATCGCCAGCGCCATAGACCGTGGTGCCGTTGAGTTCTTCAGCCGAGATTTCGCTGACCTCTACGGCCTGATAGGTGCTCCATTCGGTGGTGCCGGTGGCAACCTGATCACCAGCGGGCTGCTGGACGCCGGCCTGGCCTTCAGTCACCATCTGGTCACCGGTCGCCTGCTGGTCAGCCTGCCCTTCGGTAGCCATCTGGTCACCAGTGGCCTGCTGGTCAGCCTGGCCCTCAGTGGCCATCTGATCGCCAGTTGCGGCCTCGCCTTCGTTCAACTCGTTACCAGGAACATTCGGATCGGCGGGCTCCGCATTGGCGGCAGGGTCAGTCTGGCTCTGGTCCGCCGGAAGCTGCTGATCAGCCGGGGCTGCCGGAGCCATGGGAGCCGCGCCGTCCATCGGGGCTGCACCCTGATCCATGTTCTGGTTGTTTGCACTTTCACTGGCCAGCCACTCGGCGCGGTCGAACTCAGGCGCCGCTTCGAGCTGTTCGCGGGTCATATTGGCGACCAGACGCTGTTCACCGTCTGCCCCGACGACGAGTTCGAGATCATCCCAGTTCACGGCCACGTCTTTCTGGCCGATACCAAGGAACCCTCCGACACCGACGATAACCGCGCCGATCTCGCCGTTCTGGTCGAGCACGAAATCATTCACTTCGCCGATCGATTCTGCGTCGTCAGCCGTGGAATTGTAGATGGTGGAGCCGATAATCTCGCTGGCCAGCCATCCATTGGCGCTGATGCCCTGCTCCTGGGCCGTAACAAGCGGATCTGCCGGAGCTTCGGCGGCAGGCGCTTCAGTCATCGGATCTGCCGGCGCAGGCTGCGCCGCATCCTGTGCATAGGCGCCGCCCGCAAGAACGAGCGAAAGCGCGGTAGTGGCAAGAAGCTTGCGATACATGGTTTTCTCCTGGAATCGCTTGTCTGACAGCATGCAGCCGCCGTGGATCACCCGCCGGCCGCCATGGCTGACCAACGCTTGTGCCGAAGCATGGTTCCGCGCGTGAAGAAGTGATCGAGAAAGTGAAAAATTTCCGGAACCACGCGCGCCGTATGCGCGTTTGAAATAATTGCTTTTCCCGCCCGGCCGTCCCGACTGGCGGCGACAGCCTGCTCCCATTTGCCCCTGTTTCGGCAAGATTGGGCCTCACCGAACGCACAATCGGCTCGCATACCTCGCCGCACCAATCACAGTGGGTGCCGGCCATGTTCAGAGCCAACAAGATCGCCAGTTCGTCCCTGGACCCGATCAAGGGATACAGCCACCGCGGCTTCATCGCCGGCTGGTGCGCAATCATGCTCGTCGGGGTTGCCGCCTTCGGGCTTCTCGTTCTGCCGCTCGGCCACACGAGGGCCGACCTCGAAAAGGCCCCGGCCGACGTGCTCGCCATTCCAGCCGGTTGACCGCCCGGAGCAATAAAAAGCCCCGCCGCATTGCTGCAGGCGGGGCTGAAGTGGTTATGGAAAGGCCTGACGGCTAAACGACCAGTATCCGCGTTCCGGGAGCGACGCGATCATAGAGATCGATGACGTCGTGGTGGAGAAGCCGCACGCAACCCGAAGACACGGCCTCGCCGATTGTCCAGGGTTCGCCCGAACCGTGGACGCGATAGATCGTGTCGCGGCCATTCTCGAAGATGTAGAGGGCGCGGGCCCCCAGCGGATTGTCGAGCCCACCCGGCTGGCCGTGGCGCCATTCCTCGAGATGCGGCTCGCGCTCGATCATCGAGGCCGGCGGCGTCCAGGTCGGCCATTCACGCTTGTGGTTGATGTAGCCCCTGCCCGACCAGGCAAAGCCATCGCGCCCGATACCGCAGCCATACCGGATCGCCTGCCCGCCCTCGAGAACGAGATAGAGATAGCGCGAAGGGGTGTCGACGACGATCGTTCCCGCCCGCTCTCCAGTGGGGTCCGGCACCACGCGCCGGTAATATTCGGGCTTGAGATACCGCAGATCGACGGCAGGGACCGGGAACTTCTCGTTGGGCAGTGGCCCATACATGTTGACGTAAAACGGGTCGAACTGCGGCTGCGGGGGCTGCTGGGGCGCCCGCGTGGCCGTGCAGCCGACAAGCGAGAGGGCAGAAAAGCCCGCCAGGCCCGTCATGAACGTCCTGCGATCAAGCGAATTCGTCTTGGTGATCATTTGGATTGTTATTTCCTTCGATACGCCACAAAAATGACCGGGCGGTTGCCGCACCCTGTCCAAAATCCCGACGCAAAGGATGGTTCCTGTCCGGATCGCCTGCCCCCGCCCGGGTGTTGCGTGCCGACAACGCCCTCGCCGCTTCATGCGGCGGCGCTAACACAGACCATCGATTTGCAAAGCGCCGCGGGAACGGGCCCCTCGGCACGACGGGGACATTTACCCTCTTAATGATTGAGAATTGGGTAACCATTTGACCGCTCGCAAAGATGTGACCGGAAACAGCCGGGCCGCCTACCCCTCCAGTTCCTCGCGCAGCATCTCAAGCTCCAGCCACTCATCCTCGGCCCGCGCCAACTCTTCCTGCGCCGCCGTATATTGCTTGGTCGCCGCCGCAAAGGCATTCGGATCCCGGCTATATAGCCCCGGATCGTCGAGCTTTGCCTGAAGCTTTGCCATTTTTGCGCGCAGGGCGTCCATCGTCTTGGGCAGCGTTTCAAGCGCATGCTTTTCCCTGAAGGAAAGCTTGCGTTTGGCTTGCGGCTGGGCCGGAGCGGGTGCGGATTTTTCGCGCGGCGCCGGCTTGGCCTTGGCGACGGTTCGCGCCTCGACCCCCGCCCCACGCTGGGCAACCATGTCCGAATAGCCGCCCGCATATTCGTTCCAGCTCCCGTCACCCTCCGCAACGATGATCGAGCTCGCCACCTTGTCGAGGAAATCGCGGTCGTGGCTCACGACAATCACCGTGCCGTCGTAATCCGCGATCATCTCCTGCAGCAGGTCGAGCGTCTCGAGGTCGAGATCGTTGGTCGGCTCGTCGAGCACCAGCACGTTCGATGGCAACGATAGCGCCCGCGCCAGCGTCACGCGGTTGCGCTCCCCGCCCGAGAGCTTGCCCACCGCCGTCCGCGCCTGTTCTGGAGTGAACAGGAATTCCTTCATATAGCCGATGACATGCTTGGCCTCGCCATTGATGGTCAGGGTATCGCTGCCCCCGCCGGTCAGCACCTCCTTGAGCGTCATCTCCGGATCGAGCGAAGCGCGCCGCTGGTCCAGCACCGCCATTTCCAGCCGCGTTCCCAGCCGCACCGTTCCGCTATCGGGTTTGAGCTCGCCGGTCAGCATGCGGATCAACGTCGTCTTGCCCGCCCCGTTCGGCCCGACGATCCCCACCCGTGCGCCGCGCATGATGCGCGTGGAAAAGTCACGGACAACCACTCGCTCGCCGAAGGCCTTGGAGATGTTCTCTGCCTCGACAACCAGCGCGCCCGATGCCTGCCCTTCCGACACCGAGAGCTTCACATTGCCCTGCGGCCCGCGATAATCGCGCACCTGCTGGCGGAGTTTGCTGAGCAAATCCATGCGCCGCACATTGCGCTTGCGCCGCGCGGTAACGCCATAGCGCACCCAATGCTCCTCGGCCGCGATCTTGCGCGCGAGCTTGTGCTGGGCCTGCTCTTCCTGTTCGAGGAAATCGTCACGCCAGGCCTCGAACCCAGAAAATCCCTGATCGATCCGCCGCGTCGCCCCGCGATCGATCCAGACCGTCGCCCGCGTCAAATCGGAGAGAAAGCGCCGGTCGTGGCTGATGAGGACCAGCGCCGATTTGAGCGATTTGAGCTCGCTCTCCAGCCATTCGATCACCGGCAGGTCGAGATGGTTGGTCGGCTCGTCGAGCAACAGCACGTCGGGCTCGGGCGCCAGCACCCGCGCCAGCGCCGCCCGCCGCGCTTCCCCACCGGAAAGCGCCGTGGTGCTTTCCCGGCCCGTAAGCCCGAGCTGTTCGACCAGATATTGGGCGCGATAGGGATCGTCCGCCCCCTCGAGCCCCGCCTCCACATAGGCCAGCACCGTCTCGTAGCCGGAAAGGTCCGGCTCCTGCGGCAGATACCGCACCGTCGCCCCCGGCTGGAAAAACCGCTCACCGTCATCGGGCTCCAATATCCCCGCCGCGATCTTGAGCAGCGTCGATTTCCCCGACCCGTTCCGCCCCACCAGCGCAATCCGGTCCCCTGCCCCCACGGAAAGCTCCGCCCCATCGAGAAGCGTCTGGCTCCCGACGATGAGCTTTATCGATTGCAGGGCAAGCAGCGGCGCAGCCATGGCGGTCCTTTGGCGGGAGGAAGGGTTCAGGTGAGGTGACACATGGCGAAAAAACAGGGCGGGCGCAAGGCGGGGCACGACTTCAGGCCGGGTCGGCTTTGCCGGCATCGCGCACCCCTCACCCCCAACCCCTCTCCCTCAGGGGGAGAGGGGGGCTCAAAAGCCGATACATCCACGGAGTCCCCTTCTCCCCTTGAGGGAGAAGGTGGATCGGGCCGAAGGCCCGAGACGGATGAGGGGTGC
>CAYSBF010000067.1:0-14476 GCA_964429025.1 uncultured Pelagibacterium sp.
TGTGCTGCGTGAGCCCGACGAGACCGAAATGGCCGAAAGCGCCTGATCCCTTAGCTCCTTGACTGACTGCATCTGACCCCGTGCGTTCCCCTCGCGCGGGGTTTTTGCATCTCGAATGGGCGGCGTCGCGGCGTTTCGCTGCTACCTCAAATGCTCCCCTCGCTGCCCTGGCGAAAGCCGGGGCCAACGCTGCCACAAACACCGGTGTTAAGACATGGCCCCGGCTTTCGCCGGGGAAGCGAGGAGGAAATTGGTGAGCCCGCCGGTCTATGGACCGTTCTATACCACCGCCTTGCGGTAAAGATGCCAGGTCGCGTGGCCGAGGATCGGCAGGACGATTGCGAGGCCTACAAAGAACGGCAGCGAGCCGATAAAGAGCAGGACCGCCACGATGAGGCCCCAGGCCATGAAGTGAATCGGGCTTGCCATCACGGCGCGGGTAGAGGTGCCGATTGCCCTCAACGCGTCCCCGCCCCTGTCGAGCAGGAGCGGGAAGGCAATGACCGTCGTTGTCAGCACAAAGAGGGCAAAGCAGAAGCCGATCAGATTGCCCCACATCAGGAGCCCCCAGCCGCGCGGCGTCGTGAAAGTCTCCCACAGAAGGGCGGTGAGCGTATCGGGCGGGTCGGTGCGGAAATAGAAGAGATAGAGGGCGTCGGCGCTCATTAGCCAGATGGCAAAGCAGACCGCTAGCATCATGCCGAGCACGCCGATCGACCCAAGTGCGGGGGATTTGAGCACGAGGAACGCATAGGCGGGGTGATCATCGAGACCCTGTTCGCGTCTGCGGCTGATCTCGTAGAGGCCCAGCGCTGCTATCGGTCCCAATAGCGCAAAGCCCGCAGCCAGGGGATAAAGCAGCGAAAAGAGATCGCCGCGCATCGTCCAGACCGTGAGGATCATCCCCACCACGGGGTAGATGACGACGAGGAACAGGTAATGCGATGGCCGCTCCCAGAAGTCGATCGCGCCCAGTCGCAGTGCGTCCCAGATATCGGCAAGTGTGATCGCGCGCACCCTGTCGATTGGCCGCGCCATGGTGTCGAGATGTTCGGATTCGCTGATTGCCATGCCGGCCTCCCCGCGTTTCAAGCGGCGCAGTGGCCCGGATGGTGTGCCGACCTTTAAGCGCAAGGGCAACTGCGCGGCGTGTGCGGACTCCTCATCCGCCGGCGAACTATAGCACAGT
The DNA here is from genome assembly GCA_964429025.1 of uncultured Pelagibacterium sp. Classification (GTDB taxonomy): domain Bacteria; phylum Pseudomonadota; class Alphaproteobacteria; order Rhizobiales; family Devosiaceae; genus Pelagibacterium. Next base: position 1,190 of record CAYSBF010000067.1, read on the forward strand.
CGTGGGACCAATGCGCACCCGGCTTCAAGCACAATTGAAGTCGCCCCTGATGGGGCTGCGACATCGGGTCAGGTGGCTGCTGTGCGCCCGTCCATTAGGATCGGAACGCGTTAGGCAGGCAAGGGAGCCCCTAGAAAGAATGGCTCGGAAATTCCGGTATCCGCAGACAGGTGCTCTGATGCGTCACTATCAGGAAGGCGACTTTCTCGATAGCCAGGTGGCGCCGGTGGCCGATGCCTCCCTGCATGCCGCCGATATCGCCATCATGACGTTCTTTACCATGCCCAAATGGGTGCTGTGGCTGCTCTGGTTGCGCAATCTGTTGGTCAAGCCGTTCGGGCTCAAGACCGATGAAGGCCAAGACTACGCCCCGCCCACGCGCGAGGACCTGGTTGCGGGACGCTATAAGGGCGTCTTTGCCATCGATTTTGTCTCCGAAGACGAAATCACCTTCGGGACGAACGACAGGCATGTCGATTTCCGGGTGTCGGTGATGAAGACGCGCCAGCCCGCCAACCATGCAGCCATCAGCACATGGGTGCATCCGCACAATTTATGGGGACGGCTCTATCTCTTGCTGGTCCATCCGTTCCACAAGCTGATTGTCTGGCGCATGCTGGCCAATCTCAAGGATAACGAGCAGCCGGCCGGGGCCCGTCAGACATAGGGCTGGAACTTTTCCTCGAGCATTGCCTGGTCGAACGGCTTGAGCATGTGGTCATTGGCGCCGGCCTTGCGGGCCATGGCGATCTGCCCGATGTCGCGCTCGGTGATGCAGTAGATAACCTTGGGGCGGTCGCCGCCATTGTAGCCGCGCAGGGCCTTCAGGAATTCGAGCCCGCTCATGATGGGCATCTGCCAGTCGAGCAGGATCACGTCCGGCATTTCGCGGGTACATTTGTCATAGGCTTCCTGGCCGTCCTCAGCCTCGTCCACGACAAAATCCATGTCCTCGAGAATGCGGCGCGCGACCTTGCGGATAACGCTAGAGTCATCGACGATCAGGCATGACTTCATCGATACTGTCCCCGGGAGAGTGCGGGTCCGCTTTACACCCCGCACCATTGCCAAAATCCTAAAGGGGATTGGTTAGCGAAGGTTTAGCGTGCCGAAAATCGGGACATCTGTGCTCTTGGCCTTACCCCTCACCAACCCTCCCCATCAAGGGGAGGGGGGATTCGGGCGTAAGCCGAACCAGCGCCGCGACTGTGTCAGCCCATTAGTCGATGTCGGTGGGTAGGGGATCGGCGGTAAAGCGCAGATATTCCCCATCGAGCGCGATGTTGATGCCCATATGGGAGAGGCGCGCGAGCAGGCCCGTATAGAAGGGTTGGATGGCGCGGGCATCGACATTGCCGTCCTCGGGGGTGCCCGCGAGCAGCGCCTGGACGCCGTTGGGGATCAGGACCTTGGGGCCGGTGGCGGTAATGGTCAGGCGCTCGGAGCCCGCCTCGCCCTCAACCTCAACAGTGACCGTTCCGCCGCGGGGCACGCCGCCGGTAGCGATCAGGAGCATGTTGAGCAGGAGCTTGGCCTTGTTCTTGGGCAGGAACATCGGCGCGATCTTCCAGTCGAGATCGGCTTTCTCGACGGCTTCCATATAGAGCTTTGCCACGCGCTCGGCTTCGCGCGTGTCGATCTCGGTGCCAGCGGTCGAGGAGGCGCCGAAGGCCAGGCGGGCGAATTCGAGCTTGGCGCGCGCCTGCCGAGTCGAATTTTCGATCAGCTCCTTGGCGAAGGCCTGCATGTCGGTCTGTGTAGGATCGGCAAGGACCTCTAGTCCGTTGCCGATGGCACCGACCGGATTGATGAGGTCGTGGCAGACCCGCGAGCAGAGCAGCGCAGCAAGATCGGCCGCCTGCAGTTCAACGATTGTGCTCATGGTCCTTGCCTCCGGCCCGACTTTTCTCGAATCAATATTTGGCACTTTACATCGCGACCGCGCGGGCACAACGCCGGGCTTACCCTTGCCACAGACATTGGGGATTTGGAACGGGCCTATTGCTGCGAGCGCATCGCGGGGTCGTCGGGCAGGGCAAGCCAGTTCTCGACGGCCCGGGCAAAGGTGGCGGATCGGGCTAATTCGAACGCCTCTCGGTTTCCGACGGAGTAAAAGAGCACCAGCCGGTCCTCGACGATCCGGTAGATCGTGGGGTTGCCGTCCGAGAGAAAGCCCCGGGCCAAGGACATGGCGCAATGGCCGCCGAATAGCGGGGCGTAAACCTCCGGCGCGCGCATGAAGATGTCGCGATTGGCCTCGGTGGCGAAATACCAGGGGACCCCGTTCCACTCATATTCGTATAGGGGCGAGCCGAGCAGCGGTTCGGGCTCGGTGAAATAGGAAACCGGATCATAGCCGGAAATGGCGACGCCTGTGAGAAAGCTCGTTACCGTTCCCTTGCTCTGGGCATGGGCGGGCATCGCTGCCAGAACACCGAGAACCAACCACAACAGAACGGCGTAACATTTTGTAAGGGTTAAGATTTGTTTACCTATTTGCCGCATGATGGCCCTGTTGAACCGATATGCATTTGGGGGCGGACGGTTTGTCGTCGAGCTGTTGCGTGTCCGGGCCCGTAAAAGTGACGAGCACTTTTCCCGATACGTTCCAGCCTAGCGCAAGGCCGTGTGATCTTGGTTAACCGGGATCGCATTGCGGGGCATATGCAAAGCGCGTCGTGGGAGCACAGGATAACATGTTGAATCGCCTCTTGACGGCAATGGTCATTGCCGTGGCAGCTATGGGGGTATCCGCGCCCCTACAGGCCCAGCAGCAGGGTTCGTTGTCGGATACTTACAGCTCCGATGAGATTCTGAACGCCGGGCACCAGTTCTTCGGCTCGGTCGCCCAGGGGCTCGCCTCGCTGGTCGAGCGCGCCTTTACCCAATATGGCCAGCCCAATGCCTATATTCTCGGGCAGGAGGGCGGCGGCGCGCTGTTCATCGGCGCGCGTTATGGCGATGGAACGATGTATACCCGCAATGCCGGCACCCACAACGTCTTCTGGCAGGGACCCAGCCTTGGCCTCGATGTCGGGGCGGACGGCAGCCGGGTGATGATGCTGGTCTATAACCTCCCAACGGTCGATGCCGTGTTCGATCGCTATCCCGGTATCGATGGTTCTCTCTATGCCGTGGGCGGTCTGGGCATGACTGCCTTGCGGCGCGGGGACGTTTACGTGGTGCCCATCGCTTCGGGCGTCGGCATCAGGGCAGGGGTGTCGGTGGGCTATCTCAACTTCACCCGCGAACCCACTTGGAACCCGTTCTAGCCGCGACGGTTACCCTCTTGGCAGGGTGTGCGTGACGGCACGCACCCTTTCATCTAAAGTATTATTTCCGGTGCCTGTTGCCGCGGGCACCGGAATTGGTGTTTAAAGCCCCGCTTGCGGGAGCGCCCGGGCGGATTCCGGCGGGTGAATGGGTCATATGGTCATCGAATACGCGATGTATTTCGGATTGGGTTTTCTTGCCGCGGGGCTTATTGCCCTCGCGATCGGACCCGCCATATGGAACCGGGCCGTGAGGCTGACGCGCAGGCGCATCGAGGCGGCAACGCCTGTTTCGTTGAGCGAATTCCGCGCCGACAAGGACAAGCTAAGGGCCGAGCACGCCATCGCGATCCGGCGGCTCGAAATGCGGGTTGCGGCGCTGCGCGAACGTGTTGCCCAGCAGATCGTGGCGCTTGATGGTGCGGCGACCGAATTGCGGGCGCTGAGGACCGAGCGCGACGAGCAGTTTGCGGCCATCAGCGCCTATCAGGTGCGCGAGCAGGAGTTGATCGTGCGCATCCGCGATCTCGAGCGCGACAGCGCGGCACTGGCCGCCCGGCTGCGGCAGGCCGAGGGCGATCTTTCCGATGTCGACGATACGCTGATCCCCGAGCGCCCCGAGCCGGTGAGCGCCGATACGCTCTCGGGCGACTACAGGGCCGATGTGGAGGATCTGCTGACCGCGCTCAATATCGAGCGGCAGCGCAATGCCTATCTCGAAGAGCAGACGCGCATGCTGTTGGCGCGGATCGAGAAGAAAAAGCGCGGGCTCAAGGACGACGCCATCGCCATGCTGCGCGACACGCTGGCGGCAAAGGACGACCCCGACAGCGAGGCCCGTGTGGCGCTGCGCAAGGCCGAGGCGCGGATCGCTGGCGCGGAAAGCCGGCTGAGCGCGCTTTTGTCCGAATCCCAGCCCAACGGGCATGACGAGGCGGAAGCGCCGAGGCTGCTGGCGGATGCGCTGCTCGACGAGGATCAACTCGAAACGCTCAAGGCAAACGTGCTGGCTCTGCAGGAGGCGGCGGTGCGCGACTGGACCGACGGGCGAAGGGATTCGGTCCGTCTCCGCGCCCAGCTCGAGGCCATCGCATCTGATGTTGCCGAGCTGGTCTATGCAGCCGATTCCGACAAGGGCGGCGATTTCGGCGAGAGCCTGTTCGATCGCGTCCGCAAGTTTGCGGGTGAGGAGTTCGAGAATGCCGAACCCGATCTCGCTTCGGCGGCACCTGGACCTGTAGGCGCACGCATGGCCGCCCTCAGGGACATGCAGGGGCGCTGAGTATTCTCAGCGGAAGGCCCCATCAGCCGCCCTTCGGGGGAGAGGTTGAGGCGCGGCGCCGGGAGAGGAGTCTTTCAGCAGGCGCCAGTTTTCTCCCTTAAACACTCCCCACCGTCCGGAGCCTGATGCGCGGGTGGACTTCGTTCTGGCTCAGGACGACCGTCTGGGGGCGGAAGCGCTCGATGATCGAGCGGACATGGGGGCGGATGTGGGGTGAGGTGATAAGCACGGGAAGCTCGCCCATCTGCGCCGCGCTCTCATAGGCACCCTGAATGCCCACAATGAATTGCTGGAGCTTTGAGGGCGCCATGGCGAGGTGGCGCTCATCGCCTTCCCCGACCATGGCTTCGGCAAAGTCGCGCTCCCAGCTTGGCGAGAGGGTGAGGAGCGGCAGCGTCCCGTCAGGTGCAAGATTGGCGGCGCAGATCTGGCGGGCAAGGCGCGAGCGGACATGCTCGATGATCTGACCGGTATTGCGAGCCGAGCCGGCGATTTCGGCAATGCCTTCGAGGATGGTGGGCAGGTCGCGGATCGAGACGCGCTCGGAGAGCAGCCCCTGAAGCACGCGCTGGATGCCTGAGACCGTGATGAGCGAGGGCACGATGTCTTCGATGAGCTTTTGCTGGTCCTTGGAGAAGCCGTTGAGCAGCGACTGCACATTGGCATAGCTCAAGAGGTCCGCGGTGTTGGCCTTGAGGATTTCGGTCAGATGGGTCGAGATCACTGTCGAGGGATCGACGATGGTCAGCCCCTGAACCTCCGCCTCATCGCGCAGCGCGACATCGATCCAGGTGGCAGGGAGGCCGAAGGTCGGCTCGACCGTGTGCTGGCCAGGCAGGGTGATGGCCCGGCCCATCGGGTCCATGACCATGAGCTGGTTGGCGTAGACTTCACCGTGTCCGGCCTCGACCTCCTTGATCTTGACCTTGTAGACGTTGGGCTCGAGCTGCATGTTGTCGAGAATGCGCACGGCGGGCATGACGAAGCCGAGCTCGGCGGCAAGCTGACGGCGCAGGGCCTTGATCTGTTCGGTGAGCCGGTCGGTGCCGGTGTCGTCTTCCTTGACGAGGCTCAGCAATCCATAGCCGAGTTCGAGCTTGAGCTCGTCCATCTTCAGGCTCTCGGTGATCGGCGGTTCTGCCGGCGCGGCCTTGATGGCGGCCTCTTCGACGGCAGCGGCCCGTTCGACCATTTTCTGCTCGCCGCGTTTCTTGCGCGCCACGCTCCAGGCGAGATAGCCGACGGCAGAGCCGAGGATCATGAAGGGCATGAGCGGCATGCCGGGAACCAGCGCCATGAGAAACATGACGCCAGAGCTCATGCCGAGGGCGACCGGATAACCAGTGAACTGGGTGGTCAAGGCCTTGTTGGCCGAGCCGGTGACGCCGGCCTTGGAGACCAGAATACCGGCGGCGGTCGAGACGATGAGCGCCGGGATCTGGCTCACAAGACCGTCGCCGATGGTGAGCAGGGTATAATTGCCTGCCGCCTGGTCGAGAGCGAGGCCCATCTGCGCGGTGCCGATGATGATGCCGGCGATGATGTTGATGAAGGTGATGAGCAGGCCTGCTATGGCATCCCCGCGCACGAATTTGGACGCGCCATCCATGGCGCCGAAGAACGAGCTCTCGTCCTCGAGCTTCTGGCGGCGGTTGCGCGCTTCATTTTCATCGATGAGACCGGCGGACAGGTCGGCGTCGATCGCCATCTGCTTGCCGGGCATGGCATCGAGCGTGAAGCGGGCGGCGACTTCGGCGATGCGGCCCGAGCCCTTGGTGATGACGATGAAATTGACGATCAGGAGGATCGCAAAGACGATGATCCCGATGACGAAATTGCCGCGCGTGACGAAATTGCCGAAGGCTTCGATGACATTACCCGCGGCGGCGGTTCCGGTGTGACCGTCCGCGAGAATCAGGCGGGTTGATGCAAGGTTCAGCGCCAGCCGGAACATGGCCGAGACCAGAAGCACGGTGGGGAAGGCGGAGAATTCGAGCGGCGTCTGGATAAAGAGCGCCGTCATCAGGATCATCACCGAAAAGACGATGGAAAATGCCAGCAGGATGTCGAGCAACACTGGCGGCATCGGCAGGATCAGCACCGAGAGGATGATCACGACCCCAATGGCCAGCCCGGCGTTGGACTGGCGGATGATCTCGATAAAGCCGGAAATCCGGTTGAGGCCGCCAGTCAGGGGGGCACTGGTACTCGTATCGCTCATGGTGCTGGGTGTGTTCCCCGAAGGCGTAGGCGGTCTGGTGGCGGCGCCCGCGCTCACACCCCGCGAACCCGGCATCGCGGGTGGTGGGGGCGTGAGGGGCGCCGCGATGGTCATGCGGCGCTAAAACGCTGTTCGCCGGGGGCGGGGATCGGTACTCCCTCGTCGGCGTACTGGTTGAGCTTGTTGCGCAGCGTTCGGATCGAGATGCCGAGGATGTTGGCGGCATGGGTCCGGTTGCCCAGGCAATGATCGAGCGTATCGAGGATCAGCTCGCGCTCGACATCGGCGACGGTTCGCCCGACCATGGCGCGGGAGACGGCGTCGGCAGTCCGGGCGGCCTGGGCGGCAAGCGAGTTCTGCCGCGCCGCTTCGGTCAATTCGGTGCCGTCCGGCATGCGGATGGCCTCGGGTTCGATGACATTGCCCGAGGAGAGCAGCACGGCGCGGTGCAGCGTGTTCTCGAGCTCGCGGACATTGCCCTGCCAGGGGGCTTTAACCAGTTCGTCGCGCGCGGCCTGCGAGAGGACGCGCTGGGTCAGCCCGTTGGCGTGGGAATAGCGGGCAACAAAGTGCTCGGCCAGCGCGATGATGTCGCCGGGGCGCTCGCGCAGGGGCGGGAGCTTGAGATTGACGACGTTAAGGCGGAACAGAAGGTCCTCGCGGAAACGGCCTTCGCGGACTTCGGTCGCAAGGTTCCGGTTGGAGGTTGCGAGAATGCGGATATCGACCGGAACGGGCTTTGTGCCGCCGACACGGTCGATGACGCGTTCCTGAATGGCGCGCAGCAGTTTGGCCTGCAGGCGGAAATCCATCTCCGAGATTTCATCGAGCAGGAGCGTGCCGCCATTGGCTTCCTCGAACTTGCCGATGCGGCGGGCGACGGCGCCAGTGAAGGCGCCCTTTTCGTGGCCGAAGAGTTCGGATTCGAGCAGGTGCTCGGGGATGGCCGCGCAATTGATCGAGATGAAGGGGCGGTTGGCGCGGCGCGAGCGGGCGTGGAGATATTTCGCCATTACCTCCTTGCCCGTGCCGCTCTCGCCGGTGATGAGCACCGATGCGTCCGAGGACGCGATCTGGTCGGCGAGCTTGACGACCCTCGCCATAGCCGGATCGCGGTAAAGGAAATCCGAGGATTCGCGCGCAACCGCGGCAATGACGGCTGCGATCAGCTCGGCATCGGGAGGAAGCGGAATATATTCCTTGGCCCCAGCGCGGATGGCGTTGACGGCGGCGGCAGCGTTGGTCTCGGTGCCGCAGGCGACGACGGGGATATGGATGCGCTCGCCTTCGAGTGCGGCGATGAGCGCGGGGATGTCGACCATCACATCGACCAGAAGCAGGTCCGCACCCTTGCCCGAGCGAAGTTCGGCCAGGGCGACGTCGATGCCGGCGGCATGGGCGACCTTGGCTCCGCCATCCATGGCCATCTTCGTTGCCTGACTCAGTTGGCCTTCCAAGGACCCGATTATCAGCAAGCGCATGGTCAATTCTCCATCGGCCGGGTCATGCGGCCTTCACGATTTCGGTCATGGTGACGCCGAGGCGCCCCTCAACGAGGACGATTTCGCCGCGCGCGACGAGCCGGTCATTGACGTAGATGTCGATGGCCTCGCCCACCTGGCGGTCGAGCTCAACGACGGACCCCACGTCCATCTTGAGAAGCTTGGACACCGGCATCTTGGTGCGGCCGAGAACCACCGAGAGCCTGACGGGCACGTCGAACACCGCTTCGAGGTCGCTCGCGGTCTTTTCTCCGCCTGCGGAATCTTCTTCCTGTTCGGCGGCGAGCATTTCCTCAAATGTCACGCCTCCGGCGCCCGGCGGGCTGTCGTTTTCAGGATCGGCCATTTTCAGCCTCCATTGCTTTTGCTGGCGCTGCGCGCCGAGAGATAGGCGGAGATGCGCTTGTCGATCTCGCCGGAAATCTGGTTGATGTCGCGGACGACGCCGCCATCGGCCCATTCGAGCCGCCCATCGCCGAGCCGGATATCGGGATCGCCCATGACGACGAGGCGGCCGGCAAAGCCGGTCGATTTCATGCGCACTTCCGCCGCTTCGCGCATGGCATCGCAAAGATCGGGATGGCACCGGACGACTAGGTGCGGCGCTCGCTCCAGCGAGGCCAGACTTTCCTCGATCAGCGCAGCGAGTTCGGCGTGCGGATGGCGTGCGATCAGATGCGCGGCGAGCTTGCGGGCGATGGTTCCCGCGAGGGTGATGGCCTCCCGGATGTGCTCCTTTTGCATCTCATCGACCATGGCCAAGGCCGTCGCGGCCTGGTCTGCAAGCTTTTCAGCAGCCTTTGCAAGGGTCTCGGCCGTCCGGGCTTCAACGCTTGCGCTGGCCTGGGCAACGCCTTGTTCGTAGCCCTCGCGCCGGGCGCGTGCGATGGCCAATTCGAATTCGTCCTCGGCGACCATGCGCGTCTTGCGCGGCGTCGCCGCGAGATCAAGATCGAAGGTGAAGCGGGCAGGGGCGGCTGTCACAGCACCATCTCCTCATCAGCCTTGCCCTTGGTGATGACAATTTCGCCGCGTGCGGCAAGGTCCTTGGCCGTGTTGACGAGACGGGCCTGGGCTTCATCGACATCCTTGAGCCGGACCGCGCCCATTGACTCCATGTCGTCACGCATCATGTTGGCGGCGCGGGTCGACATATTGGCAAAGAAGAAGTCCTTTGCCGTTTCCGAGGCACCTTTGAGCGCCAGCGCCAGCTCCTTCTTGTCGAAGTTCTGCAGCAGCGTCTGGATGGCGGCGGATTCGAGACGCGTCAGGTCGTCGAAGGTGAACATCAGGCCCTTGATGCGCTCGGCGCTGTCGCGGTTGATTTCCTCGAGCGCGGTCATGAAGCGGGCTTCGGTCTGGCGGTCGAAGGCGTTGAAGATGTCGGCCATCTGCTCATGGCTGTCGCGGCGCTGGGTGTGGCTGAGCGTCGACATGAACTCGGTGCGGAGCGTCGCTTCGATCTTTTCGAGTATCTCCTTTTGCACCGGATCGATCGAGAGCATGCGCTGGACAACGTCCATGGCCAGCTCTTCGGGCAGGACCGAGAGCACGCGCGAGGCGTGTTCGGGCGCGATCTTGGTCAGGACCACGGCAATGGTCTGGGGGTACTCGTTCTTGAGATAGCTCGCGAGAATGTCTTCCTGAACATTGGAGAGCTTTTCCCAGATATTGCGCCCAGCCGGCCCCCGGATTTCCTCCATGATCTGGTCGACGCGTTCCTGGGGCAGGAAGGAGAGTAGGAGCCGCTCGGTGGAATCGGTGTTGCCGGCCATGGCGCCCGTCGAGGAGACGTGCATGACAAAATCGGCCAGAAGTTCGTCGAGCATTTCCTGGGTGATAGGACCGAGCCGCACCATGGCGCGGGAAAGCTGACGAATCTCGATCTCATCGAGCTCTTCAAGGATCGGGCGGCCGAAATCGGGGCCGAGCGCCAGGAGCAGGGCAGCGGCCTTTTCGTCGCCGGACATGACGCGCTGGTTCGTCTGGTCCCCGATCTGGAGACCTTTGGCGAGCGCATCGGCGTCTGTGGTTGCCGGAAGAGCCATGGATTATGCCGCCTCGCTCAGCCAGTCACGGACAATAAGGGAGGCCTGCTTGGGGTTTTCCTCAACGAGTTCGCCAACCATCTTGAGCGCCTTGACCTGGGATTCGCCCAATGACTTGGCCTGTTGGAGCCAGGCTTCGGTGATCGCTTCGCGCGCCTTGGCGGCGGCTTGAGGATCGGGCAGGTCCTCGACCTCTTCCTCCTGCACGGCTGCCGCGGCAGGAAGCGCGAGCGGCTGCTGCTCGGGGGTCAGGACCTTCTTGACCAGCGGGCGCATCACAAAGAGCACGAGCGCCAGTCCGATGAGCAGCGTGACCGCCATTTCCACGAACCGCATCAGGTCTTCGCGGCTGAAGTCGAAGAGACCGGGAGCTTCGGTCCCCGCCTGAATGTCAGGGCGTTGGGCGAACTGCATGTTGACCACCTCGACCTGATCGCCGCGTGCAGCGTCATAGCCGACGGCAGATCGGACAAGGGCAGTGATCTGGTCGAGCTCTTCCTGGCTGCGGGGCGTGTAGTTGGCATTGCCCGCCGGGTCATAGGTATAGACGCCATCGACGACGACGGCGACCGAGAGGCGCTTGATGGCGCCCGCTTCGGTGACCATGGTTTCGGTGGTGCGGGAAATCTCATAGTTGAAGGTTTCCTCGAGCGTCGATGAGGTATGGGATGTCCCGCCTGCGCCGTCATTGCCGCTTTCGGACGCGCCGGGCAGTTCATTGGCGACGGTGACTTCGCCGAGATTGCCCGGGCCCTGGGACTGGTCGCCCGTCTCGCGCGTCTGGGCCGAGCGCACGACCTGGCTTTCGGGGTCGAAGACTTCCGAGGTGCGCGTCGCGCGGTTGAGATCGAGTTCGGCCGAGACCTGGACGCGGGCACGGCCGGACCCGACCACGGAGGCGAGCAATTCCTCGAGCCTTGTGCGCATACGGTTCTCGATGCCGAGCGTGCGCTCTTCCACGGCTTGCGCGGTGACGCTGACATCATCGGTGCCGGAGCCCGATGCGAGGAGCGCGCCGGAGCTGTCGACGATCGAGACAGAATTGGGGGTGAGGCCTTCGATCGCGCTGGCAACGAGGTGCTGGATGGCGCGGATTTCCCCGCTCGAAAGCTGGCCGCGCACCGTGAGCACGATGGAGGCTGAAGGCTCGGACACCTCGCGGCGAAAGAGCTCGCGTTCGGGAAGAACGAGGTGCACGCGGGCGCTCTGCACGCGCGAGATCGCGGTGATGGTGCGGGCGAGCTCGCCTTCGAGCGCGCGGATATGGTTGATGTTCTGGACAAAGCTCGTTGCGCCGAGCGTATTCTGCTGGTCGAAAATCTCGTAGCCGACCTGGCCGCGGCGGGGCAGCCCGTTCTGGGCGAGGCTCATGCGGATCGAGGTGATCTGGTCGCGCGGTACAAGGATGGTGGCGCCCTCGGCCCGGAGTTCGTGCGGGGTGCCCATCGCGCTCAATTCGGCAATGATCGCGGCGGAGTCCTCAAATTCGAGGTTGGTGTAGAGCGGCGCGAATTGGGGGGAGGTGGAGCGGATGATGATGAAGGCGAAAAAGCCCACCAGCATGACGGCAACGACAACCATTGCGGCTATCCGGGCAACGCCCAGTTTTTGCAGCAATTCCCCCAAATTATTCACGCAGCACCCCAAACCGTCCTGTTCCGGCGCGTTTTGCCGAAGCAGTCGCGCCAGTGGGCAAAATATGCCTACCGGATGGTAAACAAGGTGTTAACTCGCTTTGGCAGTTTGCAATTTGGGGCAATTTCTGCCGATCTGCGTTGCCGGGTGCTTTAGGGAGTGGATGAAATGTTAAAGGTCCTGGGCCGGTTGAGTTCGATCAATGTCCGTAAGGTCGTCTGGACCTGCGTCGAGCTTGGCCTCGATTATGAACGCGAGGATTGGGGAGCGGGGTTCCGCGATCCACATGCGCCGGATTTTCTGGCGCTCAACCCCAATGCGCTTGTCCCAGTCATCGAAGATCAGGGGTTCGTGCTTTGGGAATCGAGCGCGATCATCCGTTATCTGGCGCGCAAGTATGATGGCGAGCACCTGCTTGGCGAAACGGTGCAGGAGCAGGCGCTGGTCGACCAGTGGCTGGGCTGGCAGGTGGCCGAGCTTAACGGGGTCTGGGGCTATGCCGTGATGGCGCTCGTGCGCAAATTGCCCGGCTACGACAATCCCGCCCAGATCGAAAAATCGATTGCCGCCTGGACCGACAAGATGGCGATCCTCGATGCGCAGCTGGGGCGCACCCGCGCCTATGTTGCCGGAGAAAGGTTCTCGGTCGCGGATATTTCGATCGGGCTGTCGGTGCAGCGCTGGTATGGGGGAGAGTTCGAAAAGCCCCAGTTGTATAATGTCGCCGACTATTTCGAGCGGCTGCAGCAGGAGACGAGGATCTCGAGCCACGGCATTCTCGATTATCGCTGAAACACAAAACCCGCCGCGTTAGCCGCGGCGGGTTTTGAAGAAACAGCGCGTTCGGGGAACGCATTGCGCGGGAGCGGTCAGCCCTCGCGGTAATGCTGTATCCAGGTCGTGCGCAGCCCGGCAAGACCATGCTTGTCGATGGCTGCCTGCCAGTTGAGGAACTCATCAACGCTCAAAGTGTAGCGTTCACAGGCCTCTTCAAGGCTCAGCAGGCCACCGCGCACCGCGGCTACGACTTCTGCCTTGCGGCGGATGACCCAGCGTTTGGTGTTCTTGGGCGGCAGGTCGGCGATGGTCAGCGGGCTGCCATCGGGACCGATCACGTATTTCACGCGCGGACGCATCTGGACGGTCATTTTACTCTCTACTCAACCTGACCATAACCAGTGCTCAGACTAGCGCGTCTGGCTTAAAATTTGGCTAAGGGGAAACTTACAGGTGGTTAAAGTGGATTCGCAAAATGCCAATATTTCGAAGTTGCGCGCTAACCATTCTAAATACGGGAATGTCCCTATCGGGGAACGTTAGAATGGCA
>CAYSBF010000068.1:0-14449 GCA_964429025.1 uncultured Pelagibacterium sp.
AGTCGGCGCGCGTGATGAAACAGGCGGTCGCCTATCTCCTGCCGTTCATGGAAGCGGAAGCCGATGGTGCGCGCCAAAGCGCGGGCAAGATCCTGATGGCGACGGTCAAGGGGGATGTTCACGACATCGGCAAGAATATCGTCGGCGTCGTCCTAGCCTGCAACAATTACGAGATCATTGATCTCGGCGTGATGGTGCCCAGCCAGACGATCCTGGAGACAGCGCGGCGGGAGAAGGTGGATGTGATCGGCCTTTCCGGCCTCATCACCCCATCGCTCGACGAGATGGTACATGTCGCGGCCGAGATGGAGCGCGAAGGATTCGACATTCCCCTTCTTATCGGAGGGGCGACGACCTCCCGTATACACACCGCCGTCAAGATACACCCGCGCTATCACCGAGGTCCGACCGTCTATATCAAGGACGCCTCGCTTGCCGTAAGCGCAGTCTCCAAGCTCCTTTCGAAGGAAGCCGCCAACGACTACGTCCGGACGGTCAGGCAGGAATATGAGCAGGTCGCCGAAAAGCACCGGAAGGGCGAGGCGGACAAGCAGCGCATGCCTCTTGCGGCGGCGCGCGCGAATGCGTTCAAACCGGCGGAAATGTATACACCGAAGCCGCCGTGCTTTCTCGGAACACGCGCCTATCAGGATTGGGATCTGGCTGAACTGGCACGCTATATCGACTGGACGCCATTCTTCCAGGCCTGGGAGTTCAAGGGCGTCTATCCAAAGATACTGGAGGATGAACGCCAGGGTGAGGCGGCGCGGCAGCTCTTTGCCGATGCACAGGCAATGCTCGACAAGATCATCAGGGAGAAATGGTTCACGCCAAAGGCGGTGGTCGGGTTCTGGCCTGCAAACAGGGTGGGGGACGATGTGCGGCTTTTCCAGAACGAGAGCCGTGACGATGAACTCGCGACTTTCTTCACCCTGCGCCAGCAGCTCTCGAAATCCGGGGATCGCCCCAACGTCGCGCTGGCCGATTTCGTGGCACCGGAAGGCACGCCTGACTATCTTGGCGGGTTCTGCGTGACCGCCGGGTTCGAGGAAATAGCGATCGCCGAGAAGTTCGATGCGGCCCACGACAATTATTCGTCCATCCTCGTCAAAGCCTTGGCAGACCGCTTTGCCGAAGCCTTTGCCGAGCGATTGCACGAGGTGGTGCGCAAGGAGCTCTGGGGCTATGCGCCGGACGAGAACTTTGCGCCCGGAGATCTGATCGCCGAACCTTACAAGGGGATCAGGCCCGCACCCGGTTATCCGGCCCAGCCTGACCATACCGAAAAGACGACCTTGTTCCGGCTGCTCGACGTGGAACGGGAAATCGGCGTGAACCTTACCGAAAGCTACGCCATGTGGCCCGGCTCCTCGGTCTCGGGCCTCTATTTCGCTCACCCCGAGAGCTATTATTTCGGCGTCGCAAAGGTAGAGCGCGATCAGGTCGAGGACTATGCCCGGCGCAAGGGGATGGCTATTGCCGAGGTCGAGCGATGGCTTGGGCCAATCCTCAACTACATCCCGCAAAGCGAAAAGGCGGTCGGGTAGATCGTCCAGAATGTATACATTGTCGGCTCGACAACGGACCCAATAGTCTCTATTAACCGGGGGCATCGAGAACCGGAGGGAGACCATGACTGCGACTGTCATTGACGGGAAGGCGCGGGCCGAGGAACTGGTGGCCGAAGTCACCGAGCGTGCGGCGAAGCTCAGGTCCGAACACGGCGTCGTGCCGGGTCTGGCGGTGGTCCTGGTGGGGTCCAATCCGGCGAGCCAGATCTATGTGAACTCCAAGTCCAAGCGCGCCGCAGCCTGCGGTTTCCACTCGGTGCAGAAGGATCTGCCCGAGGAAACGAGTGAGGCCGACCTTCTGGCCGAGGTCGACCGGCTCAACAACGACCCGGACATTCACGGCATTCTCGTCCAGCTTCCGCTGCCTAGCCACATCGATTCCGGAAAGGTCATCCAGGCCATTGCGCCGGAAAAGGATGTTGACGGTTTTCACTTCATCAATGTTGGAAAGCTCGGTACCGGGGAGGCCGAAACCGCGCTGGTGCCCTGCACGCCCGCAGGCGCGATGCTGCTGATCGAGGGAACGCTGGGCAAGGATCTTTCGGGCAAGACAGCGGTGGTTGTCGGGCGCTCGAACATTGTTGGCAAGCCCATGTTCAACCTGCTCCTGCAGGCCAATGCGACGGCTACCATCGCCCATTCCCGCACGGCTGATCTTCCCGCTCTTTGCCGCACCGCCGACATTCTTGTGGCCGCGATCGGCAAGCCGGAATTCATCCAGGGCGACTGGATCAGGCCCGGCGCGACCGTGATCGATGTCGGCATCAATCGGGTGGATGCGCCCAACAAGGGGCCGGGCAAGACCCGTGTCGTGGGCGATGTCGATTACAACGCCGCACTGGATGTCGCCGGTGCCATCACGCCGGTTCCTGGAGGAGTCGGACCCATGACTATCGCCATGCTCATGGCCAATACGCTCAAGGCAGCGGAGCAAAGCGTCGAGCGGGGATAGCGGGCGGGCGCCTCACCGGCTTTCGTTGAACCAGTCGTACGGTCTTGCGTTAGGTCAGGATGATCGGCCTGACCGCCGCCAGCGCGATGGGGTTTGCGCTGATCTGCATTTTTGCGGGTCGGCTTGGCATCGTGACACGTTTCGACCGCAGTACGTGGCAGAGTCTGGCTGGTGGCGTTGCGACCGCCTATATCTTCGTACATCTGCTTCCTGAACTGAACGCGCATCACGATGCGGTCGAGGAGCATTTTGCGGCCGCGGAAACGCGCTGGCTTTACGCGCTCGTGCTGCTGGGGACGTGCTTTTACTACGGGCTCGAGGTGTTCCTTGCCCATAGCCGGGGGCGCCTTGAGAGGCATCTCGGCTTCTGGACCCATACAGCCGGCTTCTCGCTCTATTACGCCCTTATCGGCTTTTTTCTGCTGCGCCGGGAAGACACCAGCATTGTGGGTGAGCTGATCTATTTCACCGTCCTCGGCCTTCACATGCTGGCGCTAGACGCCGAATTCAGGAGACGGAATCAAGTTCTCTACGACCGGTATGGCAGATGGATGATGGCGGCCAGCGTCGTTGCCGGCTGGCTGATCGGTCTCCTCGACATTGTTCCCGATCCCATTCCGGGGATGGCCTTTGCTCTGCTCGCCGGGGGCATGATCCTCAATGTCCTGAAACAGGAGCTTCCTGCGGGCAGCGAAGGCAAATATGTGCCATTCGTTGTGGGCGCGGGCATCTGCACAGCGCTTCTGATTGCGGCAGGATACCTGGAGGGCTGAGCCGGCTTGAGTGGCCGGCGCTTAGCAGCCATTGTGGGGTTGAGGTCAAAGTCGAACGTGGGGGCAGGCCATGCTGCTGTATACGGTTTTCGTCATCGCGCTTGCCGCTGAATCGATGACGGCGGCGCTGGCGGCGGGACGGCGCAACATGGACTGGTTCGGCGTGTGCGTTCTCGGTTGCGTCACCGCACTGGGCGGGGGCACCACACGTGACGTGTTGCTCGGACACTACCCTCTGGTCTGGGTCGAGCAGCCGGCCTTGCTGCTTGTGACAGTGGCGGCGGCGCTCTTTACCATCGCGGTCGCGCGGGTGATGGAACGGCTCAAGCTCATCTTCCTGCTGCTCGATGCGCTGGGGCTGGTGGTTTTCACGGTCATCGGCTGCAATGTCGCGATCGAGATGGGGCAACCGGTGCTGATCGTCATCGTTGCTGGCATGATCACCGGATGCGTGGGCGGCGTCCTGCGCGACGTGCTGTGCAACGATGTGCCCCTGCTGTTTTCGGGCGAGCTTTATGCGACCGTCTCGGCGGTGACGGCCTGCATCTATTCCTTCGGCCTACAGGCGGGCATTGCAGCGGACGTGATCACTGTCGCCGCGATCGCCATGGGGTTCACCCTGCGTACGCTGGCCATCGTCTTCAAGATCGAGATGCCGCGTTTTGTCTATGCGCCGGTGCGCGATCAGTCTTCCAAAAGGTAGCCTTGCCGCTCGGGGAGCGGTTCGCTGCCCACGATCTTGGCGATGGATGTACCGGGGAGCACGTATTTCGACATGCAGCGCGAAATGACCCGGCCCGAGGTTCCCGCCAGTATCGGCGTGCGCGTGGTAAACGCTTCGGGACCATCGAGCGCAATGAGATCGGCGACAGGTTGGCCCTTTTCCACCCAGTCGCCCAGCGCGACCCGATAGGCGAGGAGACCTGCCTGCGAGACACGGAGCATCTGCGTTGCGGCCAGCGGCAGTGGTGCAGGCGCCGGGTCGGGCCGTGGTGGCAGCGGCAGGTCGATGAAGCCCTTGGTGATGAAAAAGTTGAAAAGGTTCTCCGCGTCCGTCCTGCCGAGCTCGTCAAAGACATCATGCTGGCCGCGATATTCAAGTGTCGCTGCAACGGCTGAGAAGGAGATCGGCTTGTCTGGGTAGGCCGCGCGCAGCCGCGTCCAGAGCGAAGGCCAGACCTCGTCGAACGAGCCCCCGCCGGAATCCTCGGCGGTCAATTGCGCGACCGAACCCATCCAGTCTGCAAGATCGGTCAATTCGGCCATCGAATCGGGCGTCACGAAGAGGTGTGGCAGGGCCTCGTCGTCGCAATGCAGGTCGAGCACATAGTCGGCGTCATAGGCTTCGCGCATCACGCGGTGCCGGAGCTTCTGCATCGCGGTCTGCGGTGTCTGCGCGTCAAGCCAGTCCTTCACCGCCTGCCGGATCAGACGGGTGTTTTCGCGCGCGTCACCCGTCAGCCTTGGACCGATACCGCTCCCTATGGCGGCGAAGAGGTCCGGCCAGCGGCGGTTGAAGTTGGTGCCTGAGCGTGCGTCGTAGCGGCCGAGATGGGTCTCGGCTTCGATCCGGCTCATGCCGAGCGGGTTGACCATCGGGAAAATGGAAAACCGCGCACGGAGCCTGCCGTCGCGATCGGCCTGCTCGAGCATGGGAAGCAGGTGATGGATGGCCATGATGCCCGGCTGCTCGTCGGCATGGAGCGCGGCCTGCATGTAGATTTTGACTGGCGCGTCGGCGGGGCCGATGCGGAACAGGGTCAGTTCAGCCGTGGTGCCGGGCGCATCCGCATCGATGCGCGTTGAGATACGTTCAAAAGCCATGGGGGTCTACCGCAGATATTTCGGGCCAAATCGCAACCGGGGCTTGGGCGCATCCGGAATCATGTGGCGCATGAGACGCTCATAGATGCGCCCAAAGACAAAGAAGATCACCATGGAAATGGCGAGGAACCAGAGCGCGGCGACCGAGAAGTGCAGGACCGCGTTGTAATCGCGCTCGAAGAGCTCCTTGGCCTTGTTCATGATGTCCTTCTGGTCCCCGATGACCGGAAGGGTGAAATAAACGAGCGCCGTGGCATGGAAGAGGAACACGACCTCGTTTGTATAGGCGGGCCACGCGATGCGGATCATGTTCGGCCAGGTCACGGTGCGGAAGACCTGCCAGGGCGACATGCCGTAGGCGCGGGCGGCTTCGAGTTCGCCCTTTGGCACGGTGCGCAGGGCACCATGCAGGATCTCGGCGGTATAGGCGGTCGTGTTCATGACGAGCGCGAGCGGGCCGATAAAGAGCGGGTTCATCATGAGCCAGGAGAGGCCCATGGGGCGCCACCAGCCCGGGTTCAGCGCCAGCATGATCGAATAGAACATGAAGAACTGGATGAAGAGGGGCGAGCCGCGGAAGGCGTAGACATAGCCTGCGCAGAACCTTGAGATGATCGGGTTCCTGGAATCCTTTCCGAGCGCGACCAGTAGCGCGAGGCCAAATCCTATCGGCAGGGACGACGCAGCGAAATAGATATTGAACAGCGCCGGATAGGCGTAGGTCGCGATTTCGGCCAGAAGCAGTTCCAACGTGCCCATGGGTCAGTTCTCCACCGGCATGCCGCGCCGCGCCCAGGCATTGAGCCGCTGGAAGACACGCTCGGAGAGGAGCGTCACAAGGATGTAGAAGACAAAGAGCGCGAAATAATAGGCCCAGCGCCAATCGCCGTGAACGAGGCCCGCCTGCGGAAGAAAATTCGGCGCACCCAATTGACCGGCCCACCAGACGATGTCGGAGACCTGCAGGAGCGAGAGCAGTGAGGTCGCCTTGATGAGCAGCATCCAGACATTGGAAAGGCCGGGCAGGGCATAGACCCACATCTGCCGGATCTGGATGCGCAGGAGCACCTGCAGATTGCTCATGCCATAGGCGCGCGCCGCCTCGAGCTGGCCGCGCGGCACCGCGCGCATCGCGCCGTGAATGACATTGGCCGTGAAGGCCCCATAAACAATGCCGAGCGAAACGCAGGCGAGGATGAGATATTCGTTGGTCGAGAGCAGCCAGTTCGCTTCGCGGCAGGGCGGCCAGGGCGCTTGGGTGGCGGCAATGGATTCCGCCGTGCAGACCTGGAAGGACCAGAGCCACTCGATCGACTGTTCGAAGGCGAGCGGAAAAAAGAGAAAGAACAGCACGTCGGGAATGCCGCGCACCATCGAGGTATAGACATTGCCGATGCCGCGTAGCGGCGCGAAGCGCGATGATCTAAGGACCGCGCCAAGAAGGCCGAAGCTGAGCGCCAGCAGCCCGCCAAACAGGGCGGCGAAGATCGTGAACCGGAAGCTGGCATACCACTGGAGATGCTTGCCGTTGGTGAGATAGGCAAGCCAGAAGGCGATATCTTCGCCCACCATGGGCGTCAGCCACTGCAGAAAGCTGTCCAAGCCGGAATTCCCCTTGCCCCACGCATGGCGTTTCCGGTTCGCGGGCACGCGACGTGAAGGGCAAACCCCGGCGCCGGGCGCCGGGGTTCATGTCTGAAACTAGAACGTGCTGCCGTCTTCGCCGAACCATTCGATGATGAGTTCGTTGACGGTGCCGTCGGCCTTGAGCGCGTCGATCGCCGCGTCCCAGGTGGCGCGCAGCTCGGTATCTTCCTTGCGGAAGCCCGCGCCGACGCCGCCGCCGATCACGATGCCGTCGCCGACGAGTTCAAACGCCCCTTCAGCGCCACCCGCCACGCTTTCAAGAAAGCTGCCATCGGCAAGGATGACATCGACATTGCCAGCCGCCAGATCGGCGATCGACTGGTCGGGGTTGGCGAACTGCACGACCGTGTTGCCCTCGGCGAGATGCTCTTCGATATAGGCTGCCTGGATGGTGTTGCTCTGAACGCCAATGCGCACGCCGGAGAGATTGGTCACGTCGAGATCGCTGCCGGCAGGCACGATGAAACGGGCGGGATCGGACGGGTAATATTCCTGGCTGAAGTCAATGGTCTGCTGGCGCTCTTCGGTGATCGACATACCGGCCATGATCACGTCGTAGTTGCCTGCGAGCAGGTTGGGAATGATGGAATCCCAGTCGTTCTGGACCAGCTCGCACTCAAGCCCGGCGTGCTCGCAGATCGCGTTGGCGAGATCGATTTCATAGCCGGCCAGTTCACCGGCGTCGTTGACGAAGTTCCACGGCACATAGGCACCTTCAGTGCCGATGCGGACGGTCTGAGCCTGTGCGGCTGTGGATAGGACTGCCAGTGCGGCAGCAGCGATAATCACCTTATTCATTTTGATGCTCCTGGAAAGCTTTGGGTGGTGAATTTTGCCGGAACGTCCCTTTGCATGATGGTGTTGTTCGTTCCGGTCAGGCGTGACCGGCGGCGCTCAGGAACTGGCGTAGCCGGTCGGATCTTGTGTTGCCGAAGACCTCCTCGACGGTGCCTTCCTCCTCGATCCTGCCGAGATGGAGGAAGACGACCTTGTCGGAGACCTCGCGGGCGAATTTCATGTCGTGGGTAACGAGGAGCATGGTGCGGCCCTCGTCCGCAAGCATTTTGATGACGCGCAGCACTTCGACCTCGAGTTCGGGATCGAGCGCCGAGGTCGGCTCATCGAAAAGCATGATCTTGGGATTGATGCACAGGGCCCGGGCAATGGCGGCGCGCTGCTGCTGGCCGCCGGATAGCTGAGCGGGAAAGGCGTCGGCTTTGTCGGCGATGCCGACCTTGTCGAGAAGGTCCATCGCCTGCTCACGCACGTCACCGGCCGGCCGGCGCTGCACGCGCAGCGGCGCCTCCATGACATTTTCGAGAATCGTCATGTGCGACCAGAGGTTGAAGGACTGGAAAACCATGCCGAGTTCGGAACGGATGTGGCGTAACTGCCCCGGATCGATCGGATGCCGGTCCGGCCCCTCGGGCGAGAGCGCAATCTCCTCGCCGTCGATGCTCACGCTTCCCGCATTGGGTATCTCGAGCATGTTTATGCAGCGCAGGAGCGTCGACTTGCCTGAACCCGAAGAGCCGATAAGAGAGACCACGTCACCGGCCTCGGCCTCCAGAGATACCCCCTTGAGCACTTCGAGGTTGCTGAAGGATTTGTGAATGTCCCTGACTGCGAGAATAGGCGCCATTCGGCCGGCATTGTCCCTGTTGCTTCGTGTCGTTGGCGGCGGACCCGCCGGGGCCAGCCACGGCGACACAAAAACAGAAGTTTGCCGAATTAAAAAGCAAAAAAGGCAGGGGCGCTACCGGGAGCCGCATTTTTGGGCATACGCAATATCGGGCGGCGAGTTTTCCAGAGGGATGCGATTGCGTCCTTCCGGTGAACATCTCGTCAACCTTTTTGACGCTAGGCTGCGCCCGTCGCGACGGGTTTGATGACGATGACATTTGATTACGGGTCGGTACTTCTGGCGGTGGGCGCCTCAGGTGCCGCGCTGAGTTTTACCCTTTTCACCAACTGGCTGCGTCAGCGTGGTTCGGGCTTCCTGATGACGTGGTCGGCGTCGATGTGTGTCATCGTGCTCGCTGTCGCCACCTTCGCGCTGTTCAACGGTACGGGAAATCTTGCCCTTGGCGCGGCCGCCTGCATCCTGCTGACCACCGGCATTTCAATCCACTATGGCGGGCTGGTGCAGTTTCGTGACGGCGTGTTGCCGGCGCGGCTCGTTGCGGGTCTGTCCACGGTCTTTGCCGTGCCGCTCGCCGTCGCGTTTGCCATTGGTTTTGATGGGCTTGGCCTCTGGCTGGTCAACGGCTTCAGCGCGGCCCTCGTCTTTTACTGTGGTCACAGCTACTGGAAGATGCGCGCCGAATCTCCGGCTTCGATGATGACGATCGCCTTCCTGCACCACATCCTGGCCGTCACCTTCGTGCTATGCGTCGTGGTGGGCGTTCAGGACGCACCGCTTTATCTCGTCAACGGCTCGCCACAGAACTGGGCCGAGGTGTTGAACCTCATCGCATCGGTCATTGCGCTAACGGGGATCGGTGGGTTGCTCGTTACCGTGCACCAGGAGCGAATCTCGCGCCGGCACAAGCAGAATGCGCTGACCGACCCGCTCACAGGACTCAAGAACCGGCGCGCACTCTTCGAGCTGTTCGAAGGACAGGCGGTGCCGCAGAATACCGCGATCATCGTGCTCGATCTCGATGAGTTCAAGGCGCTCAACGATACCTATGGGCATGCTATCGGCGATGTGGTGCTCAAGAATTTTGCCGCGCTTCTCGAAGGCATTGTCAGCCCCAATGACGTGGCAGTCCGTTTGGGCGGGGAGGAGTTCGTTCTGATCCTTCCGAACTGTTCTCCGGTGGAGGCGCTGGCCCTGGCCGAGCGGATCCGCGCTTCGGCGGCGCGGATGATCCATGACGGGCAGAGCGAGGACGTAAGGTGCACCGTCAGTGCCGGTATTGCCTTCGCCGACAAGGAGCGCCGGAGCCTCGACACGCTTTTGCGCAAGGCGGATAACGCGCTTTATCTCTCAAAGCGCAATGGCCGCAATCAGGTCACGACGCAGGACAGCGAGGCCGCCTAACTCGTCTCCACGGGCGCGTCCTCACGCGAGCCCCACTCCGCCCACGACCCATCGTAGAGCATCACGCGGCTCGCCCCGATGATATCGAGCGCCAGGGCGAGGACTGCGGCGGTGACGCCCGACCCGCACGAGGTGATGACGGGCCTTGAAGGATCTATCCCCGCCTCGCGAATCGCCACCTCGAGCTGCTCGCGCGGTCTGAGCCTTCCATCCTCGACGAGATCGGAGAAAGGCAGGTTGCGCGCTCCGGGCATGTGCCCGGCCCGGAGTCCGGGGCGCGGTTCGGGCGCGGAGCCGGAAAAACGGGCAGCGGGGCGGGCGTCGAGAATCTGATTGCCCGAGTTTGTTGCCGCGAGTACCGCGCTGAAATCGGCAACGGCCTGTTCATCAAGTGCCGCTTGGAATCGCGCTGGCTCGGGTCTCGCGGGCCCGGTTTGCAATGGACGGTTCTCGGCGCGCCATTTGGGACCGCCGCCTTCAAGAATTTTGACGTCCCTGGCGCCCATGACCTTGAGCGTCCACCAGACGCGGGGGGCGGAGAACAGGCCGTACTCGTCATAAACGATTATGGTCTTGTCCGAGGCAATGCCCAACTGTCCGGCCATCCGGGCGAAACTGGCGGCGTCGGGGAGCATGTGGGGGAGGCCACTGCTTTTGTCGGCGATGGTGTCAATGTCGAAATGGACGGCGCCGGGGATATGACCGGCTTGGAATTCCGCTGAGGCATCGCGCCCGGAATTGGGCAGGTGCCAGGTGCCGTCCACGACGACGAATCCAGGGTTGTTCAGATTGTCGTAGAGCCACTGCGTGGTGACGAAATGAGACATTAGGGCCTCCGGTTACGGCAAGCGCGCAAGGCGTTCGGTTAAAAGCGCGTAGAACGCCGCGGGGTCGCCATTGCGCATGAACATTGCATTATGCGGACGCGCGGTGACCTGCCAGTAGTCGACGACCGTCATGCCGCGCGTCAGTTCACTGCCGGTCTCGATCTCGACATTGCATTTTCGGCCAGAAAAGATTTCGGGTTGGATTAGATAGGCGGTGACGCATGGATCGTGAAGCGGCGCCCCCGGCCAGCCATATTTCTTGCGGTCGAACCTTTCCGAAAAGCTGAGCATCCCCGCCACGGCCGTCCCGCTCCTGTTGCCGATGTCACCGAACGCCTTCAGGCGTTGCGGGGTCGTCAGCATCTGGTGGGTCACATCGAGCGGCATCATGGTGATGGGTGCCCCGCACCCGAACACCGTGGTCGCGGCCTCGGGGTCGACATAGATGTTGAACTCGGCGGCCGGCGTGAGGTTTCCCGCTTCGAAATAGCCGCCGCCCATCAGCACGATTTCCTGGATGCGCGTCGCGATGCGCGGCTCCTTGGTCAGCGCCATGGCAAGGTTGGTGAGCGGGCCCAGCGCGCAGAGCGTCACCGTGCCTTCCGGCTCGCGCAGGAGTGTTTCAATGATGAAATCGACGCCATGCTGTTCTTTCAGCGATATCGAAGGCTCGGGGAGGTTGGACCCGTCAAGGCCGGAATCGCCGTGCACATGCTCTGCTGTTACGAGCTTGCGCATCAGCGGGCGCGGACAGCCGGCATAAACGGGCACCTCCGTGCGTCCGGAAAGTTCAACCACCTTGAGTGCATTCCTGGCGTTCTGGGCAAGTCCGACATTGCCTGCCACAGCGACAATGCCCAGCACGTCGAGCTCATCGGGCGATGCCAGGGCGAGCAGGATTGCCACGGCATCGTCCTGGCCGGGGTCGGTGTCGATTATGATTTTGCGCGGCAAGGGAAAACTCCAGGGAATCGTGAGTCTGTGGTGGAGCGGAGCCTAGAAGGTTTTGGCGAAATTGGCATCATCGCCAGTTCGCTTCCCCGGCCCTGAGCCGGGGTCCACGCTTCAACATCCGCCATAGTGGAGGGATCGCTGTGGGTCCCGGCTCGAGGCCGGGACAGCGAGGAGTGAGGGGCCGGTTTTTTCGCAACAGGGCTGCTGTTAAACATGACGACCCAATTCAGCTTTTGTTGACATAGTTTAGAATTGTTATAATCTTGCGTTCCTGTTGGTGGCGTAGAAAACTGCGCCGGCACTCCCTTATTCCCTTGGTGGAAGGCTCGCCAGATGCGTTTGACCCGTCAGACCAGTTACGCTGTCCGTACATTGATGTATTGCGCTGTCAACGACCCGGACCTGTCCCGTGTGAGCGACGTCGCCAAGGCCTACGGGATTTCCGAGCTGTTTCTTTTCAAGCTCATCAAGCCACTGGTCGAGAACCGGTTGCTCGAAACAGTGCGCGGGCGTCATGGCGGCATCCGGCTGGCGCGCCCGGCCAACGAGATCACGCTGCTCGATGTGGTAAAGCTTACCGAAGAGAACTTTGCTTTGGCCGAGTGCTTCGAGGGCGGGGATAGCTCGTGCCCGCTGGTCGGAGGTTGCGAGATGAACGCGGCGCTCGGCGAGGCACTGGAGGCTTTCTTCAACGTCCTTCGCTCCTACACCATCGCCGATCTCACCGACAAGCGGCGGGCAATGCGCTCGCGCCTCGGCATCGAAATACTGGGGATGGAGCTCAACTAGTTCTCAAGCTTCGACCGGACTCGCGCTGTGTCAGCGGCGAGCGCAGAAGCCTTGCGGACTTCTGTAGAAATTTGGCGCAACTGAAAACATGATCTTTACAGTCATGTTTATATCGGCTAGAGAGAGTTCTGCAGGAGTGAGGCCTGCCCCTCGGCCCTGTATGCGGAGCGCCAAAGCCGTGTACAGGGCCAATTTCTGCCTCGGCCCCGCTCGGTAAAATGTGATTTTTTACCGATTGATAAAAAATTGGAACCGCGTTAGCGTCACTCTCAGACGGGAACATCTGAGGGGGTGTTTGTCATGGCGCTGGGTCAGTTCCTCGCCGGTATTGCCGCAGGCAGGCTGGATGCGGACCGGTATGCGGAGAATTTCTCCGACCTTCACCGGCCCTTCACCGAGCATGAGGCGCGCGTCGAGGCCGACCGCTGCTATTTCTGCTATGATGCGCCCTGCATGGCAGCGTGTCCCACCGCCATCGATATCCCCCTCTTCATCCGCCAGATTGCGACCGACAACCCGCTTGGCTCGGCCAAGACAATCTTTGACCAGAACATCGTGGGCGGCATGTGCGCCCGCGTCTGTCCCACCGAAACGCTGTGCGAAGAGGCCTGCGTGCGCGAGGCCGCAGAGGGCAAACCGGTGCAGATTGGCCGGCTCCAGCGCTATGCAACCGATGTCGCAATAACCCAGGGCGTACAATTTTATGAACGCGCCGCCCCGACCGGCAGGCGTGTCGCCGTCGTCGGCGCAGGCCCGGCAGGACTGGCCTGCGCCCACCGGCTCGCCATGTACGGGCATGAGGTCACGATCTTTGATGCTCGCGAGAAGGCCGGCGGTCTCAACGAATACGGGATCGCGGCCTATAAGAGCACGAACAATTTCGCGCAGGCGGAAATCGACTACATATTAGGCGTCGGCGGGATCACTATCGAGACCGGCAAGGTGCTCGGTACGGACATCTCACTCTCTTCGCTATCGGAAGATTTCGACGCAGTGTTCTTGGGCATGGGGCTGGGCGGGGTCAATGCGCTGCGCTCGGAGGGCGAGGAAGCGGCCGACAATGCCGTCGACTATATCGCCGCATTGCGGCAGGCGCGGGATCTCTCGGCGCTTCCCATCGGGCGGCGGGTGGTGGTAATCGGCGGCGGCATGACGGCGGTCGACATGGCCGTGCAGGCCAAGCTGCTCGGCGCCGAGGAGGTGACGATCTGCTACCGGCGCGGCAAGGAGCAGATGAACGCTTCGCAGTATGAGCAGGATCTCGCCGCGGCTGCAGGCGTGATCATCCGCCATTGGGTCAGCCCTAGGGCGGTTCTGACGGAGGGCGGCGCAGTTCGGGGCATCGAACTCGAATACACCCGGCTCGAAAACGGCATGCTCGTGGGGACCGGCGAGACGCTGACACTGGCCGCCGACCAAGTGTTCAAGGCGATTGGGCAGACCTTTCTCCCCACCGCGCTCAACGGCAGCGGCTCATCGATTGCCCTCGAGGGCAGCCGCATAAAGGTCGATGAAGAAGGCCGGACGACGATGCCCGGCGTCTGGGCAGGCGGCGATTGCGCAGCCGACTCTCGTGAGGATCTGACCGTCTCGGCGGTGGCAGCGGGGCGCGATGCGGCCGAGAGCATCAACCGGGCCCTGGTGGGAGTGGCACATGGCTGACCTCAGTTCCAATTTCGTTGGTATCAAATCGCCCAACCCGTTCTGGCTCGCCTCGGCCCCGCCCACTGACAAGGCCTGTAACGTCGTCCGTGCCTTCAAGGCCGGCTGGGGTGGTGTCGTCTGGAAGACTTTGGGCGAGGAGGGGCCGCCGATCGTCAATGTGAACGGGCCGCGCTATGGCGCTGTCTGGGGCGCGGACAGGCGTCTGCTGGGGCTCAACAATATCGAACTCATCACCGACCGCGATCTCCAGACCAATCTGCGCGAGATCAAGCAGGTCAAGCGCGAATGGCCAGACCGGGCGGTGGTCGTCTCGATCATGGTCCCATGCGAAGAGCAGAGCTGGAAAGCGATCCTGCCGCTGGTCGAGGAGACCGGCGCCGACGGCATCGAGCTCAATTTCG
>CAYSBF010000069.1:0-10920 GCA_964429025.1 uncultured Pelagibacterium sp.
GGCCATTTCGTCAAGACGATTCACAACGGCATCGAATATGCCGACATGCAGATGATCGCCGAGATCTATGGCGTAATGCGGGACGGGCTCGGCATGTCCGCAGCCGAATGTGCCAAGGTGTTCGAGACGTGGAACAGGGGTCCGCTCGACTCCTATCTGATCGAGATAACCGGTCATGTTCTCTCGGCAGTCGACGAGAAGACCGGCAAGCCGCTTGTAGAAGTGATCCTGGATTCTGCAGGCCAGAAGGGCACCGGCCGCTGGTCCGCCATCGAGGCGCTCAATCTCGGCGTTTCGGCGACAACAATCGAGGGGGCTGTCGCCGCGCGGTCGATTTCGGCGATGAAGGCCGAGCGCGTCGAGGGCGAGCGGATTT
This sequence comes from uncultured Pelagibacterium sp., assembly GCA_964429025.1. Taxonomy (GTDB): domain Bacteria; phylum Pseudomonadota; class Alphaproteobacteria; order Rhizobiales; family Devosiaceae; genus Pelagibacterium. The sequence continues at coordinate 377 of CAYSBF010000069.1, forward strand.
ACGGCGCCGCGCCGAAAGGCAAAGCGACCATCTCCATCGAGGCGCTGGAAAAGGCGCTTCTGGCCGGAAAGATCGCCGCCTACGCCCAGGGATTCGCCGTCATGGCAAAGGCTTCCGAGGAGAACGGCTGGAACCTGCCGCTCGACGTCATCGCCAAGATCTGGCGTGCCGGCTGCATCATCCGCTCGCGGTTCCTCGACCAGATTGCCCAATCCTTTGCTTCGGGTACCGCGGCCAATCTGCTGACCCAGCCAGCATTCGTTGATTTGATGAAGGAATGCAATGGATCGCTTCGCGCGGTCGTTGCGACCTGCGCTGTAAACGAGTTGCCCGCCCCATGCCTATCTTCGGCGCTTGCCTATTTCGATGCTTACCGGCAGGCGAACGGCACGACCAATCTTACCCAGGGCCAACGCGACTTTTTCGGCGCGCACGGGTTCAAGCGGGTCGATGAGGAAGGCGATTTCCACCACGATTGGCCGAGCCTTGTGGGGAAGTAGGGACTTCTAGCCCTTGCTGTCCGGCTTTTAGGCTTTGCCGTCCGGCTTCTCGTCTTCATCCCCGTTACCATCGTCGCCGGAGTCGCCGTCCGTGTAGGGACGGTTTACGGCCTGACCGCTGGGCAGTGGCGGGGGAACGAGGGGTTTTTCGGCCTTTTCTTCCGGTGCCTGCCAGATGTTGAAGCGTAGCGCGGCGAATATGAAGAGCAGGGCGCTCGCGGCAACAATCAATCCAGCGGCAAAGAAGGGTGCTCCGGGGAAATAGACAGGCGCGGCGTCGGACGTAAAGAACGAAAAGAGCTGTGTGGCCGCAACCGGGGCAATGATGGCGGTGAGGGAGTTGGTGGCGTTGACGGCGCCCTGCAGTTCCCCTTGTTGGTTGGCCTTCACATTGTTGGACAGAAGCCCGGTAAGTGATGGCGCCGCCACGGCGCTGAACGAACCGACGACGAGGAAGAACCACAGTCCCAGCACACTGTCGATCAGTGAAACTCCGATGAAGGCAAAGACGGCAATGCCGAGCCCCGTCAGGATGGTCGCTGCGACGCCGAAATAGCGGATTGCAGGGCCGACAAGAACAGCCTGGCTAAGCGCGAACAGGATGCCGAAGACGCCAAGCGAGCGGCCGACCTGCGAGGGCGACCAGTCGAACTGGCGGATCGTGTAGAAGTTCCAGACGTTCGGATAGGTCTGTCCTGCCAGCGCGAAGAGAAACAGCGAGCCCAGAAGCACGAGAACGATGGGCGTGTGCCGGAAAGCCAGGATCGCGCCGAACGGGTTGGCGCGCTTGAGATCGAACCGCCGCCGGCGGAACTTCGAAAGGCTCTCGGGCAGGACGAAAAAGCCGAATACCACGTTCATGGCGGCCAGTGTCGCTGCAAGATAGAAGGGCGCGCGCGGACCGAACTCGCCGAGCTCGCCGCCGATGACCGGTCCCACAATAAGCCCAAGGCCAAAGGCCGCGCCGATAAGGCCGAACCTTTGCGAGCGCTTTTCCCTGGGGGTGATGTCGGCGACATAGGCGGTGGCCGTTCCCATGGCGGCGCCGCAGATGCCCGACAGCACGCGACCGACGAACAGCCAGATGAGCGTCGGCGCCCATGCCATCAGAAGATAGTCGATCGAAAGGCCCACCAGCGAGAGCAGGAGGATTGGCCGGCGGCCCCAGCGGTCCGAGAGATTGCCCAGGATGGGCGAGAACAGGAACTGCATCGAGGCATAGACGAAAACGAGATAGCCGCCGATCACGGCGGCGTTCGCGACGTTCTCACCATTCGTCAGTTCCAGGATGAGCCCCGGCAGCACAGGCAGGATGATCCCCAGCCCCACAATGTCCAGAAAGACCGTGATGAGGATGAAAACGAGGGTCAGCCGCGACTGGGGATTTACGCGCATATGGCTCTTCGGCGGTCAGAGTGTCGGGGTCAGTTGGCATAGGCCGCAGGAGGAATGCAAGCCCCAGCCTATGGTTCAGCGGGGTCCGCCGCGAGCGGGTCATGGCCATAGAGCCAATCGAGCCGCCGGAAGTGATCTTCCGGCCCGCCGAACCGGATAGCGAGGTCGCGTGCTATCGAGAAGGGGAAGGGCAGGTGGAAGATCGTCCCGTTCTGCCGCGAAACCGCCTGCACGCGCCGTACCCGCTCCTTGCGCAGGGTGGCAAAGCGCGAGAAGGCATGTTCCGCGTTGGGCGCCGATACGAGCAGCGGGGCGAGCACCGTCGCGTCTTCGATACCCATGGCCGCGCCCTGGGCCTGGAAGGGCAGCATGGCATGGGCGGCGTCGCCGATCAGCCCCACTGGGCCACGATGCCACTTGTCGAGTGTGACTTCCGAAAGAACCCACGGCGTCCAGCTGCCATCAGCAGCGGCGAGAATGGCGCTGAGGCGGGGATCGCTGGTCTGACGCAGGACTGGCTGGTCCTTGCCGAGTTCCGGGAGGCGGGACTTCGGCTCCTGGGTAAAGAGCGCCAGATTGACTGCGCTTCGGTGGGGCAGGGGGTAAACCACCAGGTGGTGCCGCGAGCCGAAGAGTACGCTGACTCTGTCGAGTCTGACGGTCGTGCCGAGCTTTTCCGGTGCAACGAGGGTGCGCCAGGCCACCTTGCCCGAATAGGTGGGATCGGGGGTGGCCATCCACTGCCTTCGGGTTTCCGATCTCACGCCATCGGCGCCCACTAGCGCGAATGGCCTGATCGCCCGCTCGCGCGTTCCACCTTCCTTGAATTGGATGGTCGGTGAGATATCCCCGTCATCAAGGGTGAAGGTGTCGATGCCGAAGATTATCTCGATATTGGCGAAGCGCTTTGCGGCTGTGTGAAGGATGGAGGCCAGATCGGCCCGGTGCATCACGGCATAGGGCGCACCGAACCGCTGGGTCAATTTTTTACCGAGCGTCAGGGTCTGGAGCGGCTGGTCGCTCTTAAATGGATAGAGATCGATCCCTTGTGGCGCGAAACTGGCTGCGGTGATGGCATCGGTCAGCCCCAGCCGGTCCAGGCATTTGCGGGCGTTCGGGCTGATCTGGAGGCCGGCGCCGAACTCGCTGATCCCCTCATTGCGTTCGATCACCACGACACGTGCGCCGAACTTGGCGAGCGCGAGGGCCAGCGTCAGGCCGGAAATTCCCGCTCCGATTATGACGATGGACCGCGGCGCGCCCATTGCGGCGCTCGCGGTCAGGCGTCTTCCAGATGGAAGATCGCGTTCACAGGATCGGCGGAACCGGCCGGCAGGCTGGCGTCATAGACATAGAGCGTCGAGCAGTATGGGCACACGATCTCGTTGTCGGCACCCATATCGAGGAAGATATGCGGGTGGTCGAACGGCGGCTTGGCGCCGACGCACTGAAACTCCTTGGCTCCGATCCTTATACGGGTGAGGCCTTCGGTGTTGTGGAAGTGCGGAGTGGTATGCTGTGCCATGATCGCGATATCCGGTGCGCCAAAACTGGCCGGACCATAACGACTCGCGCCAGCCAAGGCCAGAGGGCAGTTTACGGCGGTTGGCCGCAGTCGGATGCGCTGTTAAGACGGATCGAAATCACGAGTCGAAAGAGTCCCTTATGCCGTTCTTTGAATCCGAAGGTTTCAGTCTCGCCTACGAGATTTACGGCGACGGGCCCCCGGTCATTGCCGTGCACGGCTTTGGGTCCAATGGAATCGTCAACTGGGTTTCAACCGGCTGGATGGAAACGCTTACCGATGCGGGATATCGCGTCGTAACGCTCGACAACCGCGGGCATGGGCAATCGCAAAAGCTCTATGAGGCGGAGCGTTACAATGCGCGCGAGATGGCGCGCGACGTCGCCAATCTGGTCGAACATCTCGGTTATGAGAAGGTGGCGCTCATCGGTTATTCGATGGGGGCCCGGATCTCGGCCTTCGTCTGCATCCAGTACCCCGAAAAGGTCGCCTGCGCGATCTTTGGCGGACTTGGCGCCAACATGCCGACGCCAACGCTCGATAGCGATGAGATCATTGCGGCGCTCAATGCGGATTCGCTTTCAGAAGTCACCCATCCCACCGGGCGCCAGTTCCGCATCTTTGCCGACCACACGAGGAGCGACCGCAAGGCACTGGCTGCTTGCATGGCAGGATCGCGAACGCCGGTGCCGATCGAGAGCCTGCGAGCGATCGAGGTTCCAGTGCTCGTCGCTGTCGGGAGCGAAGACACGGTGGGCGGCGACGCGCAGACTCTGGCGGATATGCTGCCCAACGGCCAGGCGCTGGTGATCGAGCGGCGCGACCACATGCGCGCCACCGGCGATCCGCAGTTCAAGAAGGGCGCGCTCGAATTCCTGGGCCGCGTTTACCCGATCTGAGGTAAATGTGAACCAATTTACCCCTGCGGCCTTTGTTTAGGACAAGCGATTGCCCTATATCAGGGGTCTGTGCAAACGCACCGACATGGAGATCTGCCATGAGCAGCACTGTCACCAGGCCCGGCCAGCTCAAATCCGTCGACCCCGTTTGGGCGACGATCGTTGCCGAGGCGCGCGACATCTGTTCGGAAGAACCCTCGCTCGTGCAGATGGTCGTTTCGGCGGTGCTCAATCATGACAGCTTCGAATCTGCGCTGGCGCACCGGCTTGCTGCGCGGCTCGATCATCCCGATGTGCCGGCGGACCTCATCCGGCAGGCGTTCGAGGACGTCGTGACCGACCATCCGGAAATCGGGGAAAGCGCACGGGCCGACCTTGCGGCGACTCTCGAGCGCGACCCCGCATGCGATCGGGCGATCGATCCGTTCCTGTATTTCAAGGGTTTCCAGGCGATCCAGACGCACCGATTTGCGCATGCGATGTGGAAAGAAGGGCGCAAGGATTTCGCGCATTATCTGCAAAGCCGCGCGAGCCAGGTGTTCCAGGTCGATATCCATCCCGCGGCGCCGATCGGCAAGGGCATCATGCTCGATCATGCAACCGGTTTCGTCGTGGGTGAGACGGCTGTCATCGGTGATCATTGCTCTATCCTCCACGCGGTGACGCTGGGTGGGACGGGAAAATCGGACGAAGACCGCCACCCCAAGATCGGCAATGGCGTTCTGATCGGGGCGGGAGCGAAGATACTGGGCAATATCAGAGTGGGCGATTGCTCGCGCGTGGCCGCTGGTTCGGTGGTGCTCAAGGAAGTACCGCCGCGCACCACCGTCGCCGGGGTTCCGGCCAAGGTCGTGGGCGAGGCAGGCTGCAATCAGCCCTCGACGGTCATGGACCAGATCGTGATGGTCCCAAGGGACTGATCCCTGGGCTTATCCTTTAGGGGAAACGGGCGTGGCGGCATTGCGGTGGCCGCGCGTGATCGTTATGTCTCAGTCCATACCCATTGGAGAGAATTTGTGAAGCACGAAGAAATCATCAAGCTGCAGAAATACCTGCAGATGAAGTTCGGTAACCGCAATATCGACGTTCGTCCGCGTCCCAAGCAGGACGACTCGGTGGAACTCTATATCGGTGACGAGTTTCTCGGGCTGATCTATGTCGATGAAGACGAGGGCGAAAAGTCCTACATGATGCAGGTTTCGATCCTCGACATCGATCTCGATGAGGTCGGGTAAGCGCCCGCGGGAACGCTACTTCCTCAGTCCCGCCAGCCAGCCTTCCACTGTCTCGTCGAAGCGGCGCCAATTATAGAGCACGGATGGCTCGAAGGCGAAGACCGCGACGTTGCGGTCCGATAGCTGCACGGTCCTGATGCAGCTCTTCTGCGCTGTTCCCACGGTCACCGGCGCGGAGCATTTGGCAACGAAGGGCATCGCGCTCAGCGGGTCGTACCACACGGTTTCCCCGCTGGTTCCCGCGTCGCCCAACAGGGGCTTGCCCACCAGGCCCGGTGGCCCCTGAAGCTGGGTCGTCGCGAACTGGCGCAGATAGACGCTGTCGAGCAGGTTCGCGCTGGTGCGGATACGCCCGCGCGGCATGATCGTGACGTCCACCGGCGTCAGGGCGCCGCCCTCGCCCAAGGGAAGCACAAGCGCAAGGTCGAGGCGATCCGAGAAGCCTTCCCGCCTCTGGATGGGGTCGGAGATCAGGGCGGCAGGCACCACATAGTGCTGCGCCCCGATGGTGATGATGTGGGTTGCCGCCAGTGACGGATCCGCCGGTCTGGCGCGCGCGGCATCGAGCCATGCGCCGACAGCATAAGCTCCGGCCAGCCCCAGGATTGCGATGACGAGCGCGATTGCGGCGAGGGTGTAGAATACGCCGCCTGCATCTCCCTCGTGTGCAGCAGAATCTGCTCCCATCACCGCTGTTCCCCAAGCCCGATGCCGGCGTTAACCATGGTGCATCGGCACGCATGACAAGCCGATTGGCGCGCAGTATGCTTAACAATTGGTTAAAGATGCTGCCGGTGGCGGCGCCAAACCCAAAGGTGTGACGTGTCCGAACTCGTCCTTGCGCTCTTCATCATCGGAATTGGCCTGTGTTCGGCGGGCACGCTGACACACCTTTACCAGGGCCTGTCGCGCGAAACCGCAGGCATCCGGGTGTCCGGCACATCGGCTGCGCGGAGCCTCGTCAATCTCACCGTCACCTTCTTTTGCGGCCCCTACATCATGCTCAGGCTCGGCTGGCAGGGGAGCGGGACGGGGGAGGTCTCCGTCGTCAATGTGCTGCTGGCGGCTTTCATTGCCTTTGCCTGGAGCTTCGTCACGGGCCTGATGATCCTCGGCACCTATGTGACGGTGGTTCGGGCGCTCATCTGAGCGTGCAGGTCGTGCAGTGGATGCGGGGCAGTCATGCCTTGCGCCGCTTGCCAAATGCCGTCAAAAGACTGGCATGAACGCAGGACCCGGTGAAACTCCGGGTGGCTCTTCCGGCCGCCGACCCGCCGGACAACTGAACCGACACCTCATTTTCCCAGGCTGACTTTGCAGTTCGCCGGTTTGGTTTACATTCTGGACTCTCTTCATGTTCTCTTTGACCGCCTACCGCGCTCAGTGGTTCGGCAATGTCCGCGGCGATCTGCTGGCAGGACTTGTTGTTGCACTCGCGCTCATTCCTGAAGCCATTGCTTTTTCGATCATCGCGGGTGTCGACCCCAAGATCGGGCTTTACGCCTCCTTCTCCATCGCCGTGATCACCGCGATCACGGGTGGCCGTCCGGGCATGATTTCTGCCGCAACCGCCGCCACGGCCGTGCTGATGGTCACGCTGGTGCGGGATTACGGGCTCCAATACCTGCTGGCGGCGACGGTCCTGGCCGGATTGCTTCAGATCGGGGCGGGGCTCCTCAAGCTCGGCAATCTGATGCGGTTCGTTTCCCGCTCGGTGATGACCGGCTTCGTCAATGCGCTGGCCATCCTGATTTTCCTCGCGCAGGTGCCCGAGCTGGTGGGTGTGCCCAACCTGACTTACGTCATGGTCGCGGCCGGGCTGGCGATCATTTACCTGTTTCCGCGCCTGACCAGAGCGATCCCGTCGCCGCTGGTCTGCATCATCGTTCAGACGACGGTCGCGATCGTTTTCGGGCTGGATGTCCGCACGGTAGGCGATATGGGCGAATTGCCCGCTACGCTGCCGGTCTTTCTGATCCCCGACATTCCCCTCACCTTCGAGACGCTCATGATCATACTGCCTTATTCGGCGGCGGTGGCTGTGGTCGGGCTGCTCGAATCGTTGATGACGGCGCAGATCGTGGACGACCTCACCGATACGCCCTCGGCGAAAAATCAGGAGTGCATCGGCCAGGGCATCGCCAATACCGCGACCGGATTCATCGGCGGGATGGCAGGGTGCGCAATGATCGGACAGTCGATCATCAATGTGAAATCCGGCGGGCGCGGCAGGCTTTCGAGCTTTGCAGCCGGCGTGTTCCTTCTGTTCATGATCGTGGTGCTGGGCGACGTGGTTGCGCAGATCCCGATGGCCGCCCTGGTGGCCATCATGATCATGGTCTCGATCGGCACCTTCTCCTGGTCCTCGATCAAGAACCTGCGCGATCACCCGCGTTCGTCATCGATCGTCATGATCGTGACGGTCATCACCGTCGTCTATACGCACAATCTCGCCATCGGCGTTCTGGCGGGGGTGTTGTTGTCGGGCATCTTCTTTGCCTGGAAGATCGCGCAGCTCTTTGGCGTTTCCTCAACGCTGTCGGCCGACGGGCGGCACCGGACCTATATTGTGGAAGGTCAGCTCTTCTTTGCTTCCACCGAAGACTTCATGTCAGCGTTCAACTTCAAGGAAGTGCTCGAAAAGGTAACCATCGACGTCTCCCGCGCACATATCTGGGACATATCGAGCGTCGCGGCGCTGGATATGGCCGTGCTCAAGTTCCGGCGGGAAGGCGCGGAAGTCGAGATCATCGGGTTGAACGCGGCCAGCGAAACAATTGTCGACAGGTTGGCCGTGCACGACAAGCCCGGAGCACTCGACAAGCTGATGGCACATTAGGAGGAGGCATCGATGACGAATTCCCTCGTCGCGCTCGTTGACGGCTCGATCTACTCAAAAAGCGTGTGCGGTCATGCGGCATGGCTGGCGCAGCGCGCCGGATGGCCGGTCCAGATACTTCACGTCCTGGGGAGGCGGGAAGCGCCGGTGACCGATCTTAGCGGTACGATCGCTCTCGGTGCCCGCACTGCGTTGCTCGAGAAACTTGCCGAACTGGATAGCCAGCGCGCCAAACTGGCTCAGGAAAAGGGGAGGGCGATCCTCGAGGACGCCAGAACCATCGTCGCGGGTTCGGGCGCCGAGGTGTCGACGCGGCTCATGACCGGAGACATCATCGACACGCTGGCCGATTTCGAGGCCGACGCGGAGATGATCGTCATTGGCAAGCGCGGCGAGGCTGCCGATTTCGCCAAGCTGCATCTTGGATCCAATCTCGAGCGGGTGGTCCGGTCATCGCACAAGCCGGTATTTGTGGCATCGCGCGCATTCAAGACGATCGAAAGAGTGCTTGTCGCCTTCGATGGTGGCGTGAGCAGCATCAAGGCTGTGGACTATATCTCGCGCAGCCCCATTTTCGCAGGTCTGGAGACGGTGCTCATGACGGTCGGCAATGAAAGCGGCGATGCCTGGAGCAAGCTGGACTACGCGCGGAGCAAGCTCGAGCAGGCAGGGCTTCCCGTCACCTCCGAGATTCGCGCCGGGCAGGCCGAGACGGTGATAGCGTCAGCAGTGGAAAAAGAGGGCTTCGACCTCCTGATCATGGGTGCCTATGGGCACTCGCGCATCCGGAGCCTGCTCATCGGGTCGACCACAACGGAAATGCTCCGCTCCTGTAAGGTACCTGTGCTGCTCTTCAGATAAGGAAGGTGCGTTCGATGGTCCTAAAAAATGGGCCGGCTTCCTGTCGGGGAGCGCCGGCCCTCAAGCTTCGCCTGTCGGGGGCGATTTGAAAATTTCGTTAGTGGCCAGCCGTTGCGGTCACGATACCTTCGCGGGCATCGAAGATGTCGACCCACTGGCCGCTATGCGCCTGGCTCTGGCGCTTGAGGTAGGTGTAGGGTGTGTCTGTCCAGACCTTGATCAGCGCTTCCTGATTGTCGAGCACCAGGTCCCCGCGATCGGTGCGGACCATCAGCACCGCGTGGCCTTCGCCGTTCGGCTGCATCACGACCGAGATCAGGAGTGTGGAGGCGGGCCATCCGCGTTCGATCAACGCGGCGCGCTTGGCGAGAGCGATGTCCTCGCAATCCCCGTAGCCGTTCACCGGATAGGTCCAGAACTCGTCGACACCATAGAGGTCGAGGTCGCTGACCGGCGTGATCATGGTGTTGTAATGGTTGTTGACTTCCTGCAGGTCGCGCCAAAGCCGGTCGGTCAGATCGATCTGCGAGACGCGCTCCATCGGCTGGCACTCGTGCGGCCGGCGCTGGCAGAACTCTGCGTGACCGACCGGAATGGAAGTCTGGCCGCCGATTGAAGCGAAGGCCGGATGGGCCTCGGTGGCACGCGCGGGCGCTGCCGCACCCATCGAAACGACAAGGGCAATGAGCCCTGAAATTATGACGCCTGTTTTTTTCATTATCGTGATCTCCCCGACGGAAATCACGATACGGGTGGCAAATTTCCTCGATGCCAAAACTACAACGCAGTTTTGAATCGAGTTTTATGTGCCGGATTTACTTGCGGTTAGGCATAAGGGGGCGGCTACCGCCGCTCATAGAACGCATTGCCGCCGGCGACGAGCACGTAGTGCATGTTCTTGTAAGGGAATGTCAGGCCGGCGGTGTGGAAGAACTTCGCATTGCCGACGCCGGGGTGGCGGGCGCCGTTCAGGACCTGATGGGCGACGCGCGAAGCGAGTTGCACGCTGCGCGGCTCGGTCATCGGGCGCGTAAGAACGCCGGAGGCAAACTGGTTTTTCTGCCCCACGACACCGCACACGTCGTTGGGATAGCCTTTGGCATAGACGCGGTTCATGACGACCGTTCCGACGGCCAGCATGCCTTCTTCGCTCGAGCGGTTGGATTCGAAGTACATGACCCGCGTCATGCACTCATGCGCCGACCGGGCGCCGAACAAGCCGAGCGAGAAGCAACCCGAAAGGGAAGTGAGGGCGAGGATCGAGGCCGCAATGGCTGCGGCTTTTCTGAG
>CAYSBF010000069.1:11020-14404 GCA_964429025.1 uncultured Pelagibacterium sp.
ACGGTGAGCATTTCCTGCACCGAGGCGAATTCGACTGCGATGCCGTCCTGGAAGTGACGGACCACGCGGGCCCGCATGCGGCCGAGCGTGACGGGCGTGCCCAGTGCCGGGCGCACCTCGATCTCGACTGCCGCGCCCGAGAGTGAGATATCGGTGATCTTGCAGTTGTAGCGGCGCCCATCCTCGAGCAGGATCGATGAATGGCGGATGTCGGGAACCACGCGCTCGTGCCGCCGGTCCTCGGGCAGGTTCAGCAGATCCTTGTTGGCCAGCCATGTGAGCTGCGCCGCCATCTTGTCGCGCTTGCGCGGCGAGGAAATGAGGGACATCTCGAACCCGCCATCGATCAGCGCGGTGATCGTGCCTTCGACGCGGCCGAGATAGTCGAGATAGATGATGATCTTTTCGCCAGCGCGGCCGGGGACCGGCGCGATCACGCGGGCGCCGCCGGGAGACATCTCGATGACCTGGCAGGGGAACTCTCGGCGGTCGGCCAGCATGTAGCGGCCAAGGACCGAGACGCGGACGCTCTGATAGCGGCCGCCATCTACATCCTCATGCATGGCCTGACGCGGTGTTTCGAGTGTCAGGTCATGATTAAGCATCAGGGCGCGTCCATCCGAATGTTCGAGTATTACTCAACATTAGGATGATTTGCGTTAATGTATGGTAATTCGCCGCCACCAGTATTGGCGAAAATTGCCCCGATCAGGCCTTTCCGCCGTCGATGACTGCAAGATGCGCGTAACGGCGGGCTGTCGTGCCTGCAACAGTGACCGGCACGGGCGCATGGGTGGCGCCATTTACAGTGGCGGCCATGTCGTTGAGCACCGTCGCGGTAAGCTCACGGTTCGACGCGGTGTCGTGGTCATCTGGCCAGATGAGGCGCAGGCCGGTGATCCGCTGCTCGACGATCGGGTGAATGCCGAGCCAGTAGGGGGTATCGATCGCCGCGAGACCGCCGAGGATGCGGCTGGTCGTTACGCCGTTGTGCCGGAGAGGGAAGAGAGCGGTTTCGAAGGCCAGCTTCTCGCCACGATCGGACCGCGCCTCGAAAGTGACCAGCGCCACGGCATGATCTTCCGTGACGGCACGGATCAGCGTATCGAGCGCGTCCCGATCCTTGCCGGACCAGAGCGAAGCGAAGTCGCGTCCCTTGAGCTCCCGGCAATAGGTGGCGCACAGGTGAGAGCCGGCAAGGCGGAAGGTGAAATCGAGCCCATCCTCGGATTCGAGAATGAAGGTATGGGCAAGCGCCTCCCGAATCCGTGTAGGATCGATATCGCGCCGTTCGGGGGTCGAACGGGCGCCGCGGATTTCGTTCCAATACGCGTAAAGCGTTCTTGTGCTGCGCTGCTGCATGTGGCCTAACGTACCTTCAAAGGGCAGGCCCTTGCGCCTCTCGCGCCGGCCCGCCGAAACTGACCCATCCACACTCGCAAAAAGGCGTGCGAAAATCGCCCTTAAACAATCATTAAGGTTAATTTCCACCGGCCAGCTGTGGATAGGCACGGGACACCTCTTCAAGCGGTTCTGCAGCAAGGACAATCTTTGAATGGCGCAGAATGTTCCCAACCCCGAAGGCGGTGGACGCCAGCCGGTTTTGCTCCTGCCCGGAGCCGTATCGGCACTGGCCGGTTTGCTGGTTGCGATTCACCTTGGCGCGAGCCTTGTTCTGGACCTCGACGGGCTTGGTAACCTCCGGATCTGGTTCGGTTTCATTCCGTTTCGCCTGAGCGCCCCGGAGCTGCTTCCCGGCGGCTTGTGGCCGCTCTTGTGGACCGGCTTCACGCACGCGCTGCTGCATGTCGACTTCATGCATCTGCTTATCAATACGGCCTGGCTTCTGGTCTTTGGCACGCCGGTTGCGCGGCGCTATGGAGGGGCTGGCTTTCTCGTCGTATTCTTCGCCGGCGCCTTTGCCGGAGCGCTGCTTCTGGCCGCCGTTCACCTTGCCTTTGTTAACCAGTTCGCGGTGCTGATCGGGGCGTCGGGCGGTGTCTCCGCGCTCACCGGGGCGGCGTTGCGATTCATCTTTCAGCCGCTCGTTATCGGTGAGAATCCGGAAACCGGGGAGCGCGTGGTATTGGGGAGGCGGACGGCGACGCTAGGGCAGGTTTTTTCCAATCCGCGGAGCCGGGCGTTCACGCTGTTCTGGCTGGGGTTCAACCTTTTGATCCCCCTCGTGCCGCTCTTTACCGGCGTCGAAATCGCAATCGCCTGGGAGGCGCATATCGGCGGGTTCGTGGCCGGGATGCTGCTGCCGTCGCTGTTCGACGCACGGGTCAACCGTCACCAGATGCCCGGCAGCCAACGGTAACGCACGCGACGGGCGTAGTCGGCGTAGCCGGGCAGTTCTTCCCTCAGCGTCCGGTCTTCCAGGATGGTCCTCACCAGCAGGACCATGACGGTGAATACCGCCGGGACTACGGCCCACGCCGAGCCGAGCGCCAGCGCCATGCCCAGGGTGAAGAGACTCCCCGAGATATATCCGGGATGACGGACATGGGCGTAGGGACCGGTGTCGACGACGCTGTGGTCCCGATCGGACTGGATTCGGACGGTCGGCTCGAAATGCCGGTTATGGCCTTGCGCCCAAGTCATGACAATGAAGCCGGCACAATAGATGACATAGCCGAGAAGAATGACGGGCAAGGGCAGGGCGCCGCCGCCAAAGCGGACCTCGAAGCCGGCGGCAGGAAGCACGGCGACGATGCCGACAATCGCAAGCGTGACGATGAAAAGATCCCAGCCTTTGGTCCCCTCGCCGAACTTCTGGCGCGCGGCGATGACATCGGGGTTGACGCGCATGACATAGACGATCGCCATGACCATCGAACCAAGCAGAACCACCGTCAGCCACCAGGCCTGCGGCCAGTCCAGCGTTCCGGCGGGCACGAAAAGAAGGACGATGATGACGAGGAAGGTGACAAGGAGCTGAATAACGACCCGCGATACCGGGACGCCTTGTGATCCGTTTGCGTCCATGGGCATCTCCCTGGGTCAGGAGGTCTTGTAGACCTTCGATGGGTCGAACAGCGGCTTTTCGCCAGTATCGGCCAGACCGACCTTGCCGTCCACCATCTCCACGCGCCGGTAAAAGCAGGATTTGCGGCCGGTGTGGCATGCCGCGCCGTGGCCAAGCTGATTGACGACAAGCACGATGGCATCCTGGTCGCAATCGGTGCGCATCTCGACCAGTTCCTGCAATTCCCCCGAGGTCTCTCCCTTCTTCCAGAGCGCCTTGCGCGAGCGCGACCAATAGGTGGCGTAGCCGGAGTTGAGGGTCTCGATGATGGCATCGGCATTCATATGCGCGACCATGAGAACGTCATTGGTCTGCGCATCGATGGTGATGGCCGTAACCAGCCCCTTCTCATCGAA
>CAYSBF010000070.1:0-7307 GCA_964429025.1 uncultured Pelagibacterium sp.
ACCAGAACCTGATGCCCCTTGCGCCCCGTAACGAACGCCGCCCCGCGCCCCGGCGCCCCGGCCGGGAAATTGATCGGCCGCACGATGGTGTCGTGTCGCTCGACCGCCGTCATCATCTCGCGCTGATCGAACGCATGGTCGCCCAGCGTCACCACATCAGCCCCGGCATCGCGCAAAAGCTCGTAGTGCCCTTCCGTGAGCCCACGCCCATGGCTGGCATTCTCACCGTTGACGATGACGAAATCAAATCCGTAATCCGCAATGAGGCCCGGCAGCCGCTCCGCCACCGCCTCGCGGCCCGCCCTTCCCATCACATCGCCCAGAAACAACAGCCTCATGCAGCCGGGAACTTCCGTACGCCCTCTTCGGTCACAAGGATGTCGAGCGGCATGTCATGGGCTTCGCGCGGGATGAAGTCGAGCTCCTGGCCGGAAAAAGCATAGCCGACCAGCAGCGGCTTGCTCGAGAGAATTGCGAGCGTGCGGTCATAATAGCCCTTGCCATAGCCCAGCCTTGTGCCGAGCCTGTCAAAGGCAAGAAGCGGAATGACGACGATGTCAGGTTCAACGACCGGCGCGCCATCGGATGGCGCAAGCGTGCCGAAGCCGGACGGATAAAGCGGCTGCCCCTGTTCCCAGAGCCGCATTTCCAGCGGCTCGCCGTCACCCAGCACGACAGGCAGGCAAATGGGCTGGCCCGAGTCCATGAGCGCGGTCAGAAGCGGCTTGCAATCGATCTCGTCCCGGATCGGCCAGTAAAGGGCAATGATCTGATCCTTGCCGATCGGTACGTCTTTGAGAAAATTCCGCGCTGCGGCCTTGGACATGTCTGGGCGGTCGGCCCGGGCGATCGCCGCCCGCTGCTCGAAAGCCTTGAGGCGCAATTTCGCCTTTTCGTCCTCGAATTGCGTCTCGGCCAGCGTCAAGCGCGCCCTCTTGAAGGTCGTTCGAATTCCGGTGCCGCCCTGGCCGTGGGATGTGTCGATCCCGGGAACCTACACTAGTAGGTGGGCGCCGTGTGTCCGGACCCACGGGTCCGGTCAGGGACAGCTCCCTTAAGGATCGATAAGGCCCCGGGGATGCAGTATCCTACACGCACCGGGCAGCCAAGGTGATATAGGCGCATTTATGGGCGGGGCAAAGGGCTGACGGATGGAATTCTCTATTGGTGCAGCGAAATTTCCCGGAGTGGATCGCCGCCATCGATGAAGAGCTTGCCGCCGGGGACGAGCGCCGCCCTGATCCGCACCAGCGCCGTTTGACCCGCCTCGGGGTGCCGACCGTCAAGCGCGCCGACCCGGACCGCTACGGCGAGATCGAAGGGCGCTTCACCCGGCTCCAGACCGAACTCTTCGGCATGCGCCTCACGGTACTTCAGGGAGCCGTTTGCGATTTCGGCCTCAGAGCTCGCGATGGCCTGCGCGATTGCCTTGGCGGACCGGTCGATCGCAAGGACATGGCCGCTGCCGACCCGCCGCGCCAACTCCCGTGCCATCGCGCCAGGCCCGCACCCGATTTCGAGCACGCGCAAACCCTCCCGCAGTGGCAGCGCATCGACGATCTCGCGCAGGCGGGGAGAAAGGTCCGGAACCATCGCCGTCAGACCCTTTCGAGCCTTTCATGCGGCCCTTGGGGCATTTCAACCACAATACCATCCCCGGCCCTGACCACGCCGCCCTTGCGCACCACCGTCATGATGCCGGTGCGCAGCAAGGGCGTGCCGTCCTCGCGCTTGCCGATCATGCGCTTGAGGAGCCCCGGCCGGTAATCCTCGATCTGGCTGCACGGATTGCGCAGCCCGGTGACTTCGATCGCCGCACCATCGCCCAACCGCAATACCGTGCCGCGCGGCAGATCGATGAGGTCGATCCCCCGCGTCGTGATGTTCTCGCCCAGCGCGCCCAAGGCGATGTCGAAACCCTCGCCATTGACCTCTTCGATGAGTTCGGACGCGATGAGATGAACCTGGCGCAGATTTGGCTGGTCGGGATTGGCGCGCACGCGGCTGCGGTGCCTGACCGTCTTTCCGGCATGCGCGTCACCGGCAACCCCGAGCCCTTCGATAAGGGTAATGAAAAGGCCTGGCGTCTTGGAAAAGCCGTGCACCGGGCTCGAATGCACCGCGACAATTTCCCCTCTCATTGCCGGGGCTGGTCCTGGCCGACCGCATCGATGGCCGTCGCAATGGATTCGATGCGGCGGGCGACATCGGACAGCTTGGAAGAAAATTTGGCTTCCATCGCTTCGGCCTCGGCGGCAACGGCGCTGCCCGCGCGCGTCACCGAATCCAGCTCGGCCCGCATGGCGTTGAGCTTGCGCTCGACTTCAACCAGTTCATCGACCACCGCGATACCGGCCATGACCGTCAGGCGGTTGTCGCCGATCTCCCCGAAAGCGCCCTTGTACTCATCGATATATTTGTTGAACCGCGCGGCAAGCGAAGTGAGATGCGTCTCCTGGCCGTCCTCGCAGGCCATGCGGTATTTGCGGCCATTGATCTCGACGCTGACTTCAGCCACTTGCTTCCCCTTCCAACACGTCCCTTACGGTCTCGATGGCGTCGTTGAGGCGCTGGGCGACGATATCGGCCGTGTCATCGATCCGGGTGGCGCGGGCGCGGACCTCCTTGAGCTCGGCCTCGAGCCGCTGGTTCTCCGCCTCGAGCCTTGAGGCCGACCGCATGCGGCTTGAAAGCGCGCGCATGGAGGTGTCGAGCCGGTTCATCGCCCGGTCGAGCCGCTCGGCAGCGGCATCGAAACCATCGCCATTGCCCGCTGTCATGGCCTTCGGCCCTCCCGAATCCGTCTCATCTGCCACCCCGACAATAACCCCAAACATGGCGGAAATAGCAAGGGTCGGGAACCGTATCTCCACCCCCGAGTGTCATTGACTCGAATGCCGGGTCTGTTATGTGTCTGCCTCGCGCGAACACGCCGGGCGAGGCGGCCTTCCCGCATCGTTCCATCTCTTTGCGTCAAAGACCGGGGACCCCATGACAGACAGAGCAAAACACGATGCCATGGCCAACGCCATCCGCGCCCTTTCCATGGATGCGGTTCAGGCTGCCAATTCGGGCCATCCGGGCCTCCCCATGGGCGGCGCGGACATCGCCACCGTCCTGTTCGGCAAGGTCATGAAGTTCGATGCCAGCGCCCCCAACTGGCCCGATCGCGACCGCTTCATTCTCTCGGCCGGGCATGGCTCGATGCTGCTCTATTCCGCGCTCTGGCTGCTCGGCTATGAGGACATGTCGCTCGACGACATCAGGAATTTCCGCCAGCTCGGCCACAAGACCGCCGGCCACCCCGAATATGGCCATGCCGCAGGCATCGAAACGACTACCGGTCCGCTTGGCCAGGGCCTTGCCAATTCGGTCGGCTTTGCCATCGCCGAAGCCAAGCTCGCTGCCGAGTTCGGCCGGGACCTCGTCGATCACTTTACCTATGTCTATGCCGGTGACGGGTGCCTGATGGAAGGCATATCCCAGGAAGCGCTTTCGCTTGCCGGGCATCTGCAGCTTTCAAAGCTCATCGTCATCTGGGACAACAACAACATCACCATCGACGGCAAGGTGTCCCTTGCGGACTCCACCGATCAACTTCAGCGCTTTGCAGCTTCGGGCTGGAACACGATGGAGATCGACGGGCACAATCCCGCCGAGATCGAAGCGGCTCTGATCAGGGCGCAGAAATCGGACAGACCCACGCTCATTTCGGCCAGGACCGTCATCGGTTTCGGCTCGCCCAACAAGGCCGGAACCAGCAAGGTTCACGGCTCGCCGCTCGGTGACGAAGAGATCGCATTGGCGCGCAAGGAGCTCGGCTGGGAGCACCCTGCCTTCGTTGTTCCCGACGACATCCTTGCCGACTGGCGCGAGGCCGGAAAGCGCGGCGCGGACGCCCGCAAGGCCTGGGAAACGCGCCTTGCCGCCTCGGACAAACGCGCCGAATTCGAGCGTCGCGCCTCGGGCAGGCTGCCTGACGCGTTCAAGCCGGCCATGGCCGAATACAAAAAGAAGCTCGCCGAGGAAAAGCCTAAGCTCGCAACCCGCGCTTCGTCCCAGAAGGCGCTCGAAGTGCTGAACGGGGCCGTGCCCGAGACCATCGGCGGATCGGCCGATCTGACCGGCTCCAACAACACCAATACGAGCCAGACGCTTCCCTTCACCGCCCAAGACCGCACCGGGCGCTATATCCATTATGGTATCCGCGAGCATGGCATGGCTGCGGCCATGAACGGCATTGCGCTCCATGGGGGGCTCTATCCCTATGGCGGCAGCTTCATGTGCTTTACCGATTATTGCCGCCCCTCGATCCGCCTCGCCGCGCTGATGGGCATTCGCGTAGGGTTCGTCATGACCCACGATTCCATCGGCCTTGGCGAAGACGGCCCCACGCACCAACCGGTCGAACATCTGGCCGCCCTGCGGGCCATCCCGAACCTTCTCGTGTTGCGCCCCGCCGACGCCATGGAAGCTGCCGAGTGCTGGGAAATCGCACTCGAGATGGAAAAAACCCCTTCGGTCCTTGCGCTTTCGCGCCAGGGACTGCCAGCGCTGCGCACCCAATATTCAGACGAGAACAAGTCGCTCCGCGGCGCCTACACGCTCTGGGGCGCGGACGATGCCGACGTCGTCATCTTCGGCACCGGATCGGAAGTGCAGATCGCGCTCGCCGCAGCCAAGGAACTGACCGATGCCGGTGTTTCTGCCCGCTGTGTCTCGGTCCCTTCATTTGAGCTTTTTGCCGCCCAGCCCGAGGACTACCGCAAGTCGGTCCTGGGTTCAGCAAAGGCGCGTGTCGCGGTCGAGGCCGGCGTTGAGATGGGCTGGCACAAATTCCTTGGCGACAATGGCCGCTTTGTCGGCATGACCGGGTTCGGCGCCTCAGGCGAGATCAACGATCTTTACAACCACTTCGGTATTACGACCAAAGCCGTTGTTGATGCGGCAAAGGCACAGCTTTAAGGACGGGACGCGAAAGCGCCCCTGCCCTCCCCGTCCGCAGTTACATTTCAAGGAGCATATCCATGACCGTCCGCGTTGCGATCAATGGCTTTGGCCGCATCGGCCGTAACGTTCTGCGCGCCATCATCGAGTCCGGGCGCACCGACATCGAGGTCGTCGCGATCAACGACCTCGGACCGGTGGAAACCAACGCGCATCTGTTCCGCTATGACAGCGTGCACGGCAAATTTCCCGGCACGGTGAAAGTCGAGGGCGACACGATCGATGTCGGCCGCGGCCAGATCAAGGTGACAGCTGTCCGCAATCCCGCCGAACTCCCCCACAAGGAGCTCGGCGTCGATATCGTCATGGAATGCACCGGCATCTTCACCTCAAAGGAAAAGGCCTCCGCCCATCTTGAAGCCGGGGCAAAGAAGGTGATCGTTTCAGCGCCCGCCGAAGGTGCGGACCTGACCGTCGTCTATGGCGTCAACCACGACAAGCTCTCCTCCGAGCACACGGTCATCTCCAACGCCTCCTGCACGACCAATTGCCTGGCCCCCGTCGCTTATGTGCTCAACGAAGCCATCGGCATCGAAAAGGGCTTCATGACCACCATCCACTCCTATACCGGTGATCAGCCGACCCTCGACACCATGCACAAGGATCTCTACCGCGCCCGTGCTGCGGCGCTCTCGATGATCCCGACCACGACCGGCGCCGCAAAGGCCGTCGGGCTCGTCCTTCCCGAGCTCAACGGCAAGCTCGACGGCACCTCGATCCGCGTGCCCACCCCCAATGTCTCGGTCGTGGACTTCAAGTTCATCGCCAGGAAGGCGACCAGTGTCGAAGAGGTAAATGAGGCCGTCAGGTCCGCCGCCGAGGGCAAGCTCAAGGGCATCCTTGGCTACACCAATGAAAAGCTGGTCTCGACCGACTTCAATCACGACCCGCATTCCTCGGTCTTCCACATGGACCAGACCAAGGTCATGGAAGGCACCTTTGTGCGTATCCTTTCCTGGTACGACAATGAGTGGGGATTCTCGAACCGGATGAGCGACACCGCCGTCGCTTTTGCCAAGACGCTCTGAGCGACACCGATACAAGCCAGAAGGCGCTCCCGGAACGGAGCGCCTTTTTCTTGCCTATCGAACGCCCTTGCGCCACTCTGGCGCACCAGGGGGATGACAACGACAGCGTGGATCAGGTGTGACAATGCCCACCGCCTTCAAGACCCTCGATGATTTCGATCTGGCCGGCAAGCGCGTGCTGTTGCGCGTCGATCTCAACGTGCCTGTCGCTGACGGCATGGTGACCGATACCACCCGGATCGAGCGGGTCGCCCACACCATCCAGGAAATCGCCAACAAGGGTGGCCTGCCCATCCTGCTCGCCCATTTCGACCGCCCCAAGGGCAAAGTTGTGCCCGACATGAGCCTTAGGACCGTCGTCCCCGTTCTGGAGGAAATCGTGGGCAAGCGGGTCGTCTTCGCCGAAACCGACTGGTCTGACGTCGCAGGCGTCAAGGCAGCCATAGCCGGTGCCGAGCCCGGCAGCGTGATCCTTGCTGAAAACACCCGTTTTCACCCTGGCGAAGAAAAGAACGATCCCGAGCTGATCGCCCGCATGGCAGCCCTCGGCGATATCTATATCAATGACGCCTTCTCGGCCGCCCACCGCGCCCATGCCTCGACCGAAGGCCTCGCCCGCGCGCTGCCCTCGGGCGCGGGCCGCGCCATGGAAGCCGAACTGAAGGCGCTCGAGGCCGGTCTCGGCAACCCCAAAAAGCCGGTCATCGCAATCGTGGGCGGCGCCAAGGTCTCCACCAAGATCGACCTGCTCGAAAACCTCGTCACCAAGGTCGAGGCGCTGGTGATCGGGGGCGGCATGGCCAACACCTTCATCTATGCGCTCGGATACGATGTCGGCAAATCGCTGTGCGAGCGCGACCTCAAGGAAACGGCCTTGCGCATAATGGACAAGGCCGAGGACGCCCGCTGCGCCATCATCCTGCCCATCGACGGCGTGGTCGCCTGGCATTTCGAGGCCAATACGCCCTCGCGTGTCTATGGCCTCGATTCCATCGACAAGGACGGCATGGTGCTCGACGCCGGCCCCCAGTCGATCGACAAGATCAAGACCGCGATCAACGAGGCGCGGACGGTCGTCTGGAACGGCCCGCTCGGCGCGTTCGAAATTTCCCCCTTCGACCACGCCACCGTCGAAGTCGCAAAATACGCCGCCGAGCGCACACGCAAGGGACTTCTCACCTCCGTCGCCGGCGGCGGCGACACGGTTGCAGCCCTTGCCCATGCCGGGGTCAAGGACGCCTTCACCTATGTTTCGACCGCCGGCGGGGCCTT
>CAYSBF010000070.1:7407-14181 GCA_964429025.1 uncultured Pelagibacterium sp.
AAAAATTACCACCCCCAGCGGCGAAACGATGGTCATTCTGCCTCTTGCCGAATATGAGCGCCTGCTCGACGCAGCGGACATCGCTTTGGGGGATCGGGTAAGCGCTGCCATCGCCGCAGGCGAAGATGAACTCGTGCCCTCCGAAATCGTTGACCGGCTTCTTGGGAACGAGAACCCGATCAAGGTCTGGCGCGAGTATCGCGGCATGAGCGCACGGCAGCTGGCAGAAAAGGCCGATCTGCGTCCCGCCTATCTCTCGGAAATCGAAACCGGGCGCAAGGACGGCAGCGTTGCGGTGCTCAAGAAAATCGCAATGGCGCTCTCGGTGGATCTCGACGACATCGCGTAAGCGCCCGGTTCCATCTCCCCGCCTCATCCATTCGTCCAATACCAGAACGTCTAATCGAAACCGCCGCCATACTTGCGGTATTTTCAAGGCTCCAGATTTCCCCTGATCCATGGAGCCAAGTCATTCATGTCTGGTTTGAGCGAAATTGCCCGCCAACTCGTAGCGCCCGGTAAAGGCATACTCGCAGCCGACGAATCCACGGGCACCATCAAGAAGCGGTTCGACACCATCGGGCTCGAATCCACCGAGACGACCCGCCGCGACTATCGCGAGATGCTGTTCGGCGCCGACGAGGCGATGCGCGAATATATTTCGGGCGTCATCCTCTTTGACGAGACCATCCGCCAGTCGGCATCCGACGGCACGCCCTTTGTCGAGATGCTCAAGGCGAACAATTGCCTGCCCGGCATCAAGGTCGATACCGGCGCCAAGCCCCTTCCCTTTCACGAAGGCGAGACCGTGACTGAAGGCCTCGACGGGCTGCGCGAGCGGCTTGCCGAATATAAAAAGCTCGGCGCGGCCTTCGCCAAGTGGCGCGGTGTCATCGCCATCGCCGATTTCGCCCCTACCCGCGCTGCAGTCGTTGCCAATGCGCACGCGCTGGCGCGCTATGCAGCGCTTTGCCAGGAGGCCGGCATCGTCCCCATCGTCGAACCCGAAGTCCTTGCCGACGGCAAGCCCGGCAGCCACTCGATAGAGGTGTGCGAGCGCGTCACCACCGAAACCCTGGCCGAAGTCTTCGAACAGTTGCGGATCGCTGGCGTTCAGCTGGACGGGATCATCCTCAAGCCCAACATGGTCATTCCGGGTGTCAATGGCCCCCGTGCCAGTGTCGACGAGGTCGCCGAACGTACCGTGCGCACGCTCAAGGCGACGGTGCCCGCCATCGTCCCGGGCATTGCCTTCCTCTCGGGCGGCCAGACCTCCGAACAGGCAAGCGCCAATCTTTCGGCCATGCACAATCTGGGCGGACTGCCCTGGGCGCTGACCTTCTCTTACGGGCGCGCGCTTCAGGCCGAAGCCCTTGCTGCCTGGAGCGGCAAGAAGGAGAACGTCGCGGCCGCCCGCAAGGCCTTCATCCACCGCGCCCGAATGAACTCGCTGGCCTCACTTGGACAGTGGGCGCCCGATGTCGACCGCGCAGCCTGATCGTCAATCAGCCTTTCCATGCCCTGCGGGACGCTGTATCCAACAGCGTCCCTTTTTTGTCATACTTGCTGGCGAGAAGGGGCCCCAATCATGGCAGGGCCAATGGCAGAGCAGATATTCCTCATCGCACCTCCTGACGCTGACGCCGCGACCGTTGCGTCACGGCTGGAAAACGCCGTCTCGGCTGCCCCGGTCTCGGTGCTCCTTGTCCCCATCGGCGGCCGTTCGGAACCCGATTATTCCGCGCTGATCAACAAACTCGTGCCCCTGGCGCAATCGCAAGGGGTGGCGGTGCTGGTCGAGAACCGCCCCGGTCTCGTCCGGACGCTGGGCGCCGACGGCGTCCACATGACCGGCGGCATCAAGGGGCTGCGCGAGGCGGTCGAAACCCTCAAGCCCGATTTCATCGTCGGCACCGGAGATATCGGCACCCGCCACGAGGCGATGGTGCGCGGCGAACTCGATGTCGATTATCTTCTGTTCGGCGATCGGGCCGAAAGCGATTGGGAGATGGCGGACTGGTGGGCGGAAACCTTCGAGGTTCCCTCGGTCTATCTCGCCGCCAGCACCGCTGATCCGGCCATCAAAACTGCGCGCGCCGAATTCATCGCTCTGGCCGGGGATGATTGGGACGCGCCCGAAAAGCTCTCCGCGCTCATCGGGGTGCCGGCATGAGACCTATTTTCGCCGCCGCATTGGCGCTCGGCTTGCTTGCGGCTCCGGCCCTTGGCCAGCAGCAGCAAATGGATGAGGCGCTCGATATCTCGCGCATGCTGCTCGCGCCGCCTCCGGGGGTCGATCCGGCCTATGGCGCGTTCCAGCGCGGCTACTATCTGACTGCACTGAGGCTCGCCATGCCGCGCGCGCAGGAAGGCGACGCCACCGCTCAGACCCTGATCGCGGAAATCTATGCCAACGGGCTGGGCGTACCCCAGGACATTCCGCGCGCCATAAGCTGGTACGCCCAGGCCGACGCCAATGGCGACATCCAGGCAAGCTTCCAACTCGCGATGATCTACCAGAACGGCCTTGGGGTGGAGCGCAACCGCGAGCGCGCGGCGGCCTTGTTCAAGAAGGCCGCCGATGGCGGCCATATAGCGGCAAAATACAATCTCGGCCTACTCCATGTCGAAGGCGTCTATGCCGAGCCCAATCTCAGGCGTGCCGCCGAACTGATCGGGGAGGCCGCCGAAGCCGGTCACCCCGAAGCGCAGTATGATTTTGCCATCATGCTGCTCGAAGGCGCCGGCGTGGCGCCCGACACCGCGCGCGCCGTCTCGCTCATGCAACAGGCCGCCGAACAGGGCCTTGTCGAAGCCCAGATCGAATACGCAACCATCGTCTATCTTGGCCGTGGCGTCGAGCGCGACAAGGCAGAAGCCGCCCGTTGGTACGGGCTTGCCGCGCAATCGGGCAATCCGGTGGCGCAGGCGCGTTACGCCATGATGCTCGCGGCCGGAGAGGGTATCGAAGCCGACATGGAAACGGCCGCCATGTACCGCGCACTGGCCCGTCGGCAGGGCTTCTCCGACCCCAATCTCGACCGGATGCTGCAGGCGGCCTCGGCCGAGGAACTGGCCAGCGGGGAGGAGCGCGCCCGCTTCTGGCCCGGCACGCCACCCACCCGGGCCGCCGAAACCACCCCCGCCGATGATCCCTTCCCCACCGCGCTCGACTGGGACAACGGCTGACGGGGCACTTGAACGCTGCCCAATTCTGGGGCAAAAGCCAGCCCGACACCAATTCCCGACGCGCCGGGCCTCCCCCCGCGCCAACCGCAAAGCAAAATAGCCATGAAGATCAACGGCAACGAAATCCGGCCCGGCAATGTCATCCAGCATCAGGACCGACTTTGGGTCGCGGTCAAGGTCGACCACGTCAAGCCCGGCAAGGGCGGCGCCTATGCCCAGGTGGAACTCAAGGCCATTGTGGGTAACACCAAGCTCAATGAGCGCTTCCGCTCTGCGGAAACCGTGGAGCGCGTCTCGCTCGAGCAGCGCGATTTCCAGTTCCTCTACGCCCAAGGCGACGCGCTGGTGTTCATGAACACCGAAAGCTATGAGCAGATCGAACTCGACAGCGATTTCGTCGGCGAACGCGCCGCCTTCCTCCAGGACGGCATGATGGTGACGGTCGAAATGCACGAGGAGACCCCGCTCGGTATCCAGCTTCCCCAGCAGGTGACGCTCGAAGTCACCGAGACCGAGCCTGTGGTCAAGGGCCAGACGGCAGCCAATTCCTTCAAGCCCGCCATTCTCGAGAACGGCGTCAAGGTGATGGTCCCGCCCTTCATCTCGACCGGACAAAAGATCATCGTCTCGACTGAAGACGTCACCTATGTCCGCCGCGCGGACTAGGCGGCTCTGGTTTTATAGGTATCATGGACGTTGAGCGATAGCCGGAACACCGCTTCGTGCCCCGGCAATAGGCTCGGGGCGCGGCGCGATCGCTCCGCTCCGACCCGATGCTGCCGCCGGAACCCGAAACGAACCTAGAAAGCAATTTGAGCCATGGCCCGTTCGGCGCTTCTCAACGTGATGGTCAATGCGGCACTGAAGGCCGGCAAAGGCCTCATCCGCGATTTCGGCGAGGTCGAGAACCTGCAGGTTTCCCGCAAGGGTCCGGCCGATTTCGTCTCGGTTGCCGACAAGCGCGCCGAAAAGATAATCATGGACGAGTTGATGAAGGCCCGTCCGACCTATTCGCTGCTCATGGAAGAGGGCGGCGAGGTCAAGGGCACCGACGGCATGCACCGCTGGATCATCGATCCGATCGACGGCACGACCAATTTCCTCCACGCCATTCCGCTCTTTGCCGTTGCCATAGCGCTCGAGCGCAATGGCGAGATCGTCGCCTCCGTCATTTACAACCCGGTGATGGACGAGCTTTTCACGGCCGAAAAGGGCAATGGCGTCTGGCTCAACAACCGCCGCCTGCGCATTGCGAGCCGCAAGCATCTGGCGGATGCGCTACTGGTCACCGGCATCAATTCGCGCGGGCGCGCGCTCGATGCGCTGCAATTGCGCCAGCTTGTCCATATAACCCCCGCCGTCTCCGGCATCCGGCGCTCGGGCTCGATCTCAATCGACCTTGCCTGGCTCGCCGCCGGACGCTTTGACGGCGTCTGGGAAGCAGGGCTTGCCCCCTGGGACGTTGCGCCCGGCCTATTGATGGTCAAGGAGGCGGGCGGTTTCCTGACCGACTATGCCGGCGGCAACGATGCCGTCACCAAAGGCGAGGTCGTGGCGGGCAATGAGCACATCCAGCCCGCCCTGCTCAAGGCCATCCAGTCGGTGAAATAGAGGCGCCTTAACCGCCACTCTTTCCCATTTTCCCGTTCGGCTTCCCCGGCAAAAGCCGGGGTGCATGCTCAGCCATCCACAGTGGCGGAAGTCCCGCTATGGGTCCCGGCATCCTCCGGGACAGCGATGAGGGAAAGAACAAACCGCCACAAACCGTTAACCAAGTCATTGTCAGGTCACGGCGCCCTGACTAAGCTGTCCTCCCAATTGGAGTTTCCGGCTGCGTCGTCGCGCGGCCCGGAATCGGGCGGAGCACTTAATGAGCCAGCAATACGATCCCTATCACCTCGCGAGCCCGTTCGTTTACCTCATCAAGATGGTGATTTTCCTCGTCCTTGTGGCGCTGGTGGCAATCATTCTCTTGCCGCAACTGCTCGAGGCTTTCTGGTCTTCCCCCTTTATCAACGGGCTGATCCTCTTCGTGCTTCTGGTCGGCATCGCATTGTCCTTCCGGCAGGTCATCCGGCTCTTCCCCGAGGTTAATTGGGTAAATTCGCTCCAGAACGGGACCAACCCGAACGCCCACCGCGCGCCGGTTCTGCTCGCCCCGGTAGCTGCCATCATGCGCGACAGGCTCGGTGAGACGGTCATCACCCCGGCTTCCATGCGCTCGATCCTCGATTCGGTCGGCATCAGGCTCGATGAAGCCAAGGACACCTCGCGCTACCTGACCGGGCTTCTCGTTTTCCTTGGCCTGCTCGGCACCTTTTATGGGCTGCTCCAGACGGTTGCCGCCGTCTCCGGCGTCATCCAGGGTCTTGACGTTACGAGCGGAGACACGGGCAATATCTTCGGCAATCTCAAGGAAGGGCTCGAGGCCCCGCTCGGGGGCATGTCGATTGCCTTTGCCTCCTCGCTGTTCGGCCTTTCGGGTTCACTGGTGCTCGGTTTTCTAGATCTCCAGACCGGCCAGGCCCAGAACGCCTTTTACACCGACCTCGAAGACTGGATGAGCTCGATGACCGAGCTCGACCACCCCATGACCACCATGCAGGCCAACAATTTCGGCGTCTCCGGCCCTGAAATGCAGCAGATGTTCGAGCGGCTGGGCGCAACCATGCAGACCCAGAATTCCTCCCAGAACGCGATCCGTGCCATGGCCGAGCTTGCCAAGGGCATCGACGGGCTGGTCAAGCATATCCGTGCCGAGCAGGAAGATATCCGCAGTCATATCGTCGAGCAGGCCGAAGTCAACAAACGTCTGACAAGATTGATCGATACGCTTTTGCAGGACAATGACCGCCCGCGCGGCGGGCAGGAGTAGACCGCAATGGCACTGGTTCGCGGCCGCTCGACCGAGCGCCCCAGCTTCTGGCCCGGTTATGTGGATGCGCTGTCGAGCCTGCTGCTCGTCATCATCTTCATGCTCACCCTCTTCATGCTGACCCAGTTCTTCCTCAACCAGGAGATCATGGGCCGCGACACCGCCCTCCAGCGGCTCAACACCCAGATCGCCGAGCTAACCGAGCTGCTCCAGCTCGAACGCTCGCAAAGCGATGACCTCGAAGCCACCATCGCCACCCTCACCGCGACCCTTGCCGGGGCGGAGGCCGAGCGCACCGTGCTCGAGGGCCAGCTCGCCGGCATCGGGCTCGGGCTCGTGGGGCGCGACGGCGAGATCGCGGGCCTGCGCGCCGATCTCGCCGCGGCCGAGGAGCTGTCCGAGGAGGCCAACGCCGCCGTCATCCTGCTCAACCAGCAGCTCGCCGCGCTCCGCGCCCAGATCGGCGCGCTCGAGGCCGCGCTCTCCGCCTCCGAGGCGCGCGATGTCGAGAACCGCACCCAGATCGCCGATCTCGGCCGCCGGCTCAACCTCGCCCTCGCCCAGCGCGTGCAGGACCTCGCCCGCTACCGCTCCGACTTCTTCGGGCGCCTGCGCCAGATCCTCGAGGGCCGCGCCGACGTGCGCGTCGTGGGCGACCGCTTCGTCTTCCAGTCCGAGGTGCTGTTCGGGGGCGGCCAGGCCACCATCTC
>CAYSBF010000071.1:0-11165 GCA_964429025.1 uncultured Pelagibacterium sp.
TTGTGGCTCGAGGTGGTCGGGCATCGCTATCAGGACGGCTCGACAAGGTCCATGATCTTCGGCGTGGCCAATGTCGTAAGCTATTTCTCGCAGTTCGTGCGCCTGCGTCCCGGCGACATCATCTCGACCGGCACCCCGCCAGGCGTTGGCATGGGCATCAAGCCGAACCCGGTCTATCTCCGCCCCGGCCAGACGATCCGGCTCGGCATCGAAGGGCTGGGCGAGCAGCGCCAGACGACACGCACATGGGACGCCACACCCGTCTGAACGGACAACGCCGCAGCAATCCCCTTCAGTCGGTCCCGCGATAGGCCCTGTACCACGCAACAAACGTTCTGACCGTGTCGTCAATATCGGTCTTCGGCACAAATCCTGTGAGTGCTTCAAGGAGCGCAGGATTTGCATGGGTCGCAACGACATCGCCCTGCTGCATCGGGCGCATGATCCGGGTCGCCTTCTTGCCCATTGCGGTTTCGATCGCTGCGATAAAGTCCAGAAGGGGGACTGGCTGACCACCGGCGATGTTGACCACGCGCCAGGGGGCGACCGGTGAGAGCGAGTCCTTGATCCCTTCCGCCGGGACGGGCTGTCCCTCGACCGGAACGGCGCCAAACAGCCTTACGATCGCCTCGACGAGATCGGTGACCGATGTGGCGTCGCGCTGCATCTCGCCATTGCCATAGACCTCGATCGGCTCACCACGCTCGATGAGGTCCACGAACTTGTAGAGCGCCATGTCGGGACGCCCTGCGGTGCCATAGACCGTAAAGAACCGGAAACAGGTCGTCGGAACCTTGTAGATGTGGGCAAAGGAGTGGGTGAGGGCCTCGCCGGCCTTCTTGGTCGCTGCATAGAGCGAGACAGGGAAGTCCGTGCGATCGGCTTCCTTGAAGGGCATTTCTGCGTTGCCGCCATAGACCGATGAGGTCGAGGCAAAGAGCAAGTGCCTAGGCTGGTGGGTTTTGAGGATGTCGAGAAGGTTTGCCGTGCCCACGATGTTGGACGAGACATAGGTTTCCGGCGCTTCAATGGAATAGCGAACGCCGGCCTGTGCGGCGAGGTGCACGACGATCTCGGGCTTGAAATTCGCGATGGCGGCCGCAAGCGTCTCCTTGTCTTCCAGCATCGCCTGTATGAACCGGTAATTGGCGTTCTGGGAAAGGATGCCGTTGCGATGACGCTTGAGGGCGACATCGTAATAGGGCGTCATCCCGTCATAGCCGAGAACTTCATGGCCCTCGTCCAGCAGACGCTTTGCAAGATGAAAGCCGATAAAGCCCGCGCTGCCGGTCACGAAGACCTTCATTGAGCAGCATCCATGTGCGGCATGTGGTGAGTCTCCACCGCGCCACGGCCGATAGCCGTATAGGCGATACCGGCCTTTTCCATCTCTGACGGGCGGTAGACATTGCGCAGATCGACAAAGCAGGGCGTAGCCATGAGCTCGCGGATACGTTCGAGATCGAGTGACCGGAACGCGTTCCACTCGGTCACCAGCACAAGACAATCCGCATCGCGGGCAAGATCATAGGCGTCGGTAGCATAGCCGATGCCTTCGATCATGGTCCTCGCCATCTCCATGCCTTCGGGATCGTAAGCGCGGACTTTGGCTCCGGCGTCCATCAGGGCCTGGATGATCGCGATGGACGGGGCATCGCGCATATCGTCGGTATTCGGCTTGAAGGTGAGGCCCAGAACACCGATCATCTTGCCGCGGACATTGCCGCCGCAGGCCGCAACGACCTTGCGCCCCATTGCGCGTTTGCGGGTTTCGTTGACGGAAACCGTCGTTTCCACAAGCCGGAGCGGCGTTTCGTGGTCCTGGCCGGTCTTGACCAGCGCCAGCGTGTCCTTGGGGAAACAGCTTCCGCCATAGCCGGGGCCGGCATTGAGGAACTTCGGCCCGATCCGCTTGTCGAGCCCGATCCCGCGCGCCACCGCCTGCACATCGCCTCCGGCCTTTTCGCAAAGGTCCGCCATCTCGTTGATGAAGGTGATCTTCATCGCCAAAAAGGCGTTGGCGGCGTATTTGATGAGTTCCGCCGTCCGGCGCCCGGTGAACATCAAGGGCGCCTGGTTGAGATAAAGCGGGCGATAGACCTCTTCCATCACCGGACGCGCGCGCTCGTCCTCGAGCCCGACAACGATGCGGTCGGGGCGCTTGAAGTCCTCGATCGCAGCGCCCTCGCGCAAAAATTCGGGATTGGAAACAACCACGAATTCGGCCTGCGGATTGACGTCACGGATGATCCGCTCCACCTCGTCACCGGTTCCCACCGGGACGGTGGACTTGGTGACGACGACCGTAAATCCATCGAGCGCACGCCCTATATCGGCCGCCGCAGCATAGACATAGGAAAGATCGGCATGCCCATCCCCCCGCCGCGAGGGCGTGCCGACCGCAACAAAGACCACATCGGCTCCAGCAACCGCCGGTGCCAGCTCGGTCGTGAAGGCGAGCCTGCCGGCATCCATGTTCGTTCTGACCAGCTGGTCGAGCCCGGGCTCGTAAATCGGCATCTGGCCCTGCTTGAGGCGCTCGAGCTTGGCTTCATCGAGGTCAACGCAAGTCACATGGTGCCCGAAATCGGCAAAGCACGCGCCCGAAACAAGACCCACATAACCTGAGCCGATCATCGCAATATGCATTGCTATCTTCCCATCATCATGGCTGCAGCCGGATAACCGCGCCATCCATAATGGTTTTGCCGCCTCCGCGCCACTCCCTGTGGATTAAGGGAGGGCAGGATCTGGGAGACTGCCACCCACTCGGTTGTCATTCCGGCACTCGTTGCCGGAAACCAGTGCGGTCCAGCGGCAAACGGCGGGACCTGCGTTGGGCACCGCAACTGGACCGGCAATGAATGCCGGAGTGACATTGGCGGGGTGGAGGCGCTTGGGCCCGCACCCTTCGCTGTCCCGGACTTGATCCGCGACCCACGCTGCCTCAGGCGCGTAGGGCGAAATGGATCCCTGCATCGTAGCGGGAAAAGTAATCGATCCAGTGAATTGATTACTCTGCGAAGGGTGCCAGGGTGACACAAATGGGGGAGGGTGATCCCGCAAAAAACTCCCTTGTCATTCCGGCACTCGTCCCCGGAACCCAGCGCGGTCCCGCCTGACGCGCCGGAGGGGCTTGGTCCCGGCAAAATCCGGCACCCTGACCATTGCGCGCAAAAAAGGCCCGGCACAAGACCGGGCCTTTCAATTGGGCTTTGGAGGTGAAGCCTAGATTGTGAGGGTGAACGTCTCGTCGTCAATGATGACCTTGATCGTGCCTGTCGGGTCAACAAGCGTCGCCACTTCGGTTTCACCGACCTTGAGGGCCCTGTTTCCAGTCTCATCGGCTTCGGAGATAGTGATGTCGTCTTCCCCGACCGAGTCGCCCTCGAACAGCGCCGACAGATCGATCTCATCGCCCTCGTCACCATTGTAGTCGGCGATGATGTCTTTGAGGTCATTGAATGCATTCAGCTCGAATATATCGGCTCCTTCACCGCCAGTGAGAGTTTCGATGACATCAGGATCGCCAACGAGGATATCGTCATACGAACCACCTGTGATCTCATTGTCCTCACCGCTCACCTTGACGGTAAAGCTGTGCTCCTCCTCGTCCCCATCGTTGATGCCCGTGACCTTAAATTCGATTGTCCGGGTGCCCGTCGCGCCATGCTCGTCGGTCACGGTGACGGTGATCGTTTCCGTTGTGGTCTTGCCCTCGGCGAGCGCCTGAGTTTCGGCGCGCGTGTGATCGACGGTGTAGCTCCACTCGCCGGTAGTCGGGTCGATCACGAACCGGCCATAGGTGCCGGCGCTGGCCGACCATTGGAGGGGCAGGTTGTCCGGCTGGTCCACATCGGTGGCCGAGAACTGACCCGCCTCCAGCGGTGCATAGCCATGCAGCGCATCCCAGGCGCGCGTGTCCTCCAGCGTGGGCAAACTGCCCTCATCGCCCGAATAGGTCTCACGCTCCAGGAGGGCGGGATCAACGGACTGGATCAACGCGATCAGGTCGTCCAGCTTGTCTCCGCTGAAACGGCTATTCAGCGCGCCGGCGTAGAGATTGCCGAGCAGGTTGTCGTGAAAGCTCTGGACGCGGTCAGGCGTGCCTCCGGGATCAACGTCGGCCGTGAACTTCGCCACGATGTCGAGCAGCGGCGGATTTCCGGCCCGGAGATATTTTGCATATTCGACGCCAAGCCGCACGAAAGCTTCGTTGAACTGGGTGCCATTCACATAGTGATCGTCGAGGTAGTCCCAGACATAGAGGATCGCGTCGGCAAGCTTGTTAGGTGCCGGGGCTGTTCCAAGCACTTCTTGCACTGCAGCAAGTGCAGCGGCCATGTCGTCGGAACTGCCCGCCAACGCGCCCGCGATTTCGATGTCGAGATCGGACCCCGGCTCGAGATTGCCCCTGTGGAGGTGGTCGAGTTGGCTTTCATGCGCCTCGGTCTCGACGGCCAACCCGCTGTCGAGGAACGGCAGGTCGGAGGTTCCAGTGATCACCGGCGCGTCGTTCGTGCCATTGATCGTCAGCCGGTAGAGGCCGGACTTGGTGTCACCATCGCCGTCGGTCACGGTGAACGGGATCGTCAGCGTGGCGATTTCGCCCTGGCTTAGGGCGTCAAAGGCCGTGCCCGGATCGACCGTCAGAATACCGGTCGTCGAATCATAGGATATGTCAGGCGCATTGAGCTCAATTCCAGAAGGACCGGAAATTACTGCGGATTGCGGATCAAAGCTGACGGAACCGGGGCCATCCGCGCCAAACTGGAAGTCTGTGCCGACGGCGAAGTCAAAGTTTGCCTCGCCGTTTTCCGTCAACGTCCCGGTAATCACCGGCAGTTCTCCGGCGCTTTCCGGCGCCAGGTTGATATTGGCCAGATACGTCCCGGTATTGTCGGAAGCGTAGCCGACTTCCTTGAAGGTGAGAACGCCTTTGCCGTGGTCGTCAGATTGCAGCCCGGCAAGTGTAACGGGCACCATTTCGCCCGTAACGGGTTGAGTGAGGTCGAGCTTTACCCCGTTCCAGTACACCTCCAGTGCCGCAGTGCCCGGAGACCCCATCTCGAAGCTTAATGTGTAATTGGCGCCGACGGTCAGACCGGTCAGGGTCTGCGAAATGGCGATATTGCCTGGCGTTGCACCAAGATCAACCATGCGCCCGCCGGTCGAGCTGTGCATTCCGTTGTACCCGTTATTCACATATTCCAGACGAACGCTGGCCTGGTCGGGTTCTGTCCCTGCGATTTGCCAGCCCACCGTGTCGTCGGCATGTCCACCGTCCCAGCTTCCATCCGTCCAACCGCCGGCCGAGAAGTCGCCATTGGTGAGCAGATTGAACTGACCCGTTGCACCGGCAATCGCAGGCATGTCGTCGTTGACGGTGATCGTAAAGGTTCCGTTACCCAACGGCACGCTATCGCCATCGCCATCGACGGCGGTGAACAGCGCCGAGAAGTCGATGGAAAGCGCGTCTCCGCTCCCAGTTAGATGATCGAGTTGGTCGAACAGGCGGAAGGCAAAAGCGCCTGCGGGATCGGCTTCCAGCGAGAACACCAGGCGGAACTCCGGGTTGTTGGGTATGTCGCCGAGAGCTGCGATAAGTGCGGTGATGCCGGAGAGCGACCCGCCAAGCAGGCCTTGGATACCGGCGAAAATGGCGTCGACCGCATCGTCATCCATGGTACTGACATAGCCGAAGACGAGATGATGCCCATTCACCGAGAAGGTTGTGTATTCGACCGTCTCCCCATTGGACTTCAGTTCCGAGCCATCGAGCGTCGTGGTGTCGCCGGTAAATACGAACCCGCCACCTGCGGCCGCGCCGTCGGCCCCGAAGTCCACAGCGTCGGCAAGAGTGCCCCTGGCGAGGACAGAGCCGCGGAACAGCGTGTTGAGCAGGCCGCCGGCGAAATTGCCGTATTCGATGCGATAATCGATGGTATCCCCGCCGCTGCCACTGCTCCCCGCCGCGCCTTCGATGAGGTCGAAATCGAACAGGGTCCAGCCCAAAAACGAAGCCGTGTAGTGGCCTGTGGAGGGATCGGCATTGGCCAGGTCGGCCTCATTGACCGTGACGTTTAGGCTCGAGGCTACCGGCACACCGTCCTTGACCTCAATGGTGAAAGCGCCGGTCGCGCTGTCGCCGTCGGCGTCGGTTGCAATGAAGTCGAAGGTGATGGGCAGAAGGTTTTGCCCGGCGCCTTCCGCATGATCGATATTGCCTTTGAGGGTGAAGCTGTAGCCGCCAGCAAGTTCGTCGGAAAGCGTGACGACGAAGATTTGATTGGCTTCCTCGGTATGATCCGTGCCTTCGAGATAGGCAGTCAGCGTCTCTCCATCGGCGGAGATGAAATAGTGGATGGCCACGCCGCCCGAGGTAAGGCCCGAATCTCCCGCGCCGGTCGTGAAGGTGACCTTGCGGTCGAACATGCCTGTGTCCGGATTGGCGTCATCCGCGCCCCAGAGGACGTTGAGGCTGCCCGAAACGGTGTCGGGGTTGTTTTCGTTGAGGTATATGCCGTTGGCTAGCGAGAGGATCACAGTATCGACCGCAATGCCGCCGGCAACGTCGATGTTGGTGAACCAGCCATAGCCATTGCCACCCACCAGCGATGCAATCAGGTCCGCCGGATTGTTGCGCGTTTCTGTGAAAATCTCGTTGCCGGCCGCGTCCTTCAGGATCAGGTCGACAGCAAGCGAACCGTCTCCGGCGTCACGGAAGACATGCTCAAACGTGTACCAGTCGGCGGTGGAAACGGCCTTATGATTACCAGATTCGAGGTTCTCTTTAGGGTCGAAATTGGTGTTGTTGCTGCCACCGACAAGCAATTGTCCGGTCGAACTATCCTTCGTGACGTGGAAGATGAAGTCACGAAGATGTGCGCCATTCTGCCGATAGGCGGCGACGGAATAGTCGAACCCTTCTCCCGATGACAACGCATCAGGATCGAGCCAGATATCGATGCTCGCCTTGAAGCCGTCGAAGAAGTCGGTCCGCGGGCCGCCGAAGAAGGTATACGGGCCCGACGCCGTCTGCGTGAGCAGGGCGTAGTTGCCGGTGCCGTCCTTGGTCTCTATGCCGCCCTCGCCGGACGCCTTGGTCTCGATGTTTCCGTAGCTACCACCTTGGGCAAAGCCCGCCGGAGTGCCGCTGTCGAACGTTTCCATATACAGCGTCGGCGCCTCCACGGAGCCGACAGTCGGTCCGTCGTCGCGGATGTCGATCTGCAATGTGCCCTGGTTGAAGGCGGTCGAGTCGCCGTCCCCATCCGTGACGGTGAAATCGAACACCAGCCGCAGGTAATCGGCGCCGCCCGTTTCAGAACCGTTCGTGCCGGCGTCGGGATGGTCGATCGGGCCAAGCAGCTTAAAGGTGTAAACACCGGTAGCGGGATTGGTAACCTCCAGCATGAAGATCACGGTCGATCCCACCGAGCCGGTCACCGTCAAACCGTCAAGCGAGGTTGTCACGTCGATCGGCTGGCCGCCCGATGTCAGGGGCGGGAAGGTTCCGTCCTCCTGATCGATTGTGGTCCGGTACGAAACGTTCGACACTCCGCCGCCATCGGCCCCCGTATTGAACACCAGCGCCCCGGTCGCTTCCTGAGGAGCAAACGAGCCATCGAGATTGGTCTTTTCCTGGATCGTTTCCGTTCCCGAATACGCGGCCACCGGCCCGTCGTCATTGATGTTTGTACGGACGATCGCCGTGATCGTGTCGCCATCACCATCGGTGAATGCAATGGTTGCGTCGACGCGGATCAACTGAATTTGGCCGCCGACAACCGCAACATGATCGATCGGGGCGTGAAGCCGCGCCGTAGCCTGCTGATCCGTCCCGGTCATCGAAATTTCGAGAACCAGCGCACCATCGGCTCGCGCTTCTATAAGCGTATCGTTCACCTTGGTGAAGACAAGCGCCACGCCATTCGAGGTGAGTTGCTCAACCGGGTGGAAATCACCCGCATTGGGGATGGAGAACGAGACGTTGCCTTCCGTTCCGCCACCAATGTGAAGTTTGATGAGACCGGTGAAGACCGCAGAGCCAAATCCGTCTGCGCCCATGTCGTTCTCGAAAATGGCCGTCCCACTCTCTATGCCGGCGCCGAGGTCGCTCTCGTTCAGCGTAATGTACCGGTAGTCATGGGCTTTGACAGGCGCGTCATCGTGCACCCGCAGGCTCAGATCGACATCGACATAGTCGCCATCGCCATCTGAAGCGCGAACCACGAAGTTGATCGACTGGCCAGCGCCGCGTCCCGTCGAACCGGGCTGATGATCGATATTGCCCATCAGTTCGACCTGATAGCCGCGGTCATGGCCATTGAGCGTGGCGCGCAGGATCAACTCTTCCCCGCTGCCTGAACGAAGGACGTAGCCCTCGATAACAAGACCATCGTCCGACAACCGGAACAAGATCGCGTCGTTGTCGGAAGTGAGGCCCGAGTCAACGCCGGGACCGTCAGGTACCAGCGTACCCAACCCCGCGTTGGGGACATTGAATCCGCCAGCGAACGCTATTGATCCAAACCCGTCCGCGCCAAAGTCTACCTTGGTAATGTTGCCATCAATGATCGTTGAACCGGTGCCGTCGGTGCCTGCAGGCTGGCCAACAAGCGGAGCAATATCGTTCTCTTCAAGAGACACATTATGGTTGCCGTCGCCGGTCACGACCGGCTTGTCGTCATTGATGTTGACGCGCAGGATCGAGGTCACCCGGTCGCCGTCGCCATCCTCGAACGCTACCGTTGCATCGAGGCGCAGCAGGTCGAGCGGCGTCACCCCATTGACGTCGATATGGTCGATCTTGCCGAACAGCGTGGCAGTCACGCTGGTATCGGTGTCGGTCAGCTTGAGCTCGATGATCTTTTTGTCAGGGGAGCCGACGTAGCCAATGATGGTATTGCCATCTATTCTCTCAAAGGTAATAGGCTGGCCATCCGACGTCACTTCGTCGATCGTCTGCGGACCGTTCTCTACATTGAACGTGATGTTGCCTGCCATCGTACCGCCGATATTGAACCCCATCTGGCCCGTGAAATACGTTTTGCCGTACCCATCCGCGCCGAAGTCAATGTTGAATGAGTGTGCGCCGGACACGCCATCGGCGTCAATCTGTGCCTCGTTGAGCGTGATGTACCGATCGACCTGCGTTGTCGTCGGCCCGTCATCACGGATGTCGACCTGGATCCAGCTCGTCGAAGTGTCGCCGTCGCCATCGGTGACGGTGAAGTCGAACACCATGCGCAACTCGTCCGCTGCGCCCGTCTCACCGATATCCGGATGATCGATCGGACCCTTGAGCGTGAAGGTGTATTCGCCATTCGGTTCCACGACAAAGGTGAAGACCGGCTCGCCGTTCGCCGTGCCGGTGAGCGTGATAACCTTAGTATCGGGATTGATGTTGGTGACGATCGTCACCGGCTCCCCGCCCGAGGTGAGGGCCGGGAAGCCGCCGGGGGCATCCATGTCCATGATCGCCCCGCCGAAGCGGTAGGTGACCGCCGTGACCGTCGCCCCGTCCGCGCCCGGGTCGAAGGGCAGCGTGCCCTCGACCGTCGAGGCGGCGAAGGCGCCGGATCCGTCGCGCTTCTCCTGCAGGTCGATCGTGCCGCCATTGGAAGCCACCGGCACATCGTCGTTGACGCTGATGGCGAGCGATCCGGTCGCGCTGTCGCCGTCGCCGTCGGTGACGGTGACGCCCAATGAGATGGTGCTGTTCTCCTCGGTGCTGCCGGCGGCCGGATGGGCGACCGGAGCGTTGAGGGTGAAGGTGTAGGAGCCGTCGGCATTGATCACCAGCGTGGCGGCCGGGGTTCCGGCCGGATAGTGTGCGCTGGTCGCCGTGAAAACGGTCGCCCCGTCGGCGCCCTTGACGCCCTCGTTCCAGGTGACCGACTCGGTCTGCGCAAAACCCTGCTCGTCCCTGTAAATGACCGAGAAGCCGCCGCCGGTGATCGCCACGGAGCGCACCCCGTCGGCCCCGGCGCTGAACAGCGCGCCGGCATCTCCCGTGGCCACCTTCACATTCGCCACGCCGTCGGCCGGCGTGTCGTTCCCCGCAAACAGCGTCTGCGCCTCGTCGTCCAGAACCGTGGCGGCGGTGACCACCTTCGCCACAGGCGTGTCGTCGTTGACGCTCACCACCAGGGAGCCGACCGCCTGGTCGCCGTCGCCGTCCCTCACCAGGTAGGTGAAGGTGAGCACGTCGTTGTTCTCGCCCAGCAGCGACGGGCCATGCGCGACCGGCGCGGTGAGAGTGAACTCGTAGGAGCCGTCGGCCCTGATGACCAGGGTCGCGGCCGCCTGACCGGAGAGCGAGCCGGTCGCCATCCAGGTTGTGGTGCCATCGGCGCTGCGTTCGCCTGCGCCCCACTGGACGGTCTCCGTCTGCGCGAAGCCTTCCGCATTCTTGTAGACGATCGAGAAGGAGGGCAGCCCCACATCGATCGAACCGAGCCCATCGGCACCGATCCGGAACAGCGAGCCGGCCCCGCCGGCGACGGTGCTGTAGTTCGCAGATACGTCCCAGAACCCGCCCGGGTTGGTCGGGGTAAACAGAACCTGCGCCTCGTCGTCGAGCACCCGCGATGCCAGCACCACCGAGAGCACCGGCTCCGGCGTGTCGTCGTTGACGCGGATGTTGAGCGTGCCGCTCGCCGTGTCGTTGTCCCCATCGGTAACCGTGAAGCCGAACGAGAGCGTCTCGTTCTCTTCAACGAACGGCACCGCCGTCCCATGCGCAACTGGAGCGCTCAGGGTGAAGCTGTAGGAGCCATCGGCATTGATCCTCAGCGTCGCCGCCACCTGGTTCGAAGTGTCCCCGGTCGCCGTGAAAATGGTCCCCCCGTCGGCGCCCTTGACGCCCGCGCTCCAGGTGACGGATTCCACCTGTGCAAAGCCATCGGCGTCCTTGTAGATCACGCTGAAGGCCGGGCCGTTAAGCGTGACCGACTTGACCCCGTCGGCGCCGGCGCTGAACAGCGCTCCCGCACCACCCGAAACCGTTGAGACATTGGGGCTCACATCGCCGCCAAGCCAGGGTCCGCTATTGCCCGAACCCTGCGCTTCGTCGTCCAGAACCGTCAAAGCCGTCACCGTCCTGGCCACCGGCACATCGTCGTTGACGCTGATGGCGAGCGATCCGGTCGCGCTGTCGC
>CAYSBF010000071.1:11265-14178 GCA_964429025.1 uncultured Pelagibacterium sp.
CGTCGCCGTCACGGGCGACAAAGCCAAAGCCGAGATCGATATTGTCCTCGGTCCCGGCGACCGCATGGTCGAGAACGCCCTCGAGCGTGAAGGTGTAGGAGCCTGCGCCTTCATCCGAGAGCGAAACCGTGAACACCACGGGACCACCATCGCCCGCCGTCGCGGTCAGCACCGTGCCGTTGGCAGAGAGCGCGTACACGATCTGCACGCCGTTCGAGGTCAGGCCCAACGGGGCCGTGATCGCGGGGTCGAACACAACCGAGCGGTCGCCCGCAATCTGGGTGCCGCTAAACCCGCCATCAACGAGGGAATTGCCGCTGTCGGCGCCCCAGGAAATGGCAAGCGAGCCGCTCGCAACCGTCGGCGCACCCGTGGCATCGCCCGGCCCGCCGATATTGGGAATGATCCCGTCAAGGACCGGCAAACCGTCTTCATCGACAATGCGTGAATCAGGCGTGCCGATGATCGGGCTGTCGTCTTCAAGCGTAAGGCCAATCGTCGCTGTCGCGGTGGCGCCGAACGGGTCGCTGGCTGTTATGGGAATGTTCAGGGTTAGCTGGTCTTCCACCGACACATCCGGATGATCGATGGGCCCCAACAGC
Source organism: uncultured Pelagibacterium sp. (assembly GCA_964429025.1). Taxonomy (GTDB): domain Bacteria; phylum Pseudomonadota; class Alphaproteobacteria; order Rhizobiales; family Devosiaceae; genus Pelagibacterium. Next base: position 11,868 of record CAYSBF010000071.1, read on the forward strand.
GTGATTGTGAAGCTTCCGGTGCCGCCAGTCACCGTAGCCATTATGACGAGTTCACTCCCCGCATAACCGAAAACGGATGAGGTGCCCACACCACTCCAGACAATTGGTGCCCCGTTGGAAGACAATGCTTCCTGGGGCTGGCCGAAAGTAAAGTTGAGGGGATCACCATTGGGGTCTGAGGCGTTCAGGTTACCCGAAAATACGACGACATTCGTGGTGTCGTTGAACCCGATGTCGTCGGGGTTGGCGTTGGGCAGACCCTCTTCCGACAGCCGCACGTCTATAAAAAGGTTAGCGAACCGAGGGGGCAGATTGTTCTCGATAATCTCCTCATCCGACACCGCCCCCAGCAACAGCTCCGTGTCGTCCAACAACTCGCTGGTGCCATCTTCACCACCATCGTCCATGCCGGGTATATCGCGAGCGAAGTTGCCGCCCGAGCTCCCGGGCTGACCGCCCTCAGGACCGGCGGCGACGTCGATTTCGTTGGCTTCGAACAGCGCCGCCACGGTCTGCGGCGGGATTTCGATCGACCCGATGAAGATGGTGAGACCCATCACGGCCCCATTCGCAACGACGATGACGCTGCCATCGGGCTGTACGAATTCGAGGTTCGTGCCGTTGACGCGCGGTTGCTCGATGCTCGCGCCTTCGGGGAGGCGTGCGATGAGACCGTCCTCGACTTCGACAACGATCTGCTGGCTTTCCGCCGGAGTGGGCTCTTCAGCAGCGGTTTCCTCTGCCGGCTGTTCTCCTGCCTCTGGCGGCGTTTCGCCTTCGTCCAGTTGCGCCACGCGGACGTAATTCAACGCCTCGGTCGCCTCCTCCTGTGCGAGATTGGCCAGGCCTTCGTTTTCGTTGCGGATCGTCATGGCAGCGTCCCCCCTTTAGGGTAAACAAATCGTTGCCGTGATTTTCTGCAGTTGATTTGGCGGGGCAAGCAAAAAGCCTTGCGAGAGAATACTATGATATGCGGCAAACGGTAATTTCCCGTTAACCTTAATTAAGTTGCATATCACAATATGCGAACTACGGAATGTCGATGATTTCGTAGGCGCGCTGAGCGGATATGCCGGAGGGCTGGAACCTGAAGGGCCCGGTAAAGCCCTGGAAGCCCTGCTCATTGGTGAGGATCGCGTGATCGTAGGGGGATTGCTCGATCAGCGTAGGCAGGGCAGCCGCGAGGATCATGAGATCGTAGGCGAGCGCCGATCGCAGATTTGGTTCGGCACCATAGGCGGCGACGAAGCGCTCGCGGAAGTTCATAAGGCCGGAGCGGGGCAGGGAGGGATACCACCCGGGCGGCAGCGCTTGCAGCGCATCCTGCTCAAGCGCCCATCCGGCATTACCGATGATCGGCACGGGGAAACTGCCGGCCGCGGCCTCGACCGGCGCAATCAGGGCAGCGGCCACATAGGCGGGCGTAGCAAAGACGAGCGCATCGGCAACCGATTCAGTGTCCTGTATCGAGAGATAGTTATAAACCGAGTTGGCATCCTCAACCGGCAGCATCGAGACCGTGATGCCCAACTGCGGCGCGATCGTGCCGATTGCCCCCGCGAGGGCCTGGCTTTGGCTATCCGGCGTGACGGCAACTACCAGGGAACGGATATTGCGCGCCTGCGCCGCCCTTGCCAATGCGGCTGCCTCGTCGAGACTGCTGAACCCGGCCCAGTACAGCCCCTCATGGCTGGACGTCGCCGTGGCGAGGGACAGGACCGGTACTGCCGCTCCCGCAGCCGCGAGCGAGCCCGGGGCGTCCAGATCGGCGATGATGATTTGCGCGCCTGATTGCCTAAGCGCATTGGCTGCGCGGCGTATCGCAGCGCCCTCGCCGGCAACGGTCCGGACCTCGAATTTGATCCTCGACGCAGCGGGATTGGTTGCCGCCAGCCGGGCTGCAAGATGCACGCCGTTGTGGGCACCCGCAGTTAGGGCAGGTGGGGTGCGGTCAATCAGCACCCCGATGACGATATCGCCCTCTCCGAGCGTCTCGCTGTCAGGCGTCGCCGGGCCGGGGTTGGGCGAGGTGCCGAAGCCAGCCAATCCGGTCGAATTGAGCGTCGTGCAGCCGGCCAGCACAATGGCGAGGAAGGCTGCCATCAGCACAAGCCGCAATGCGCTCAATCCTTCCCGGATCCTCATGACAGAATATACCCCACCACGGCCGGGACCGGCGTTCCCGGCAATCCCACAATCCGTGTCTGCGTCTTGCGCGCCCTGTTGCCCACGCTGATGGTAATCCCGCACTGATGCGGGCGGTCTTCGTTTTCGATGGCTTCGATGACCTCGGCAAGCGGCGTTTCAATGG
>CAYSBF010000072.1:0-13942 GCA_964429025.1 uncultured Pelagibacterium sp.
AAGCCAGCTGGAACGTTGTCCATGAAGACCAGCACGACACCGGCCTCGGAGGCCTGCCGATAGGCGTTGGCTGTAGCGACAGGATCTGTGGGAATTGAAATGATGATGTCGGGGCTTTGTGCCATGATGGTCTCGATGTCGGACACCTGCTTGGCGGAATTGAACCCGGCATCGGTTGTGGCAATGACCTCGATACCCATCGCCTCGAACTGTGTGCGAAGGCCGTTGATCTGGGCCTGGCTCCAGTCATCGCCACCATAGTGCATAACGATGGCCGCGGTGGCGCCCATGGCCTGGATCTGTGCCAGTTCATCGTCGGTCAACTCGATCTCTGATGCAGAGACCGGGCTTTCGCCCCCCGGACCGGTGCTAAGCGTTTGGCTTGCGAGCGCCGCCAACGCCTCGTCGGGGCTCTGTGCGAACGCCGATCCGGCAAACGTACCGGCCAGCAGTGCTGCCGTCAGCAGGGCCGTTGTCTTGAAATGTCCCATGGTTTCCTCCCTTTGGTGACTTGGTGCTGTTTGATCAGGCAAGATGCCGTTTCAGGAATGCGTGGCTGCGCGCCGCTCCCTCAAAGGGATCGGGCCAGCTGTCGAGCTCGGCGATGACCCAGCCCGAATAATCGGTGTCCTTGAGTGCTTCGATCACTGACGCGTTGTCGAGATCGCCGGCGTCGAGCGGGGTGAAGCCGAACGGCTCGCGCTGCAGGCCCTTGAGGTGGACCAGCGAGATACGGCCGGCGAATTCACGCACCTGCGCCGCCGGGTCGCCGCCCGCCGCTGCCAGGTGTGCGGTGTCGGGGCAGAAATCGAGGCGGGTAATGCCGAAGATCCTCGTGACTTCGGCCGGACCTTCCACGATGGTGGAGAGATGCGGGTGGTAGTGGGCGCGCAGCCCTGCCCGCTCGGCAATTTCCCCCACCCGGTCAAGCGCTTCGCCGAGCCGCCGATAATCGTCAGCCTGAATGCCGCCGCTGCGCTTGGCGCCACCGCCGATAACGTAGTGTGTTGCTCCAGCTTCCGCCGCGGCTCCGGCGACCCGCTCGATGCGGGCCAGCTCTTCGGGCAGGATGTCGGGAAAGATGAAATTGCCGCCTGAATAGGTCGAGACCAGTTCAAGTCCCGCGCCGGCGAGCTTGCGGCGCAGATCGGCCGAAGTCTCGTCGAGCAGATTGCCATCGAAGATTTCCACGCCCTCATATCCGACCCGCGCGATATCGGCAAAGGCACGATCCATGTCCGCGAATGTCCGGTAGGTCAGCTCGGTGATGGACGTTACCCCCACCGCATTGCCGCCGAGCGGGCCCCAGCAATTGGCGTGATAGGCCAGTTTGACGGTCATGCGGTCATCCTCCGTGGCATTCCCAAGTGCGCGGCGAGCATTTCTGCCAAGCGCTGCTGACCCTAGGTTGTGCAGTTAGCAAACAAAACGTCAATGTCATATCTGCATAAGCTGACATTCTTCTGCATATAAATACGCAAAAGAGATTGCTTGAAGGGAGGAACCCGGTGCGTTAGGCTCCAAACGCATTTTGACAAGGGGTTGAGTCTTGGCGGAGGAAAAAACAACGCTTCGGTCGGTTGGCCGGCCCCGGAGCGTCGATGCTGCCCAGGCAAGTCTGGCGCTGCTGCTCAATCTCGTGCGGACCGAAACGGCCACGACGCGCCAGGAGCTGGAGCGCAGCTCAGAGTTGGGGCGGGCCGTCGTTGCAGATCGCCTCGCGACGATGATCGAGCTCGGCCTGCTCAAGGAAGGCGAGCTGGGCCAGGCGACGGGCGGCCGGGCGCCTCGGCAGATGCGGTTTCGTGAAGATGCCGGTTCGCTGCTGGTTTCGGCAATCGACCAGAGCTCGATTGCGCTCGGCATCGCCGATCTTAACGGCCAGTTGCTGGTGGAACACCACGAAGCCGCTCAACTCGACGCCGGTCCCGATTTCATTCTCGATCGGCTTGCAACCATCTTCGACTGGCTCCTCAAGGAGACGGAGAAGCCCGCACCATGGGGCATAGGCTTGGCCCTGCCCGGCCCTGTCGAAAAACCCCCGTCCGACTTCGAGGCCGTCCCGATACTGCAAAGCGTGCAGGGCTGGCAGGGCTTTCCATTCCTTGAGCATCTGTCGCTGCGGTTCGGCGTTCCGATCTTTGCGCGCAGCGGCGTGCAAACCATGACAATGGGCGAGGCCAAGGCCGGGGGCGGCAAGGGGCTGAGCGACATCATCTATGTAAAGCTGGGCCGCTCAATCAGTGCGGGCTTGATTTCCGAGGGCCATCTGCACAGGGGCGCCCAGGGCGCTGCCGGTATGATCGGGCACAGCCGTGTGGGGGACGACCTCCTCGAGGCGGTGGCCGGCGCAGATGCGATCGCCCGGGACGGTCTGATTGCCGCCAGGGACGGCCGCAGTCCTTATCTTGCACAAACCCTGGAGCGGCGTGGTGAACTGTCCGTGGTCGATATAGGTCATGCCGCCCAACTGGGCGACCTGTTCTGCGCGGACCTGCTCGGCAGATGCGGGCGCCTTGTGGGCGAGGCCCTCGCGCCGCTTGCCAATCTGGTTAATCCGTCCCTGATCGTTATCGGCGGTGTTGTTGCGGAATCGGGTGGCGACAGCCTTCTCGCAGGTATTCGTGAGGCGGTTTATCGTCAGTCCCATCCGATGGTGTCGCGCGACTTGCAGATCATGCGCTCGCAGATGGGTGCGTCGTCGGGCCTGGTCGGTGCAGCCCAGGTTGTCGTTGAAGAGTTGTTCGCGCCTGCCATGTTGCAGGGCTGGATCGGACAGGGATCGCCGCTACGCCATCCCGAATTCCAAAAGGGCCTTGAGCGCCTGACTGACACACTGGCAGCCAGAGCTGCACCACCGGCGGGGCGCGTCGCACCATGACAAATGTGAAACTCGACAGAGCATCGGACGATACCATGTCGATTGCCGGCCTTGGCCCTCATGGAGAGCGGGCGGTACCCGCCGACCAGATCCACTTGACCGAGCCGGACGCCGCTAAGGCCAAGGACCAACGCTTTTCGGTGGCCGTGGTGCTGCATACAACGAGCAGCGATTGGTCCAAGCAGGAACTGGCCGGCATCGCTGCCACGCTGGGCCTGCATTCGGCTGCCCTCGTCGAAGTGGTCGATTGCAATTTCGACGTCGAGCAGCAGATCGCCGCACTGACCCGGCTGGCGGTGGAACCGGTGGACGCAGTGATCTCGATTCCCATCGGAAACACCCGCGTTGCTGCCGCCCATCGCGAACTGACCCAGAGTGCGCGCAAACTGGTTCTGCTCGACAATGCGCCCACGGGCATGCTTCCCGGCACAGATTACGCCAGCGTGGTCTCGACCGACAATTTCGGTCTGGGACAGAGTTGCGCTTCGATGCTCTCGGACCATATTCCGCCCGGCGGTGCAGCCGGCATTCTCGGTTATGGCGTGGACTTCTTTGCGACCCACCAGCGCGAGATCGCTTTCCGCAAATGGATGGGCATTCACCGTCCCGATGTCACTCTCGTGCGAGAACGCTTTTCCGACCTGGATGGTGCCGGGACGGCGGCGCTCGAGATGTTTGATAGGACACCGGGACTTTCGGGGATCTTTGCAGTCTGGGACGTGCCGGCTATGAAGGCGGTCCGGGCCCTCGCCCAGCGCGGATTGCATATCCCGATGACCACCGTTGACCTGGGCAACGAGGTGGCCCTCGAAATGGCCCGCCGCGGCATGGTCAAGGGTGTCGGAGCCCAGATGCCCTATGACCAGGGGAGCGCTGCAGCTCGCGTGACGCTTGCCGCGCTGCTGGGGCTTGCGGTGCCCCCATGGGTCGCGCTCGGCGGGCGGGGGGTGACAGCGTTCGATGTTGTCGAGGCCTATCAGGTAGTCTGGCATCAGCCAGCCCCAAGAGCGATCATCGAGAGCTTGCGTGAGTCGGGCGGGCCACATAGCTAGCTCGTTTGTGATGCGTGCTGGTCCCATCTTACCGATACTGGGATGCGCGATTGACTACGAAAGCTACCCTTTTGAACCTAAAGACAGTTCACGATGATCAAGAGGAAGTGGCATGCGTTGAGACAAAAGATCGTTCCGGGCGATGGCAACCTGAGGAGGTTTGTCGATCTCATTGGCGCCTGAAACGCTGGCGCGCACTAGGCGGCAGCTTGGTAAGCTCATTGCAGCCCGGCGGTTCGGGGGCCGGAAGTGGACTGTCCGCTTTTGGCGAAGAACTTGGGAAAGCCGAAGTTCGGCATCCGACTCCAACTCAGTCATTCAGGCCGGTCTGGGAACGCCGTACACCCTGCCAGGGTCGCTGTTGCAAACTCAGCCTCGCCATGAAGCACTCGCTCAACAACCATGGGCCCTGCGCAGATCGCATCCAGACGGACTTTCAGGCTGTGGCGTTCCTGAGTGACGTGGCCGTCGAGCAACTGCGTTCTAGCAAATGAGCGCCGGCTGCGCCGCTCCCGCTCGTCGGTGCAGGGGCGAACAGCGGCCGCGGTTCGATTTGTGGGGCGGATGGGATTGGGAGAGCCAGGCGCGGCACTGACCTGCGTCGTCGCCCTCTCTGGTGCTTTGTGCAGCGGAGGCGCGAACAGTGGACCCATCGTTCCCCACACGAATGGCCTTCTGCGCCCCTGTGAGCCCCGTGGGCGGGTTTATATCAACCGGCCGGGCCTTGGTGGCACCCGTTTTTGATAATCCTGCCCTACTCGCTTACCGAGCCGCTCAGATGGACTGGCCAAGGTTGCAACTTCAAGCAGCTATGGCCGTGCCATCAGCGACAGGGGCACAGCGGCCTTCAAAGGCAGCGAAAGGATCATCCCGGCTGGACAACCGACCGCAACCAAGCATTGCTCGGAACGCGCTGCGATGCGCCCTCGACACGCCCGACCATCGGTACGGGCGCCTTTCGTTGAAGCCGGACAAAGCGTCCTGGCTGATGATGAAAGGAGATTGAGATGCCGATCCAACTCAACGACACGCAGCGCACCATTCTTGCGGCCGCCGCCGAGCGGGACGATCTGAGGGTTCTGCCCTTGCCCAAGGCAATCAAGGCGCCGCCGGTCGCCGCGCACAAGACCCTTAAAAAGCTCATGGCGCTCGGCCTGGTGGCTGAAGTCCAAGCCGGGCCGGACGATACCGTCTGGATGAAGGGCGAGGCAGGGGGGCCAACGGCGCTAACGATCACCCAAGCAGGACTGGCTGCGATCGGCATCGAGCCGCTGCGCCCCGACGAGCCGACCCCTCCTGCGCCCATGCCCGCCAATTCACGACATACAAAATCCGATATCGTTCTGGCGCTTCTCCGCCAGCCGAACGGAGCCAGCATTGCCGAGATGATGGAAGCTACCGGCTGGCAGGCGCACTCGGTTCGCGGCTTCCTGAGCGGGCCGCTCAAGAAGCGCAAGCTGCCGGTCGTCTCCAACAAGGGCGAAGACGGCGTGCGCCGATATTACATCGCCGCCATCAGGTCGGAGGGGGAGTAGAGGTGTGGAGCGTGCCCACGGCTGCGTCATCTGGGAGCATAGTCGGTCCAATGAAGCCACATCGAGACGACGTAGCCGCGCGGTATTCTGATGCTGTGGCAGGACGCACTTCTGACCGGCTCCGCGCGGAGCTACCCTGAGGAACCGGTGCAAACAGCAATTATGCGCCGCACAGGACCTAAACGAGAAGGTCCCTGCGGGCGCACATCGCGCCGACTGCCACTGCGTATCCTTCTGCGCCAAGGCCTGCGATCACCGCGGTGGCAACCCTCGAGACGTAGGAGTGGTGGTAGACTGCCTCGCGGCGGTGGATGTTGGTGATGTGCAGCTCGATGATCGGTCCGCCGAACATCTTGAGCGCATCAAAAAGTGCCAGCGAGGTGAAGGTGAAGGCGGCGGGGTTTATGATGATCCCGGCGGCCTCGTCGATCGCCTCGTGCACCCATTCTATCAAACGCTCCTCGCTGTTGGTCTGCCGGAATTCGATGTTCCGTTCACCGGCCGCATCCCTGCACATGCTCTCGACCTGTTGAAGAGTCGTCGTGCCGTAGATGTGCGGCTCGCGCAGGCCGAGGCGGTTAAGATTGGGGCCGTTGAGAACGTAGATGGGTTTGCTCATAAATGTACTTCCAGGTGGATCAGCCCGAATAGCCAAAGAGCCGCGGGACGAAGAGGACGATGTCCGGGACGAAAGTGAGAATCAGCAAGGCAGCAATCAAACCTGCAAGGAACGGCAAGCTATCGCGGATGATAGCTGACATCGGAGCACCCGATATGCGCTTAACCACAAAGAGCAGCAGTCCGTAGGGCGGTGTCACGAGCCCAATCATGATGTTGAAGACGGCAACAACTCCGAAATGGACCATGTCGATGCCCAGAGCCTGAGCAGTGGGGATCAGCACAGGGACAATGATGAGCAGGATCGTCGTGCCTTCCAGCAGTGCGCCGAACAGCAATAGCAACACGTTGACGAGCAAGAGGAAGGTGATGGGGTCGAGGTCGAAGCCGAGCAGGAATACCCGCAGCGTGTTCGGAATGTTTTCGATGGTGACGACGTAGTTGAAGACCAGAGCCGCCGCGATGAGCATCCCAATGGAGACGGTGGTCCGACCAGCGGACTGGAGCGAATCGTAAAAGCCCCGGATGCCGACATCGCGGTGGATTACCGCTGAAACAAAGAGCGCATAAAGCGCCGCGGCTGCGGCCGCCTCGGTCGGTGTCATTACACCACCGCGCAAGCCGACAAGCAACACCACAGGCAGCATCAGGGCAGGTAGCGCACGAAAAACGATACCAGGAAGCCGCCTGACCGGGACCGGAGGCTCGGTCGGGAAGTTCTGCCGCCGCGCGCTCCACGCAACTACGGCCATGTGCGTCGCGGCGATCAGCAGCCCAGGCAGAATACCGGCGAGGAAAAGGTAGCCGATCGAGGCGTTCGAGACGAGCGCATATACGACAAGCGGTATCGATGGTGGCAGGATGGGCGCCACGACCGCCGTAACTGCGGTCAGCGCGGCGGTGAAGCTCGGGGTGTATTTGCCATCCTGGGTCATGAGCTTCTGCATGAGCTTGCCCATGCCCGCAGCGTCGGCAATCGCAGAACCGGACATGCCTGCAAAAAGCAGGCTCTGCAGCACATTGACCTGTGCCAACCCGCCTCGAAACCGACCGACCAGCGCGTTGCTGACATTGAGCAGGCGCGTCGCCATCGATCCCGAGTTCATGAGTTCGGCGGCGAGCACGAACAGTGGCACCGCGAGCATAGTATAGCTGGTGAACATCGAATTGAGCAGCTGCTCGGCAGCGGTGCCCATGTCGAGGCCGGCGAGATAGAGATAAACGATCGAGGCTGCGATCATCGAGTGGCCAATGGGAAGGCCCATCACCGAAAGCGCCAGGAGCGTGATGATGCAGATGGAAAAGGGATCGGCGAAGCTCATTCGGTGGAACTCGAGCTGGCATCGGCTTGCGTCTGCTGCCGTCCCCGCGCGGCTTGCCAGAAAAGCCAGATGTAGCGAATGACCACCGCGAGAACAAAGATCACATAGATCGAGAACAGGTAGTCGAAACGGATCTTGAGATACGCCGTCGACTGCACCTTCATGAAGCTCACATAGTCTAGGACCGCTGGAAGGGAGAAGAGGTATATGCCGATCAGAGCCAGCGAAGTTGCCACCGTCAAAACGCGGCGCGCAACCGGACCGGCGGCGCCCGAGACGATGTCGAACCGAATCTCCTCATCCTCCCGGGCGACGAAGGCGGCACCCCAGAGAACCATCCAGAGCCACATAATGACCGTCAACTCGGATGACCAGCCAGTGGGAAAATTGAAGAAATAGCGGAAAACGATCTGGATGATGAAGGCAAAGAACATCACGCCAAGCATCAGTGCCAGAACGTTTTCGGCGCGCCGATAGAGCCAGCGCCCAATCCCGACTATGCGATTCATTTCGCAGCCTCCCGTCGCCGTCCGGTCGCCGACGATACCGTTGCCGGTCGGAACTGGATACAAAAATGGGTGCCGCACAACGGGGCGCAGCACCCGAACATCAGACCATCAAAGCGCGTTGATAGCTTCGAGCGCGCCTTCCGGCCAACTCGCCGAAATCTCGGAGTCGAGGTATTTCTGCTGAGCGAAGGCACGGAAGGCATCCTGATCGGGCTCATAGATGTCGAGACCGGCGGCGCGGAATTCCTCAAGCAGGCTCGCTTCCATGTCCAGGTGCATCTGCTGGCTCCAATCGATCACCTGGTCAGCCGCAGCCTGCAGCGCTTCCTGCTCTTCAGGCGAGAAGTCCTCCCACGCGGATTGGGAGATGACCAGCAGATCGTAACCCACAAGGTGCGAGGTCAGGACGATCTGATCCATGACCTCGTAGAACTTCATGTTCTGGACGTTGGGCAGCGGGTTGTCCTGGCCGTCGATCGCACCGGTTTGCAGAGCGGTATAAACTTCTGCATAGGCGACCGGGGTCGGATTGGCACCGAGTGCCTCGCCCAGGAACTGCCAGGCGTCGCCCCCCGGCATGCGCAGGCGGATGCCGGCCATATCTTCCGGGGTATTGATCTTTTTGTCGCCACGGAGACCGACTTGGCGGGCGCCAAAATAGGTGGGGCCGAGAATGCGAATCCCCAGCTGCTCTTCGGCCATCGTCTTGAACTGTCCGCCGATCTCGCTGTCAAAGAAGGTACGCAGATGCTCGGCGTCGCGGAACAGGTACGCCGAAGTCAGAAGTGACCATTCGGGGATCTGGTTCGAGATGTCCTGAGGAGCGATATTGCCCATTTCGAGATTGCCGCGCTGCAACGCGACCAGTTCGGTTCCCTGACGGAACAGCGTGGCGCCGAAATAGTTCTCGACATTGGCGAAGTCGCGGACTTCGTCAGCAAACTGGTTCATCATAGATGCACGGATATCCTGTTCGGAGAATACCGCGGAAAAGCGCAGGGTAGGCACATCCTGGGCAAGGGCCGGAACGGCAGCGGTCCCGGCAAGAAGAAGCGAGCCGAAAAGCACGGCGCGGCGCGTAAAATCGAAGGTCATTCCTAAAATCCTCCCGTCGTGCCGACCATTGCCGGCGGTTCAGTTTGTACGGCACCTAGTACGGGTTGCTCCCGCCCAGGCTCCGCAGCCTGTCCATAGTGTACGAAACAGTTCGTACAAGTCAATGCACGCTCATTGGCAGCACATGGCGCACCCTAACGGCCAAATTTTCCATCTGTCAATTCCATTTTTATATGTTATTTGGAGCTACATCAGACAAAAAAGCTGGCATGTGAATGAGCGCCCCACTTCCCCTCACGACCGAAGAGCCGCTTGGTGTCGCGGACTTGGTCCTCGCACGCATCCGCTCCGACATAGTGTCGGGCAGCCTTCCGCCTGGGCGGAAACTCCGTCTTGAGGTCCTGAAGCGAAGCTATGGTGCGAGCGTGAGCACCTTGCGCGAGATCCTGAGCAGATTGACGACCGAAGGGCTCGTCATTGCCGAGGGCCAACGAGGTTTTGAAGTCGCTCCGGCCACGCCAGCCGATCTGCTTGAGATCGGGGAGTTGAGGCTTTTGCTCGAGACCCATGCATTGGTCAGATCAATTGAGGCCGGAGATCTGGACTGGGAAGGGCGGGTGGTGGCTGCCCACCATAAGCTCGCCGCCGTGGAAAAACGGCTGGTCAACGGCGAAGATTCCCGCACACTTGAGTGGGTGCGCTACGATTTCGACTTTCACGCAGCGCTTATTTCGGCATGTGGTTCACGTGCACTAATGGAGATGCACGCGGGCATCTTTGACAAATTCATCCGGTATCACATGCTAGCAGCCAGTTTCCGCGGCCGAGCCGTGGCCGAAGACCATCGCGAACTCTTCGAGCTCGCGATAGCGCGCAATGCGGCGGCGGCATCCGAAAAGCTGGCGCTTCATATCAACGCCGGGATCGAGCACGTCCTTGGCAGCGGGCGGATCGGATAGGTCAGGCTTCGGCCTGGAAGGTTCGGGCCATTTCGCCCGCGTCGGGCTTGTGGCCGGAAAAAAGCTCGAAGGCCTTAACCGCCTGGAAAATCGCCATTCCAGCGCCGGGCATGACGCGACACCCTTTGTTCCGCGCGGCGATGAGCAATTCGGTTTCGCGCGGAAAGTAGATGATGTCGGCGAACCAGTGTCGCGGGCCCAAAAGGTCAGGGTCGAGAGGCATCCCGGGCAGCTTGGTCATACCCACCGGCGTGGTGTTGACGATGCCGTCTGTGTGCTCGAGTCCTGTCTCCGGATCGCCGGTCAACACAACTCTCCCCCGATACCGCGAGTTGAGCTGGGCGCACAGCGCACGCCCCCTGTTCTCGTCTACATCGAACAAGCGCAGACGTCCGACGCCGAGGCCTAATAGAGCCTGTGCAACGGCGGCACCTGCCCCGCCCGCCCCCAACTGAAGGACATCACCGATCTCCGCTCCAGCCATATGACGGCGGAAGCTTTCTGCAAAGCCCCAGCAATCGGTGTTGTGCCCTCTGGTCTCTTTCTCTCCAAACACGATCGTGTTAACAGCGCCGATCGCGGCGGCGTCTTGGGACAGGCTGTCGAGTAGCGGTATGACCTTCTGTTTGAATGGAAAGGTCACGTTGAGTCCCGCAAAGCCCAACTCTCGCGCGCATTGCACGACCGCCGCGAGATCGGAATCGTCAAGGTTGAGCATGTCAAAATCGATGAGGCCATATCCATAGTCGAGGCCGAGGCGCTGCCCTTCGCGGCGGTGCATGACCGGCGTGAGCGAGCCGGCTATCCCCCGCCCGATCAGCCCTACCTGCACCCGGTCGCTACCAAACGGCGTCAGCGGAACCATCCCTGCCAGATCTGAAAGGATACTGCTCAGGCCCAAGCTTTGTTTCTCCACGCATTGTCGAAATCGGGCGCGCAAAATCTGGCGGCGCACTTGTCTTCCTCGCACCGGACCGCCTAAATGGCCGCAGGCATAGGCCAATTAGTGTACGAACTGGTTAGTTTAGTCAATCGGCCGCGGTGGTCGGGGAGCAATGATATGGATGCGGCGCAGGCAAATCGGGGGAAGCGGGCTCCACTTCGCGCTCAGGATCCTGAAGGCACGCGACAGAACATTATAGAGGTCGCTTCTCACGAATTCGCGCAGAACGGTCTCGCCGGCGCTCGGATCGATGAGATTGCGGAAAAGACGCGCGCGAGCAAACGCATGATCTACTACTATTTCGGTGATAAGGAGGGGCTTTATGTCGCCTGTCTCGAAAACGCTTATCGCGTCGTGCGCGAAGGGGAAGGCGAGCTCAGCATCGACAACCTATCTGCCCGGGAGGGCCTGAGTCGTCTCGTCGAATTTACCTTCGACCATCACCATGCCCATGAAGACTTCATCCGCATGGTCATGATCGAGAACATCCATGGCGGAGCCTATCTCGACCGTTCCAACGGACTGCGGAACGTCAACCAGACAGCGATCGACCGGATTTCGGCGCTTTACGAGAAGGGACTTGAAGAAGGTATTTTCCGGCCGGGACTGGACCCGCTCGAGATTCATTGGCAGATCAGCGCCCTTTGCTTTTTCAATGTCTCGAACCGGGCCACCTTTTCCAAGCTCTTCGGCCGCGATTTCGGTTCGCCTGAGAGCCTCGACTCTTTGCGGCGCAAGACAGTGGACATGGTGGAGCGCTATCTGGTCAACGCGAGGCTGCTCGAAGACTAGATGAACGCCTCTTGACTGAGTTTCTTGGCGTCAACTCGGCGCACCGCTCCGCCCGAGCGCGTTTGACCCGGCTCTCGATCCCGCCTAATATGTACGAACCGGTTCGTACAATGGATATGCAATGAAGACCTCTATTGCCACGGTGTCGATCAGTGGAACGCTGCCGGAAAAGCTCGATGCAATTGCTGCCGCCGGCTTTGACGGCGTTGAGATATTCGAAGCCGATTTCTTGACGTCCGACCGATCCCCGGAAGAGGTCGGTGCCATGGTACGAGACCTAGGCCTCGGGATCACCCTGTTCCAGCCTTTCCGGGATTTCGAAGGCATGCCTGAACCCCTGCGCTCGCGAGCGTTTTCGCGGGCGAAGCGCAAATTCGACCTCATGGAGCGCCTCGGCGCGGACATGGTGCTTGTCTGTTCTAATGTCTCACCCCATTCGCTCGGGGGCATTGACCGGGCTGCCGACGATTTGAGCGCGCTTGGTGAGATCGCTGCAGAGCGCAATATCCGCATCGGCTACGAGGCGCTGGCTTGGGGACGGCATGTCAGCGATCACCGCGACGCCTGGGAGATCGTGCGCCGCGCAAACCACCCTAATGTTGGCCTCATCCTCGACAGCTTCCACTCTCTGGCCCGCCGGATCCCATCGGATTCGATCCGCGCCATCCCCGGCGACAGGATTTTCTTCGTTCAGCTTGCCGATGCACCAGCGATAGACATGGATCTGCTCTATTGGAGCCGGCATTACCGCAACATGCCAGGTCAGGGTGATCTCGCTGTCGGCGAGTTCATATCCGCTGTGGCCGCCACCGGATACCAAGGTCCCTATTCGCTCGAGATCTTCAACGATCAGTTTCGCAGCCGCTCACCTCAGACAGTGGCGCGCGATGGGCACCGCTCGCTCATCTTCCTCGCCGATGAGGCCGCACGCTCCCAGCCAGGCGTTCTGCCCGCCCCGACGCTCCCCGCCCGTGTTGGTGTTGACGGCGTCGGCTTCGTTGAATTTGCCTGCAGCGAAAGCGAAGCCAAGGACCTTGCCGCGCTACTTGAAGCGCTGGGCTTTTCGCTCGCGGGTCGGCATATCAACAAGGACGTGACCCTGTACCGCCAGGGCGCGATCAACATTGTCATCAACACCGAACGCACTGGCCTCGCCCATTCCGCCTATCTCACACACGGCCTGTCTGCCTACGCCATGGGCCTACGGGTCGAAAACGCCGCCGCGATCGTCGAGCGCGCAAAGGCTTTGGGCGCTGAACTTTTTAGTCAGCCGGTCGGGCCGGACGAGCTCCAGATTCCTGCTATACGCAGCGTGGGTGGAGGCGTCCTCTATTTCCTCGATTCCGTAAGCGAGCTGGCGGAGGTCTGGGAGCGCGAATTCGTACCTGTTGAGGGTACCACGACGGCAGCGGGCATCGGTCTGCTTGATTTCGATCACGTCGCGCAGACAATGAACTACGAGGAGATGCTGACCTGGATCCTGTTCTATCGTTCAATCCTGGCGACGCGGAAACTCCCGATGGTCGACATACCCGATCCTGCTGGCCTCGTCCGCAGCCAGGTGATCGAGAGTGAGGACGGCTCCCTCCGCCTCACCCTTAACGGAGCGGAAAACCACCGCACGCTTGCCGGTCACTTCGTGGCCGAAAAGTTCGGCTCTGGCATCCAACACGTGGCGTTCGCCACCTCCGACATCCGGGCAGCAGTCAGGAGCTTGACGGGCAAGGGAGCCCGTCTGTTGACCTTCTCACCCAACTACTACGATGACGTGCAGGCTCGGTTCGACCTCGAGGACGCTTTTGTTGCGGAATTAAAGGCCCTGAACCTGCTCTATGACCGCGATGGCGAGGGTGAGTTCTTCCAATGCTACACCGAGCCGTTCGGCGAAGGATTTTTCTTCGAAATCGTCGAGCGTACGGAGGGTTACCCAGGGTACGGCGCCCCTAATGCTCCCTTCCGTATCTCGGCCCTGAAGCGGTTTCTGCGCGGGACGGCAGTGCCCAAAATTTGACCCCTACACCGCATTGCCTAATGCTGGCATCAGTCCCAGTCCGGGTGGCAATTTGTGCTGACAAGTCTGTCTTACCGTCTGTCCTGCCGTCTGTTGCCCGGGATCGCTGCTAAAGTTGCCCCGTTTCCTGGGCGTCAGGTCCTGGCTCCCTCTCCGCCATCTTCCGAAAATTTGGTGTTTTCAACGACTTAGGCTCCCGGAGAATCTCGGGGACTTGTGCACATGCATGATGCACGTGTCCTTGTTCGATCTCCGGCCGTGCAG
>CAYSBF010000073.1:0-13797 GCA_964429025.1 uncultured Pelagibacterium sp.
CCCCAGAACCCCGGCACCACAGCAGGGCCAAGTGGCATGGCCGCTACGGGACCGTCTTCGATTGCATTAGCCTCAAAAGCGACCAGCCAGAGTCACCGCTCGCAAAGCACCAAGAGCTTTAGGCACAACCTTTCTCGTAGCTGTCGAATCGATCCGCCAAGGTGCCTGGGAGGCTCAATCATGCCGAGCGCTTACCGCCTTGCGATGGATAAAATCGAACAGGTCCGTGCTATGCTCTCGGGCGAGGTTTGGCACGATGCTGAACTCTCGACCTTGCTGGAACTCGCAATGGAACGCCTTGAGGAACTGGACCCAGATATCGGCCGCAGAAGGCGGCCCGAACGCGCCAACGTTGTCGTTCTTCAGCAAACCGATCTGCAGAGAGTGTTGAAGCAAAGAGATGGGACGCAACAGAAGGCGCAGGAGGTCGGACAGAAAGACCGCCCCCGGCGATGCTGACCAACTGGGCAGCTGCAGTCCAGGCTCAATGGCAGCATTGGCCTGTGGCGGCGCCGTGAGTCCAACGACCACAGTACGGTAGCCTTGGCATTGATCGCAATCGAGCGCGTCGAGGCCACGATCCTCGGGCGGGCGATGTGGGCCCGGTGACTCCGACGTTGCCCAGTGAGGAGTGCTGCTCCTCATCCACAAGGGCGGAAGGTTGACGCCGCAGCTTCAAACGACTTACCCCGACTTCGGTATTCACCAAACCGACGCCCTTCCTGTCCTGGCTCACGTTATCGCGACGTCAATTGAGCTTAGACAAGTTTGCGCCGTCGCGGTGGCAGGAGCATGCTGGGACTCTGCGCGGCGGATCGTGAACATATGGAGTGGAGGTCTCCAGCCGATCGGGTTGCCAGGCGATAGCTCCGGCGCAAGCGAAACCCAGAGAACCAGACCTTATGACGAGCGCCGCCATGACTGGACAGGTGACGCCGAGGGCGCAGATTATTCCGCCCGGATGGCCTTCGCCAAGAAACAGTTTCGCAAGTTCCTGCAGCGCATTAATGTGATCGCATGACACTGGTACAAGCGATCAGCGCTCCCTGGCAGCAGTCCTATAGGCGCCATTGGCTCATTGCCGCGGGCTTTGCCGTGCTGGCTATGGCAGCCGTGGCTGCATGGGGCGGCGGATATGCCGACCGCTTCTATTTCGCCGAAGCCCATGCGCGCGGCACCAACACGTTGCGTCTGGCGGTTGCGGTGCTGCGCGGCCATATGGCCCGCTACGAAAGCCTCCCCCAGGTCATCGCCAATTTCGATGTCGTAGAACGGCTTGTCGCAAATCCTGATGATCGGGCGCTGCTCGATGAAGTGAACAGGTATCTAAAGGAGATCAACACCCAGTTCGAATCCTCGGACATCTACCTGATGGCCGAGGACGGCACGACAATTGCTGCGTCCAACTACGATACTAACGTTCCGTTCATCGGCGAGAACTTCCGCTACCGTCCCTATTTTTATGACGCCATCGACGGCGGCGAGGGCCGGTTCTTCGCGCTGGGAACCACATCCTTCAAACGCGGCTATTATTTCGGCGCCCCGGTGGTGATCGATGGCGCACCACGCGGCGTCGTTGCGGTCAAGGTCGATGTGGATGTGATCGAGGAAACCTGGCGCGGCGGCGACTTCGAGATCGTCGTGACCGACCCTGAAGGGATCATCTTCATGGCGAGCCAACCCGACTGGCTCTACCACTCCCTCCTGCCCCTCACGCCGGAACGGCTTGCCCGGACTGCTGAAACCCGCCGTTATGCCAATGCCAGACTGGTCGAATTGACCTATACGACGGGGGGCGACGAGCGTTATCGCCTGATGCACATCAAGGACGGGGCCGCTTCGGGGGAGCATCTGGTGGTTTCCGAAGAGATGCCGGAAGCCGACTGGACCGTCAGCGTTCTGCTCGAGACCGCCTCCGCCCGTGCGCAGGCCGCAACAGCGACGGTCATCGCCCTGCTCGCCATTGCGCTGGGCAGCCTGGCCGCCGCCGTCATTATCCAGCGTCGCGCCCGGCTGCGCGATCGCCTGCATCTTCAGCGCGAGGCAAAGGAACTGCTCGAGCGGCGCGTGGCCGAACGTACCGCCGAGTTGGCGAGCGTAAACTGCAAACTCGAGGCCGAGGTCGCCGAGCGCCGTGCGACCGAGGCAATGCTGCGCAAAACTCAATCGGATCTCATTCAGGCCGGCAAGCTTGCTGCGCTGGGCCAGATGTCGGCGGCGCTCAGCCACGAATTCAACCAGCCTCTGGCCGCCGCCAAAAACTACGCTGACAACGCGCTGGTACTGATTGAGCGTGGCCGTATCGAGGAGGCCAAGACCGCTGTCAGTCGCATTTCGGGGCTGATCGACAGGCTGAGCGCCATATCGCGCCATCTGCGCAATTTCGCGCGAAAGCCTAACCAGAAGCTCACGGCCACACCGCTCGATGTGGTGGTCCAGGACACGCTCGAAATTGTGAACTGGCGGCTCAAGGCCAGCGAGGTCGCCCTGTCTATTGATCTGGGCCCGGAGCCCTTGTCCGTCATAGCGGGACCTGTCAGGCTCCAGCAGGTTCTCGTCAATATTCTGACCAACGCCATAGATGCCGTGGAGGGGGGGTCCGACCGCCGCGTCTTTCTTTCTGCCAGCCGAGAGGGCGAGCGCGTCGTGATCGCCATCCGCGACCATGGAGCGGGCGTGCCGGCGGGGCTGGGCGAGCGCATCTTCGACCCGTTCTTCTCCACCAAGGGCGTCGGCAAGGGCCTTGGCCTCGGCCTCTCCATTTCCTACAACATCATCAAGGATTTTTCGGGCGAACTGCGGGTGGAAAATCATCCCGAGGGCGGCGCCCTATTCACCATTGAACTGCGCGCCGCAACGCCCGAAACTGTCGCGGAAGCCGCCCAGTGAGCGCCGACAAGATCATTTTGGTCGACGACGAGGACGAACTGCGCCATTCCACGGTGCAGGCACTCGAGCTGGCGGGGTTTGACGTGGCCGACTTCGCCTCGCCCGAACGCGCCTTGCATTTTGCGGGCTTCGGATTCAAGGGGATCGTCATCACCGACATCCGCATGCCCGGCGTTGACGGCCTGACGCTCATGAACCGCATCCACGCACTTGACCGGGACATTCCGGTGATACTCATCACCGGCCATGGTGACGTGCAGCTTGCCGTCCGGGCCATGCGCGAGGGTGCCTATGATTTCGTCGAAAAGCCCTTCGTCACCAGTCAACTTGCCGAACTTGCCCAGCGGGCGCTCGAGTATCGCCGGCTGGTGCTCGAAAACCGCGTGTTGCGCGCTGCGGCCGGGCAGAGCGATGACCTCGAGCAGCGTCTGCTGGGGCGGTCCAACGTCATGATCGAATTGCGCCGCAAGATCCGCACCATCGGTCCCACCGATACAGACGTGTTGATCATCGGCGACACCGGCTCGGGCAAGGAGGTAACCGCGCGCGCCCTGCACGATCTTTCCCAACGTGCTTCCCGGCCTTTCGTGGCAATAAACTGCGCTGCGCTCCCTGCCAATCTGATTGAGAGCGAGCTCTTTGGCCATGAACTGGGCGCCTTTCCCGGCGCGATGCGTGCGCGCTTCGGCAAGTTCGAACTGGCCCAGGGCGGCACCATCCTGCTCGATGACATCGGTTCGATGCCCCTGGACGTCCAGGGGCGGCTGTTGCGTGTCGTCCAGGACCGCACCATCACACGGCTCGGCTCGAACGACCCTCTGCCGCTCGACGTTCGCTTCATCGCCACCTCGCGTACACCTCTCGAGGACGATGTCGCTGCCGGGCGGTTCCGGGCCGACCTGCTCTATCGGCTCAACGTCATCACGCTGGAAATTCCCCCGCTCGCAGCACGGCGCGAGGACATCCCCCTTCTCTTCCTCCAACTGGTTGCCGAAGCCGCCTCCCGTTACCGACGCGATCCGGTCGCGGTTCCACCCCATGTGCTCGCGGCCCTGGGCGAAAGGCAGTGGCCCGGCAATGTTCGCGAGCTCCGCAACGCCGCTGACCGCTATATTCTCGATCTTGGCTTGCCCTTTCTGGAAAGTAACGACACCGACGGTGCACCCGGCAACCGGCGCCTCGCCGACCGCGTCGCCGATTTCGAGCGCAGACAGATCGAAAACGCCCTCATCGCTCACGGTGGCAGCCTCAAACCGGTCTACCAATCCCTCGGCCTCTCCCGCAAATCTCTCTATGAGAAAATGCAGAAATATGGGCTGGAGCGCTCGCGCTACACGTCCGGTGGCGCCGATGCTGGCTGAAGCGGTGCGTGGATGTAGATGAATCCACCCACTGGCAGGCGACAATGTTACCAAATCCCCCCAACTGAGGGTGTGACTGCAAAAAAACGACGGTGGGGACGCAAAGGAGCGGTTGCGCCAGTTCCCCGCTTTGCGTCCATTCGATGTCGTCCGGCGTAGCGGAGGTCGCTTTTCGCTGGATGCTCAAAGATTCAGTTGGGAAACCCCACGGGAGGAACGTAATGCGTCTCAGTACCCTTGCCGCCTTCGCGGCAGCGAGCCTGCTTGCCACCGGTTCGGCAGTCGCTCAGGAGGACCGGTCTGACTGGCCTACCAGCCTCACCATCGGTACGGCCAGCCAGGGCGGCACCTATTTCATCTACGGCACCGGCCTTGGCGGCCTGATTACCGAAGAACTCGGCATCAATGCCTCGGGCGAAGTGACGGGCGGCCCGGTCCAGAACGCTACGCTTGTGGAAACCGGCGACCACCAGATCGGGTTGGTGACCATGGGCCCGGCCCTTGAGGCATGGAACGGCCAATCCGAGCTAGCCCCTGGCGTCGAACACAGGAGCATGCGCGCCCTGTTCCCGATGTACCAGACCCCCTTCCAGGCAGTCGCCCTGGCCTCGTCCGGAATTGAATCGGTGGCCGATTTCGACGGCAAGCGCGTTTCGGTCGGCCCTGCCGGCGGGACGGCGGCAACCTATTGGCCGCGCTATTTCGAGATCCTCGGCGTCTCGCCCGAGATCAGCTATTCGGGCGCGAACGATGCTGTCAGCCAGGTCAAGGACGGCCTGATCGACGCCTTCGCTTTTGCCGCCGGCGTTCCCATCGCCGCTTTCGCGCAGATTGCGGCGGAAAACGACGTCAACATCTTCGGCTTCACCCCCGAACAGCGTGAGCAGATTCTGGCTGAAATGCCCGAAATGGCCGCGTTCGACGTCCCCGGTGGTCTCTATGAAGGTTTCCCGGACGAGCAGCCCACGGTTGCACTGTGGAACTTTGCGATTGCGCATGAGGACATGCCGGAAAGCCTCGCCTACGAGATCACCAAGCTGGTGATGGAGAACAACGACCGCATGTTGCAGATCCATGCGACTGCGGCCGAGACGGTCCCCGAGAACGTGGACAAGAACAGCTTCATGCCGTTCCACCCCGGCGCCGTGCGCTATTACGAGGAAATCGGAATCGAGATTCCCGAAGAACTGCGCGGCTGAGCGCGGCACGGGATTGCTTCAATGCAGGCGGGTGGCGGCTTGGTCGCCACCCGCCTCGGTCGAATTTACAAGACGCCGCCCTCTGGGGCGCCGTCAGGGGCCAGACAGGCCCTTGGGGAGATGAAACGATGTCTGAGGCAGACAAGTCCGCTCCGGTCGAGGATGCCGGACCGATGATCGCAAAGGGCACCGACGAGGAGCCCCTTGCCACCAACCAGCGCGATCTCAAGGGCAGGCTGAGCCTGTTCGTCACAATCCTCGCCATCGTCTACACGGTCTTCCATATCTATGTGATGAACATCTCTCCGCTGGAGCCGTGGACATATCGCATGCTCCACGTGACAGGCGGGCTGTTCATTGGCTTCCTCACCTATTCGGCCCTCAATCTCAACCCCGATGCGCCCCTGGCCGCCAAGACCCGTTCGCCGCTCGAATGGGGGCTTCTCGCCATAGCGGCAGCCGGCATCGCCTATGGCGCAAGCATGGTCGCCTATGCCTGGTTCGGGCGCTGGTTCGCCGACACGCGCATACCAGACGCCTTTGTCTTCAGCACCTACGGCATTCCTTTGCTGATCGGCACGGTGGCAGCCGTCCTCGCGGCCTGGATATTCTCGGATCGCAACCGCGAGCGGGTACATCCAGCCGATTGGCTGCTGGGCGTCGCGGCGATCGCGATGCTTGGCTATATCCTGTTCAACGTAGAGGCCCTGCGCCTCCGCGCCGGCACCGGGATGGCCCAGTCTGCCGACTTTTACGCCGCGCTGGTTGGGGTCATCCTGATCCTCGAATTGACACGGCGCGTTGCCGGGCTCGCCCTGGTCATCATCGCGGGCGTTTTCATTGGCTATTCATTCCTCGGCCCGTGGCTGCCCGGCTTTCTGACTCATCGCGGTTATTCGGCGGAGCGCTTCTTCACCTACATCTTCACCGATCAGGGGATACTGGGCGATCCGATCGCGGTTTCGTCTACCTACATCATCCTGTTCATCGTCTTCGCCGCTTTCCTCCAGGCATCCCGCGTGGGCGACTACTTCGTCAATTTCGCCTTCGCCGCGGCAGGGAGCATGCGCGGTGGCCCGGCAAAGGTGGCGGTGTTCGCATCGGGCCTTATGGGGATGATAAACGGCACATCGGCCGGCAACGTGGTCGCCACTGGTTCGCTCACAATTCCGCTCATGAAGAAGGTGGGTTATCCAGCCCGAAGCGCTGCAGCCATCGAGGCGACCGCCTCCTCGGGCGGCCAGATCCTGCCCCCGATCATGGGGGCAGGCGCCTTCATCATGGCGGAAGTCACAGGCATTGCCTACACCGACATCGTGATTGCCGCGATCATCCCGGCGCTGCTCTATTTCGTTTCAGTCTATTTCATGGTCGACCTGCAAGCGACCAAGCTGGGCATGAAGGGCATTCCCAAATCGGAGCTGCCGAAATTCCGGGTACTCGCCAAGCAGGTATTTCTGTTCCTGCCCATCATCATTCTCATCTACACGCTGTTTGCCGGATATTCGGTGATCCGCGCCGGCACCGTAGCCATGGCCTCGGCGGCGGTGGTTTCCTGGCTCACCCCCTACCGCATGGGCCCCACCGCAATTTTGCGGGCACTCGATCTCGGCGCACGCATGAGTATCCAGCTCGTCGCGGTCTGTGCAGCTGCGGGCATCATTGTGGGGGTGATCGCGCTCACCGGCGTGGGGGCACGCTTCTCTTCGCTCCTGCTCGGCATCGCCGAACAGAACCAGCTCATAGCGCTCTTCTTTGCCATGTGCATTTCAATCATCCTGGGCATGGGCATGCCGACAACCGCCGCCTATGCCGTAGCCGCGGCAGTGGTCGCTCCGGGGCTGATCCAACTTGGCATTCCGGTGCTGATCGCGCACTTCTTTGTGTTCTATTATGCGGTGATGTCGGCGATCACCCCGCCGGTGGCGCTCGCCGCCTATGCGGGCGCAGGTCTATCCGGCTCGGATCCAATGAAGACCTCGGTCGAGGCATTCAAGATCGGCCTGGCAGCATTCATCGTGCCATTCATGTTCTTTTACAGCCATGAATTGCTCATGAAGGGCGAGTGGATCGATATCGCCTGGGTGGTCGCGACGGCGCTGCTCGGCATGTACCTTCTGGCCGCGGCCGTTCAGGGTTACTATTTCGGCCAAATCGGGGTCGTGTTGCGCATCGTCTTGCTGATTGCGGCCCTCTCGATGATCGAAGGAACGTGGTACACGGATTTGTTCGGCTTTGGCGTCGCGTTGAGCATGTTCCTTTACCAGAACCGCCTGTTCGCCGTGAGAAACCTTGCCAAGGGTGCCGACTGACGGTTTCGGCACCGCCCGTCTCAGACATTGCAAAAGAACCGCTCAAGCACTTAAGCGGTTCTTTTTTGTGCCGTTCGCGCGGCGATGTCGCATAGCACAGGGCATATGGATGGGTACCGGCAAGTCATGCTCGTCCCTTTCCGAATTGCCAAGACGCGGTGATTTGGTCACATAGAGCCATGGAACAAAACCCCGCGCTCCTCCTGGCGATCACCGCAACCTTCTTTGCCGCCGGTATTGTCAAAGGCGTGACAGGGATGGGGCTTCCAACCCTGGCCATGGGGGTGCTCGGCGCCATCATATCCCCGCTCGCTGCCGCATCGCTGCTCCTTGTCCCGTCATTTGTAACGAACATTTGGCAGCTTTTCGCGGGTCCCCGCCTGGGCGCATTGATCCGCCGCCTTTGGCCGATGATGCTGACAATCGTCATCGGAACAGTCCTGGGATCGACGCTCCTGACCAGTGGCGATACCAATACCACGACGACCGGCCTCGGCGTTGCCCTTGTCGCTTACGCCACCTACACGCTATTTGCTCGCCCGCTCCGTGTGTCCGGGCAGTTCGAGCGCATTGCCTCACCCATTGTCGGCCTTGCCACCGGGCTGGTCACTGGCGGAACCGGCGTCTTTGTCATTCCCGCCGTTCCCTATCTTCAGTCTCTCGGGCTCGACAAGGACGATCTGGTCCAGGCACTCGGCCTGTCATTCACGGTATCGACGATCGCTCTGGCAGTCGGTCTCGGATGGAATGGAGGTCTCTCAAGCGATATTTGGCTGACTTCGCTTCTGGCGGTCATTCCTGCCCTGATCGGGATGCAGGTCGGACAAATGATCCGAACCCGCATAAGCGCGCTCCTTTTCCGCCGCATGTTCCTTTTAGCCCTGCTGGTCCTTGGACTGGAGATGATCTCGCGGACGCTATGGCAATGATGTGGAGCGCCTCCGACACTCGGGCCCTGGTGTCTCTGCGAGAGGCTGTGAGATTGCCAGAGCGATACACCTAACGGTGTCGTCAATGTTGATGAAGACTGGGTTTTTGCCTTCCGGTGCAACATGCCACAGGCGTCGGCCGGCACTCGCGATCAGGGGTGTAAAGAAGTGCAGCACATCAGCCAGTAGAGGTATCCCGTGTCCGCCGGCGATGCCGTCCCTGCATCCAGTGATGACAGGACCTATGCTGCTACCAGTACCGATCGGTCACGGCCTCTTGTCTTTGCGGCATAGAGCGCGGCATCGGCTTGGCGCATCAGCAGGCTGAAATCGTCGGGTCGCCGGCTTGCGTGGTAAACCCCGATGCTGAATGAAAGTCCGGTCCTTGTGCCCTGCGAGAGAAGGGTGGCCTGCCGCGCCTTTTGGCCAATCTCTGCCGCGATGGCCGTTGCTTGCTCGCGTGAGCACCGAACCATGGCGGCGAATTCGTCACCTCCCCATCGGGCGATTGGGCATCCCTCCGGCAGGGTTTCTTTGAGGATCACAGCGCATGTCTTGAGCGCCTCGTCCCCGGCAGCGTGGCCGTGGCGGTCGTTGACCTGCTTGAAGTGATCGACGTCGATCATGAGGACGTTCAATTCGACGGCGTCGCCCGCACCCATCTGGGCGCGAACCTCCTCTTCGAACGCCGCCCGATTGAGCAGGCCGGTGAGCGGATCATGGTTGGCCGTCCAGGTGAGCCGCGCCGCGTCCTGCTCGTAAGCCAGTGACAGCGCAAAGGCCCCCGACCCCGTGAGGTGGATCAGGGCGATCGAGAGGTGCGTCATAAGGAGCAGGTCGTCCGGGATGCTTCGGCTCATCGTGTCCCCGGCGAGGATACCCTGCGCGACGCGCACCGCGAACGAGGCGGCAAGAATGCCATAGACGAGCACCAGAGCGTATCGGGAAGGAGATCTGAGACGGTCCCGCAACCGCCAGAACTCCAGAGCGGTCGCCCCGGCCAGTGCCGCGAGCAGGATGTTCACGAGCGTATAGACCGCCCCATAGTTCTCGAATACCGGCGGGATCATGCAGATCCCGATGAACAGAGCGGTTGGCCCCCAAACCATCGCGTGATGAAGCCGTTGCTCCTCGAACTGGCGCGATCCGTACCATTTGAGACTCATCGCGAGCACCAGCAGCCCGTTGGGCACGGCGACGATGAATAGATCGCCCAGTTCGGCCTCGAACATGAATGCGACCAGCGCGGCGGCGATGAGTGCATTGGCAAGGCTCCAAGTGACCCAGAACCGCTCCTTTTTCGCACTGCCGGTAACAAGGAAGACGAGGCAAATAATCAGCGCGACAGCCGCGTTCGCGAAAAAGAGAGTGAAATTGCTCATGCCGTGCCCCCATGTTGGACCATGTCCTACAGGACAGCGCCTACCAAGGGCTTAGGGAAAACGGTTTCCGTTCGATTAACCGGCGCCTGCCCCTACCGCGTTTCCACCGCGCTGATGCGGTCCTCGGCGTTCTCCCAGGCGAGTTCGGTGGTGCGGGCGATCATGGCTTCCGAGAGGGCAAAAAGGGCGGTGTTGGCGTCCCAGGTGCGGTCGACCGAGATAGCGCAGGGCAGAACGATCTTGGCAACGCGTGAGATCGGGGAGATCCACTCATCGGTTACGAGGATGACATGAACGCGCCGGGAGGCGAGACCTTGCGCGGTCTCGAAGAGCGTATCGTCATAGCGTCTGACATCGAAAAGCACGGCCGTATCGCCGGAGCGAACGTCGAGCAGTTGATCGGTCCGGCTGGCTGGCCGCCCATCGAGTTTGCGGATGCCCGGGCGGATAATGCGCAGATGCGCTTCGAGATAGCCGGCGATCCAGTCGGTGAAACGGCCGCCCGCGAGATGCACGCCATGGCGCAGATCGGCAAGGCGCGCGCAGGCGGCCTCGAACTCCGACACGGGCATGCCCGAGGCGGTCTGGCGCAGGTTCTGGCTCGTCTGCTCGAAATAGTGGTCGAGCAGATGCCCCTCCTCACGCGCAGGCTGGAGAACGCTGCGCTGGAGCGGTGATTTGGTGCGCTCCTCGAGCTCCTCGCGCAGGGCACGCTGGAAATCGGGATAGGATTTGAACCCCAGCCGGGCAACGAAGCGCAGCACCGTCGCCGGACTGGCATCGGAGGCTCTGGCGAACTCGGCGACGGGCGCAAATCCGAGTGTAGGGTAATTGGCCAGCAGTCCGCGAGCAGCGCGCTTTTCGGCTGCCGTCATGGCCTGCATGGTTTCGTGGATGCGTACCTCGACCCCGGTGCCGGAGACAGCATCCACTTCCTTGTCAGTCATGCCCCTTCCCCGCTGCTGGCCGCACCGTTGTCTGAAATTCCCGTTTCAGTATTGACACATATACCCGTTCCCGAATTACTGTTACAGAAGTTAACGGGGATGTCACGAGGGGAATGTGAGCGTGTCGGGGGATGCGGCAGTCACGACCGTCAACGCGGAGGGCGCGTCCCCTTTCGTGCTGGTGTGCGACCACGCCTCCAATCGCCTGCCGGAGAAGTATGGGAATCTCGGCCTCACGCCCGAGGCGCTGTTGAGCCACATTGCCTGGGATCCGGGCGCGATGGCACTGTGCGAGGCCATGTCGGCCATTCTTGACGCCCCCATTGTTGCCTCGACGGTTTCCCGCCTCATCATCGACTGCAATCGCGACCTCGATGCGCCGGATCTGATCTGGACGCTGTCGGAAGCGACCCCGATCCCGGCCAATGAAAACCTGTCCGAGGCCGAGCGCGCTTTTCGCATCGCCCATTTCCACGCGCCGTTCCACGATGCGATCGAGACGCTGCTCAACGCCCGGAAGGGCCGTGAAACGGTTCTCGTGTGCATGCACTCCTTCACCCCCGTCTATCTCGGGGTGGCGCGGCCCTGGCCCATCGGTCTCATTCACGGGCGCGACCCGCTCTTTACCGGACATCTGCGCGACGCCCTCGTCGAGATGGCCCCCGAAATGAATATCGGCTGGAACGAGCCCTACGCCGCCCTCAACGGGGTCACCCTGACGCTCGAACGCCACGGCGACGCGCGCGGCCTGCCCGCGACGATGATCGAGGTCCGCAACGACGAAATCGCAGACGAAGCCGGCATTGCACGCTGGGCGGACCTGCTCGCAAAGGGCCTTGCCGTGGCCCGTGGGGCCTATGGCAGGGATGCTCCCAGCCTCACGGAGGCGGGACATGGCTAAGCTGGTCCGGCTTTATGTGCGCTATGTCGATGCGCTCAACCGCTTCGTGGGGCGGTTTGCGATGTACCTCTTCTTCGTGCTCGGCGCGGTGCTGCTCTATTCTACAGCTTCGCGGGTGTTTCTTGGCCAGCCGGTCAACTGGTCGCTCGAAATGAGCCAGTTCCTGCTCTCGGCCTATTACCTGCTCGGCGGCGCCTATTCTATGCAGAACAACGCCCATGTGCGCATGGACCTCGTCTATGGCCGCCTGCCGGCGAGAAGCCGGGCGATCACCGATGCCATCACCATCCTGTTCGTCATCTTCTATCTCGCCGTCCTGTTCCGGGGCGGGCTTTCGAGCACCGAATATTCAATCACCTATAACCAGACCAATTACACCGCCTGGGCGCCACCGCTCTGGCCGATCAAACTCGTCATGACCATCGGCATCTTCCTCATGCTGTTGCAGGCGATTTCCCAGTTCTTCAAGGACACCGCCGAAGCCATCGGGAAGCCGATCACATGAGTTCGGAGTTCATCACGCTCTTCATGTTCTCGACCATGCTGGTGCTGCTGGTCACAGGCCAGCGGGTGTTCGGCGTCATCGGGTTTGTGGGCGCGGCTGCCGCCCTGTGGCTCTGGGGGGCGGGCAGCGTCGAATTGCCCTTCAATGCGGCGTTCAAGCTCCTCAACTGGTTCCCGCTCATCACCGTCCCGTTCTTTGTCTTCATGGGGTTCGTCCTCTCGGAAAGCGGCATCGCTTCCAACCTTTACCGCATGTTCCATGTCTGGTTCGGGCCAGTGCGCGGCGGGCTGGCGCTGGGGACGATCGGGCTGATGGTGCTGATCTCATGTATGAACGGGCTTTCGGTGGCCGGCATGGCGATCGGCGCAACCGTTGCCCTGCCCGAACTCTTGAAGCGCGGCTATGACAAGCGCATGGTCACAGGTGTCGTTCAAGCAGGGTCATCGCTCGGCATCCTCGTCCCGCCGAGCGTGGTGCTGGTGCTTTATGCAATGATCGCGCGCCAGCCGGTGCTCCAACTCTGGCTCGCCGGCATCCTCCCGGGCCTGATGATGGCCGGACTGTTCGCCGCCTATATCTATATCCGCTGCCGGATGCAGCCCGAACTGGCGCCCGCCATGCCCGAGGAAGAGCGCGCGGCGATCACGGGCCGGGAAAAGATCAGCGTGCTTTCCGCCGGTCTCCTGCCGCTCGGTGTATTCGGCACGATGATGGGGCTGTTTCTCACGGGCGTCACCAGCCTTGTCGAAAGCGCAGCGGTCGGCGCATTGCTTGCAACGCTCGCCGCCTTCGTTTCGGGGCGGCTTACGAAAACGGTCTTTGAGGAATCGACCCGCAAGACCCTCAACATCTCGGCGATGTTTCTCTGGATCATTCTCGCCGCGCTCTGCTTCGGCGCCGTCTATGACGGGCTGGGCGCTGTGCGCGCCATCCGGACGCTCCTGCTCGATACCTGGGTGCTCGAACCCTGGACCATCCTCATCATGATGTTGCTGAGCTTTGTGATCCTGGGCATGTTTCTCGACGACACCGCGATGCTGGTCATCGTCGCCCCGCTCTATATCCCGCTGGTCATAGCGCTCGGGTTCAACCCGATCTGGTTCGGCGTGCTCTATACCATCACCTGCCAGATCGCCTACATAACCCCGCCCTTCGGCTACAATCTGTTCCTGATGCGCGCCATGGCGCCGCCCGAAATCACGCTTGGCGACATCTACCGCTCCATCACGCCTTTCGTTGCGCTGATGGTCGTCTCGATCATCCTCATCATGATCTTCCCCGACATCGCCCTTTGGCTGCCCAATCTCTATTCGGGCCGCTAGGCTCAGGACTCATTGATCAAAGCCAGAAGATGACGGTGGCCGCGATGCAT
>CAYSBF010000074.1:0-13603 GCA_964429025.1 uncultured Pelagibacterium sp.
GCTGGATGTTCTGGATGGCGATTTCAGGATTGGTCTGATCGTCATATTCGATCAGCTCGATCGTCATCTTGCGGTCGCCGACCTGCAGGCCGCCCGCATCGTTGATTTCCTTGACCCAGAGCTGAATGTTCGGCCAGTGCGTGACTGCACCGCCGCCTCCAAGCGCGCCGGTCTTCGGAGCGCTTGCGCCGATCCGGAGCACGTCCTGGGCGAAAGCGCTTGGAGCCAGAGTCAGCCCCGCGGCAACGGCCGCTGCTGCAAATAGAGTTCTTCTTTTCATGATTTACCTCCCAAGGGTGTTGTATCAGTGAAGCTACACCTGCCGCCCCATCCGGCACATGTTTCGTTTGCCCCGCGCGTTTGAGCCCGCGGCGTCCTTGTCCGGCGCGGTCATCTCTGCGCCGGTCAGGCGTAATGGATAGTCTTGGTTTCGACGTAGTTGTCGAGCCCTTCCGGTCCCCCCTCGCGGCCCATTCCCGACTGCTTGTAACCGCCGAACGGGTGCTTTGGATCGACGATCATGCCGTTGATTGTGACACTGCCTGTCCGGATCCGACGTGCCACCTCGTAGCCGCGCTCCGGATTGGCCGTATAGACCGCGCCCGAAAGCCCATAGGTCGAGTTGTTTGCCTTAGCCACCGCATCGTCCACGTCGGTATAGGTCAGGACCGAAACTACAGGCCCGAAAATCTCCTCCTGGACGATCTTCATGTGCGGTGTGACGTCTGTGAAGACCGTAGGCTCAACGAAATAGCCCTTGTCGAGCCCCTGCGGGCGACCGCCGCCGCAGGCTATTGTCGCACCCTCGGCACGGCCGGCAGCAATGTAGCCTTCGACGCGCGCACGCTGGCGGGCCATGGTCAGCGGGCCCATTTGGGTCGTAGGGTCGAACGGATCGCCGACCTTGATCCCCTTTACGGCTCCTACGTAGAGATCGAGGAATTCCTGTTTGCGCGATTCCGGCACGAGGATGCGGGTCAGCGAAAAGCAGACCTGCCCAGTGATCGGCATGGTGTAGACCATCAGGCTCGGCAGCGCCGCGTTGAAATCGGCGTCATCCAGCAGGATGGCGGCCGACTTGCCGCCCAATTCAAGGCTCACACGGGCCAGCCTGTCGGCGCAGATCTTTGCGATGGCCTTGCCGGCACCTGTCGAACCCGTGAATGCCACCTTATCGATGGATTTATGACCGACGAGATATTCTCCACCCTCGCGGTCGGCAGGCACGAGGTTGAACACGCCTTCCGGAAGTCCTGCCTTCTCGATGCACTCGGCCAGAATGTAGGCTTCGAGTGGCGTCTCGGGCGAGGGCTTTGCGACCATGGTGCAGCCTGCGGCGAGAGCCGCCGACACCTTGTAACTCAGGAGCACGAGTGGCGCGTTCCACGGCGTGATCGCCGCGCAGACGCCGACCGGTTCCTTGACGACGCGAACCCGCCCGCCATCGTCGCGCTTGCGTTCGTCGTCAAACGGATATTTTTCGATGAGGTCCGCGTAGTAATTGAAGAGCGTCGGGTTCTGGCCCACAAGTTTCTTTGTCAGCATGATCGGGGCGCCGACCTGCAGTGTCCAGGCTTGGGCAATGTCGTCGAGCCGCTCTGTCAGGTACTCGGCGACCTTGCGCAGATAGCGCGCGCGTTCGGATGGGGCCATGCGCGGCCAAGGGCCGTTGTCGAACGCGTCGCGGGCAGCGGCGACGGCACGATCGATATCGGCCTTACCTGCTTCCGGATAGCTGATGATGAGTTCCTCGGTGACCGGGGAGACGACCTTGAGCTGCTGCTTGGAGATCGGCTCGACCCATTTGCCGCCGATGAAAAACTTTTCCGGGGCTTTCGGCGCAGCTACGCCGCGCAACATGACGTTCATTCCCGTTTCCTCCCTTGCGGCTACTATGCCTGCTGGCCACTTTTTCGGGGTCTTACGCAGTTAGCCACAATTTTTATCTTTCCGCTATCGTCCGGTTGCATGATTCGGCAATCCGGCGGCAGCACAATGTATACATACCGCGTTCGAAACGGCTTTTCAATGATCCCTATGATCAACTTTGCGTTGCCACACCTGCCGCGCGTTTGAAGCACAGACAGCCGCTCAGCAGAGGGCTTTGGACCGCTGCCTTGGTATACATTTTGTTTCTATTGACAGAGCAAGGCTGGATTTTTGGTTCGATTGGGAAGACGAGTGAGCCGGTGCCGCCTTGGAGACTGGCTAGTCAGCACTCGTCCACTTGGCCACCACTTCGGCACCGGGCGTTCCGCCTGCAGTATGTTTTTCGGCGCTGATGGGTTTGTGGTGGACGCTGATAACCGTGAGATAGTGGGTCTGTCCATCATACTCGGCGGCGATCCGGTCGCCGGGCGAGGGGGCGGAGAGAAAAGTGAACTCGCCCCAATCCTGTGACTGGAACCGGACCGATCCACGTTCAACCAAGAGCCGGGCGGTATACATCTGCACTTACTCCCACAAATAAGGACAGAACGACGCCGGAAGGCCTTGATTTAACTCCCGAACCACGCGCCGCATCCGGTCTGTCTTGTCCCCAGAATGCCCGGTTACTGTGGCAGAAGTCCAGTGGCTTTTCTCACAGCCTTTCGCTTTAGGTTGGCTTGGCTGTTCAGGCGCGGTAGTAAGCGCGCCCGTATCGGATCGCTCGGAGACCGAGAAAATGAGAGTTGTCGTATGCGGGGCCGGCCAGGTCGGCACCACCATTGCCCGACATCTCGCGACCGAAGGCGTCAACGTCACCGTCATCGACCACGATCAGGACCAGGTTCGCCGGGTCGACGAAAGTTATGACGTGCGTGGCGTAGTCGGATACGCCTCCCATCCAGCGACCCTGCGGAAGGCAGGGGCAAAGGATGCCGACATGCTGATCGCTGTCACCCGGTCCGATGAGGTGAACATGGTCGCCTGCCAGGTGGCTTATTCCCTGTTCGGCGTCAAAAGGCGCATCGCAAGGCTCCGCCACTCCGGTTATCTCGCCCAGGACAAGACGGGGCTTTATGCCGCCGAGCATCTGCCGATTGACGTTATCATCTCACCCGAAATCGAGATCGCCGAAGGCATTTCCCGTCGCCTGCGCACGCCGGGCGCATTCGACATGGTGCCGATGGCAAATGGTGAAGTGGAGCTTCTGGGCATCCATACGGAATCCAGCCGTTGCGAAGTCGTCGGGGAGCGGCTGATCGATATCGCCCGTATGGAAGAACTCAACGGGATGTCCATCGTAGCGGTCATCCGCAAGGGCCGTTGCTTCGTTCCGGACCCCACCGACCGGATCGAAGTCGGGGACGACGTCTACGTCATCGCAAGAGCCGACGCTGTCGACGAGGTGATGGACGCTTTCGGCCACAGGGAGCGGGTCGCCCGCAGGCTGGTCATCGTCGGCGCCGGCAATGTCGGTCTCCATCTCGTGCGCAAGATACGCAAGGCATCGCCCGGTATCGACATCAAGATTATAGAGCGGGATCGGAAGCGGGCCGAGTACGTCTCGGGCGAACTTGGCGGAAGCGCCGTCGTCCTGCACGGCGACGCCTTGGACCGCGCGCTCCTCGAAGAGGCGCAGGCAGGTCAGGCGGAAACCATTGTTGCCGTCACTAATGACGACGAAACCAACATATTCGCTTCCGTTCTCGCTAAACAGGCTGGCTGCAAGCGCGCCATAACACTCGTCAACAAGAGCTCGTATGAGAGCCTTATCCCCACCCTCGGCATCGATGCCGTGGTCAGCCCCAGCGCCGTAACCATCTCGACCGTGCTCCGCCACATCCGTCGCGGTCCCATCGCGGCGCTGTATACGCTGCGAGAGGATTTTGGAGAGGTCATCGAGGCCGAGATCACGGAAGGCTCGCGCCTGCTGCGCCGTCCGCTTGACCAGTTGGGACTGCCGCAGGGCATGAAAATCGGTGCGGTCGTCAGGAATGGTGATGTGTTCATCCCCGAACCGGGAACCCAGCTTCAGCAGGGGGATCACGTGGTGGCGCTGGTGACATACAGCTATTTGAGGCTCGCGGAAGCACTGCTTGGCGCAGAAAGGACACATGCGGGATGAGTCCCGCCCGCGCCAGAAGCGCAACGGTGCGCACGGCATCAGCACCGGGGATCAAGCCGGTCCTGTATCTCGTCGGGCTCGTGCTGATCACGACGGCGGCCATGATGGTTTTTCCAATGGCTGTCGACATCTTCTATCGCAACCGGGACTGGCAATCGTTTGCCTCGGCGGCCATGCTGTCGGCCGTTGTGGGCGGCCTCTTGGTGCGGTATAGCCGCAGATCGCTGAAGGTGGGCCTGACGCTCAGGCAGGCCTTTCTTCTGACGCCGCTAAGTTGGTTCACCGTCGCTGCGTTCAGCGCTTTGCCCTTCTACTTTTCCGACTATGGCATTGTCAGCCGTTCGGTCGTCGACTCGTTTTTCGAGTCCGTATCGGGCATCACGACTACAGGGGCCACGGTCATCGGCGACCTCGAAAATGCACCACCCGGCATGCTCCTGTGGCGTGCGCTGTTGCAATGGATGGGCGGTCTGGGAATCATCGCTACCGCCATCGCCATTCTGCCGGCGCTGGGCATTGGTGGCATGCAGCTCTTCCGGACCGAGTCATCCGATCGCTCCGAAAAGGCAATGCCGCGCGTTCGGCAGATCGCCGCTACGATTGCACTCGTTTATCTCGGCTTAACCATTATCGCCTTTCTGACGTACTGGTCAGCAGGCATGGGTCTCTTCGACTCCCTTGCTCATGCCCTTACATCCATCGCGACCGGCGGCTATTCGACATCGGACCTGTCGTTTGCGTCCTGGGAAGACAACGGCATCCAGTGGTTTGCGACCCTGTTCATGCTGTCTGGGACGATACCCTTCGTTGTCTATGTGCGGCTGATTGCGGGCGAGGGGAAGGCCCTATGGGACCGGCAAGTTCGCACTCTGGTGATGTTCCTCGCGGTCGTCATCGCGGCTTTGGGACTGTGGCTAGTACTTTCTGGGCGTTATGAGCTGGAGCCTGCGTTCAGGCACGCCGCCTTCAACGTTGTTTCGGTGGTAACGACGACTGGATATGCCTCAGCCGACTACGGCCTGTGGGGGAATTGGGCTGTCGGGCTGTTTTTCGGCCTGATGTTCGTCGGCGGCTGCACCGGATCGACATCGGGAGGCATCAAGATCTTCCGGTTCGAGGTTATGGCCCTGATGCTCAAGGCGCATTTCATGCGTCTGCTGTACCCTCGCGGCGTGTTCCGCAGCTACTACGGCGAGCGCGCCATCGACGATGAAGTCATCGGGTCGGTGGTCGCCTTTTTCGCAGTCTTCTTCTTCTGCTATGCCCTGTTGACGATCGCGCTGATGGCCTTCGGTCTCGACTTCCTGACCAGTGCAAGCGGCGCAGCAACCGCGCTGGCCAATGTCGGTCCCGGGCTGGGCGAGATTATTGGGCCGGCAGGCAATTTCAGCACGCTTCCCGACGGCGCCAAATGGCTGATCTGCGTCGGGATGTTTCTTGGCCGACTTGAGCTGTTTACTGTTCTGATCCTGTTTGTCCCGCGCTTCTGGCGCGGCTAGGTTTTAGCTGCGTCTGCGTTGACCTGTTCCAGCAGCTCGTCCGGGATATCGTCGAAGCTGGCATAGTTCATGTTGTAAAGCTTGGCGTAGAGCCCGCCGCGCTCCATCAACTGATCGTGGTTTCCTTCCTCGATCAGTTCCCCATTCTGGAGAACGATGATGCGATCCGCGCCCCGGATCGTCGCGAGTCGGTGTGCGATCACCATCCCCGTGCGCCCCTTGAGCAGGATTTCGAGCGCCTTCTGGATTTCGCGCTCGGTGTAGGAGTCGATGCTGGCCGTGGCTTCATCGAGCACGAGAATCTTGGCGTCCGCGACAAGGGCTCGAGCAAAGCTCAGTAGCTGGCGCTGGCCAAGCGACAGATTTGAGCCGCGCTGCTCGAGAACGGTGTCATAGCCATGCGGCAGACGTTCGATGAAACCATGCGCTCCTACCGCTTTGGCCGCCGCGATCACGTCTTCACGCGTCGCCCCGGTGTTGTAGCGGATGTTGTCGAACACTGTTCCGGTGAAAAGAAATGCATCCTGGAGGACCATCGCCACCTGCTGGCCAAGGGATTCCTGCGTGATGTCCCTTACGTCGTGACCGCCCACGAGAACCGCGCCCGATTGCACCTCATAGAAGCGGTGTACCAGCGCCATGGCGCTGGTCTTGCCTGAACCCGTCGGTCCAACGATGGCGACGGTCTCGCCTGGATTGACCTTGAAGGACACCTTCTTGAGCACCGGGCGGTCTGGGTCGTATCCGAAGACGACGTCCCGGAACTCCACCGAGCCGTCCATGTCGCGCGTAAGAGTAACCGCGCCCGGCTTGTCCTGGATAGCAACGGGCAGGTCGAGGACCTCGATGATGCGCCGACCGGATGTCATTGCGCGCTGCATGATCGAATATTGCATGGTGAGCGAGCGGATCGGGTCAAAAAAGCGCTGGATGTAGAAGAGGAACGCGACGATGACGCCGACCTGCAGGTTTCCGTTGAGCACAAGCGACCCGCCCACTACCACGACTGTCGCCATGGCAACGCCCGTAAGCGTGTCGACGATCGGGACCATGACCTGAGCGAATTTCGAGCCGGCAAGCTGGGCCTGCAGGTTGAGGTAGGCCTTGTCGTCGTAGAGGTCGAGATTGACCTGCTGGCGGTCGAGATTCTGGATTGTCCGGACGCCGTTGATGCATTCCGCCATTGCCCCGTTGGTCAATGAATTTGTCTCATGGGCCGCCCAGAAGGCGTTCTTGGCGCGCGGCAGCCAGAACAGGCGCACAACGAAAAGAGCGGGCATTGTGGACAGAGTGAGCAGACCGAGCCCCCAATCGAGGGTCAGTAGCACGACAACGATGCCAACAAGCAGGACGGCATCGCCGACCGAAATGATAGAGGTTTCAAGGAACTCCTGCATGGAGTTCACGTCGCCTTGCAGCCGGCTCATCAGCCGCCCGACCTCCGTCTTGTCCATATAGCTGAGCGATACCGCTTGCAGCTGCCCGAACATGGCCCTGCGCATGTCGAAAAGCACGTTCTCAGCCACCTCGCCGACGCGAGATTCCTGGATATAGGAGGCTGCGTAGTTGAGTAGCACAGCCACGGCGAGCGCGCCGGCCATCCATGCAAGATTGGTGTGGCTGCCGCCTTCGGTCATGCCATTGTCGATCGCGTGCCCGATAATGAGGGGGATGGCGAGCTGGGTGATCGTGAAGACCAGGACTGCGGCGACCGAAAGATAGATCTTGAAGCGGTACGGATGCACGAAAGCCCAGATGCGGCGAACGGTCCGGGGATCATACGCCTTGCCGAACACCTCTTCTTCGATCTTGTGGCTGCCTACCGTGGCGCGCGGCGGACGCTGTCCGCGATAGCTGCTCGGTTCGTGTTCGTCGTCGAAGGGATCCGGTTTCATCGCGCCGAGCCTCCGATGGCCAGAGCTTCGGGCGGGCGGGTCTGGAGCTCGTAAAGGGCGGCATAGCGCCCGCCCAGCGCCAGTAATTGCTGATGGCTGCCCTGTTCCGCAATCTTGCCGTCTTCGATGAAGAGGATTTTGTCGGCGTGCATCAGTGAACTCAAACGATGCGAGATGATGATGGTCACGCGATCTTCGGCATAGCGTTTGATTGCGGAGCGGATGCGGTGTTCGGTGCCGGCATCGATCGCAGCGGTAGAGTCGTCAAAGATCATCACCGCCGGCTTCAGAACGAGGCTGCGTGCAATCGCAAGGCGTTGACGCTGCCCGCCTGACAGAGACACACCGCGCTCGCCGACTACAGTGTCGTATTCTGCCGGCAGACTCAGGATGAAATTGTGCAGTTGCGCGCTTTCGGCCGCCCGCTCGATGCGATTGGCTTTCGCCCATGGATCACCATAGGCGATGTTGTTCTCGATGGTGGTGGTAAATAGGAAGGTATCCTGCTGGACGACTGCCACCGCGTGCCTGAGCGACTCCAACGTCACATCGCGAATATCCTGTCCGTCTATCGTGATCCGTCCAGACGTGACGTCATAAAGCCGCGGCACGAGATGCGCGATCGTGGATTTGCCGCTCCCCGGCGCGCCGACGATGCCAATCGTCTCCCCCGCATTGGCTTCAAAGCTAATGCCGTTGAGCGTCGGGTGCGTTGCGCCCTGATAGGTAAAGTGGACGTCCTCGAAGCGCAGCGTGCCCTTGCTGATCCTGATCGGCTGCGCATCCGGCTTGTCCTCAATCTCCACCGGCAGGTCGATGACGGCAAAGAAGCGCCTTCCGCAGGTCGAAGCGCGGGCAAATGAATTGACCATCATGCCGAGCTGTCGCACCGGCATTTGCAGGATGGTCATAAAGGTGAGGAAGGAGGCAAGCGTACCCACCGTCATTTCGCCGGCAATAACCTTGTTCCCGCCCGCCCAAAGTACCAGGCCCATCGCGGCAAAAAACGAGAACGTCATGAGTGAGGTGTTCCGCACCCTGATGCCGACGCGTTCATGAGACAGTTTAAGCGCGGCCCGGGATGCGGCTTCGAACTTCTTCATTTCGAACTTCTGGCCTGAGAAGGCGCGCACAACGCGAATGCCACCCAGGTTCTCTTCCATGACGCGGGTGAGGGCGGAGAGCTTGTCCTGCAGCGCATACCATGTGTTGCGAAGGCCGAACTGCGCCGCGGCCGAACGCCAGGCCACGAAAGGGGCGAAGCTTAGCGACAACAGGCCAAGCATGAGGTCCGTCGAAATCAGGAGGTAGGCGCCGACTCCCAGCAGGATCGAGAGCAGAACGACCCGAATGAACCCGGTCGAGAAAAAGATGCGGATGCCCTCGAGGTCGAGCAGCCCCACTGTGATGAGGTCTCCCGAATGCACCTTGTCATGGTAGGAGTAGGGAAGCCTCTGGATCTTTTCGTAAAATGCCAACCGCAACTCGTAGCCGACGTGGTGGCCGACTGATTCAGCGAAGTAGTTCTGGAGTAGAGTGAAGAGCCCGCGGGCGATCGACACCATAAGCAGCATTCCCGCTGTCCACCATAGCGCCTGTTCGGCACCTTCGGATGCCAGCGAAAGTACATTTTGCGCCTGATCGATCGCGTTGCCCAGTAGGCGGGGTATCATGAGCTGCAGCGTCGCCGCTACTGCAGTTGCACCGACGGCAATCGCTGCCTGCCAGTGATGACGCAGGGAGAACAGCGTAACCCGCAAAAGAGGATTGCGGCCCTTGCCACTATGCGCGGCCGCGATGTGGATTCGCGCTTCGCCGCGGGCACGTTCGCGGCCAGCCTTGAGCATAATCAAGGGATGTTCCAGACGTCATAAAAGGAGCCCGGCTGAGGGGGAACCGTCGGCCGCCGGGCCGATTCACTCACTGCGTACATTGAAGGGTGATTTATCGTACCAATCAAGATGCAATATTATAGAAAAGAGGCATTGACCCTCCCATCATGGGAAGAATTACGGTGGGGCACATGGAAAGGAACTCGCCATGAATGCCGAAGCAACCCGTGATATTCCCGCAGATACTGTCCTCGGTGTCGAAGGTATGAGCTGTGCTTCCTGCGTCAACCGAGTCGAGGCCGCGGCAAAGCGCGTCCCCGGTATCGATGGCGCGGTAGCGAATTTCGCCAACGACACGCTCACCGTCACGAGCCGCAACGGATATGACACCGGAGCACTGGTTGAGGCAGTCAGAGGCGCAGGTTGTGAGGTTTCGGCGCGGCGCGCTGAAATTGGTGTCGAAGGCATGACATGCGCTTCCTGCGTCAATCGCGTCGAAAAGGCCATAGCGTCAGTTCCCGGCGTCCTGACTGCGTCTGTCAATCTCGCGACGGAACGCGCGACTGTAGAGCTTGTGGGCGGAGAGGACCGGCTGGCGGAAGTCGAGGCGGCGGTTACGCGCGCCGGCTACACGCCCCGCCGACTCGAAATGTCGTCACCCGCGCACGAAGACAGCAAGGAAAAGGATATCGCTGGGCTCCAGCGCGACGTGCTCGTTTCTGCCGTGCTGACAATACCTCTGTTTGTGTTCGAAATGGCGGGACACGCCTGGCCAGGCTTCCACCATTGGCTGGCGGAATACCTTCCAATGCCGTGGCTGCGCGTCATGTACTTCGTCCTTGCCGGCATCGTGCTGTTCGGTCCTGGCCGCAGGTTCTTCATGAAGGGGTTTCCTGCGCTTGTGCGAGGTGCGCCCGACATGAATTCGCTGGTCGCCCTTGGCACGAGTGCTGCCTATCTCTATTCGTCCGTCGTTACCTTCTTCCCGGCACTGCTTCCGACCGACGCACGCAATGTCTATTTCGAGGCAGCCGCGGTAATCGTTACGCTGGTTCTCGTGGGACGGCTTCTTGAGGCGCGCGCGAAGGGTCGGACAAACCAGGCCATCAAGCGGCTCGTCGGCCTGCAGGCGAAATCGGCAAGAGTTGTTCGAGGGGATGAAACTCTCGACCTGCCGATCGACGAGGTATCGATCGGCGATATCGTCATGATCCGTCCGGGGGAAAAGATACCTCTGGACGGCGAGGTCACCGACGGGATTTCCTATGTAGACGAGTCGATGATCTCCGGCGAACCAGCTCCAGTTGCCAAGGCCAGAGGGGACATCGTCATTGGCGGGACGATCAACAAGACCGGAAGCTTCTACTTCAGGGTCACCCGGGTCGGTAGCGAGACGATGCTGTCCCAGATCATCCGGCTGGTCGAACAGGCACAGGGCGGAAAGCTTCCAATCCAGGCGCTGGTCGATCAGGTCACGGCCTGGTTTGTCCCGGCAGTCATCGCCGCAGCCGCAGCGACTTTCGTCATCTGGGCGATCTTTGGTCCCGAACCGGCATATACGTTCGGGCTTATAAATGCCGTGGCAGTTCTCATCATTGCCTGTCCTTGCGCCATGGGACTGGCAACGCCAACCTCTATCATGGTGGGGACGGGTAGGGCGGCCGAGTTCGGCGTCCTGTTTCGCAAGGGCGAGGCGCTGCAGGTGCTGCGAGATGTTGACGTCGTCGCTCTGGACAAGACAGGTACGCTGACCGAGGGCGCTCCCGAAGTGACCGATTTCGCTACCGCCGAGGGCCTCGATGAAAAAGGAGTCTTGGCACTCGTCGCGGCTGCCGAGACGGCGTCGGAACATCCGATTGCGGAAGCAATCGTCTCGGCGGCACGCGAACGCGGCGTTGTACTGCCCAAAGTCGAGAGCTTCGACACACTCACCGGCTCCGGAATTGTCGCGAGTGTCGATGGGTGCAGGATCGAGATTGGCTCGGAACGCTATATGGCGGGTCTCGACTATGACGCGTCGGGCTTTGCCAGCACCATCGCCCGGCTCGGCCATGAAGGAAAAACGCCTGTACTGGCGGCGGTCGATGGCCGCATCGCCGCCGTCATCGCAGTCGCCGATCCAGTGAAGCCGACCAGCCGCGAAGCCATCGATTATCTGCACAGCCTGGGGTTGAAGGTGGCGATGATCACCGGCGACAACGCCCATACCGCCAACGCAGTCGGTCGCGTGCTGGGTATCGACCATGTCGTCGCCGAGGTGTTGCCTCAAGGCAAGGTGGAGGCGATCGAGCAGCTGAAATTACATGGCAGGCTCGCCTTCGTCGGCGACGGTATCAATGACGCCCCGGCCCTGGCTGCCGCCGACGTCGGCATCGCCATGGGAACCGGGACCGACGTCGCTATCGAAAGCGCCGATGTGGTGCTTGTCGGCGGTGATGTGCGAGGAGCCGTACAGGCGATCGCCATTTCCCGTGCGACGATCCGCAATATCCGCCAGAACCTCGGCTGGGCCTTTGGGTACAACGTCTTGCTCATTCCGGTCGCGGCCGGGGCGCTATATCCGGCATTCGGCGTGTTGCTCTCGCCGGCATTGGCCGCTGGCGCAATGGCGTTGTCCAGCGTCTGCGTTCTGGCAAACGCGCTGCGGCTTCGCGGTTTCGTTCCACCGCTGGCCACAAAAGGAGGGCAGGGGACATGAATATTGGACAGGCCGCAAAAGCGTCCGGCGTATCTGCCAAGATGATCCGCTACTACGAATCCATCGGGCTGATCTCTCCGGCGAGGCGCACCGAGAGCAATTACAGGGTGTATGGCCCGAACGATGTGCACACCCTGCGCTTCATCAAGCGGGCGCGGAACCTTGGGTTTTCAATGGAGGAAACTGCGGCTCTGCTTGCGCTATGGCAGGACAAGAGTCGCGCCAGCAGCGACGTCAAGAGGATTGCGATTGACCACGTCAGGGATCTCGAGATCCGCATCAGGGAACTCCGCGAGATGGCGGACACCCTCCGCCATCTCATCCATTGCTGTTCCGGCGACAACAGGCCGGACTGTCCAATCCTCAGCAGCCTCGCTGGAAATGAAACAATGCAAGAAGGACAGCTGAAATGAATGAAACACACCAGGTGACGTTCAAGGTCCCAGACATGAGCTGCGGCCACTGCGTCGCTACCATACGGGAGGCGCTCGAAAAGAGCCTGCCCGGTGCACAGGTCGACGTCGATCTCGCCAATACCCGCGTCAGCGTCCGGGGTAACGAAGAGGCTGCCGAAGCCGCCATTCGCGAGGCCGGCTACTCGCCCGAACGCATCTAAAGTCCAGCGGGCGCGATGTCGGCAATAGCGACGGTTCCGCCCTCGCGGGCGCTTTTAAAGGCCGCTATGCCGGTCAGAACACTCATTGCACCCGCTCGCGTTCCCGCCCGCTGTCCCAGCGGGTCCGGGCGACCGCGGAACATGGTGTCGCGCATGATGTTGTCGCCGCCAAAGTGCCCGCCAGAAGCGTGGGGCACCTGAATACGTTCAACGCCCCTGCCGAAGTTTCTGACGAGCAGGATCTCGTCGTAATCCGGTGTCTCCCAGGGCTGCTTCTCATACATGCGGATTTCGATGCGGCCCTTCGTCCCGTTGAAGGCGAGGTGATAGCCCTCCACCGGCATGTAAGTGTTGAGCGAATAGGAGGCGAGCGCACCGGTTGAGTACTTGATCGTTGCGCTCATCGTATCCGGGATATCGATGGCCTCGCGGAACACGCAGCCATCGCGGACATAGCCATCGACCTCGGAGGGGTCCTCATAGAGCTCTTCGAGAAACGCATCCTTGGTGATGTCGAAGAAGTAG
This sequence comes from uncultured Pelagibacterium sp., assembly GCA_964429025.1. Classification (GTDB taxonomy): domain Bacteria; phylum Pseudomonadota; class Alphaproteobacteria; order Rhizobiales; family Devosiaceae; genus Pelagibacterium. The sequence continues at coordinate 13,117 of CAYSBF010000074.1, forward strand.
TCACACTCGCTTGCATAGGGACAGATGCGGCAGCGTGGACCGCGGAAGGGTCCGGCTGCACCATATACGCGCAGTTCGCCGAAGGCTTTGACCTCCACCGGGTCTGCGGCCAGATACCAGTTGAGAAGGTCGAAATGGTGCGTCGCCTTGTGAACGAACAGCGAGCCGGAATGGCGCGCATAGGCATGCCAGCGCCGGAAGTAGTCAGAACCGTGATCGGTATTGAGGTACCAATGGAAATCGACGGCCGTCACCTCGCCGATCTCTCCATCCGCGATTAGCGAACGGAGCGTGTAGGCGGTCGGGGCGAAGCGGTAGTTGAATGAAACGTCAACCCGTTTCCCTGTCCGTTTTTCTGCTTCGATGATGCTGGCAAGCTTTTCGACAGTTGTCGTCAGCGGCTTTTCCGAAATGACGTTGGCGCCTCAGCACTGCCTCTCCCGGAGAAAGCGAGGCCGGTTCGCCATCCAGCTCATAATAGGCGCTC
>CAYSBF010000075.1:0-13521 GCA_964429025.1 uncultured Pelagibacterium sp.
CGTGATTGACCTCGATGGCGTGATAGACATTGGCGAGCGTCTGCGCCTCCACCCCTTGCGCGGCATCGACGACCAGGAGCGAGCCTTCGCAGGCGGCAAGCGAACGGTTGACCTCATAGGCGAAATCGACATGGCCCGGCGTGTCGATGAGGTTGAGCACATAATGCTCTCCATCGGAGTGGGTATATTCGAGCCGGACGGTCTGGGCCTTGATGGTGATGCCGCGCTCGCGCTCGATATCCATGGAATCGAGCACCTGCTCTTTCATCTCGCGATCGTCCAGCGCGCCGGTCATCTGGATCAGACGGTCGGCAAGCGTCGATTTCCCGTGATCGATATGGGCGACGATCGAGAAATTGCGGATGTGGCTGAGCGGGGTCTTGGGCGGCTTTGTCATGGCGCCGCTGATAGCAGGAAACCCCGACAATGTGGAAGATGGTTTATCGCCGCTTAACCCCGCTCATCGCAGCGCTTCCCCAAAGCGGGGGGATGCCAGGCAGGAAGGTCCGCCCATTGACGGAGCGAGAAATCGTCCGGGGGCTCGCAAGATGCTTCCCGCTCGCGGCGCGCAACCAGCCTTCCGAGCAATCTGCGCAGGACAGGGATCAACATTTTCTGCTCCATTAGACATATGCGGGCATAGGATTGGCGTGTTTTTCGAGCAGTAGCAATCGACAAGAGCTGGCATAGGATATAGAAAATCTATATGACCCATGCGCCCGCCATTCCCTTCAACGCCCTTCATGCCGTCCTGATGGTCGTCCGGTACGGCGCCCTGGCCCCGGCCGCCGAGGCGCTGGGGGTGACGGCGGGCGCGGTGAGCCAGCACATCAGGAGGGCCGAGGCGCGGGCCGGAGTGGTGCTGTTCGAGCGCCGGCCATCGGGCCTTGCGCCAACGCCTCAGCTCGAGGCGATCCTGCCCGATCTCGATGCCGGCTTTTCGGCACTGGGACGGGTCCAGGCGCGGCTGGCCGGCCCGGCCCAGGCCAATGTACTGACCGTCACCGTGGGCAATGTCTTTGCCTCGCGCTGGCTCATCTGGCGGCTGGGCGATTTCTCGGCCCGGCACCCGGAGATCGAATTGCGTCTGGTGACCACCGGCACGCTCATCGATCTCGCCCGGCCCGATATCGATTGCGCCATCCGTTTCGGCAAGGGGGAATGGGCGGGCGTCGATGCCCTCGCGCTTGGCGGGCGCGACATGTTTCCCGTCTGCGCGCCCGCTCTTGCCCAAAGGCTCCGAACCCCCGCCGATCTTGCCAATGTACCGGTCATCCGCGATCCTGCCGGCATGCTGATCTGGGACGACTGGCTTATGGCGGCCGGGGTGGGCGAGCTCGCCTTTTCGGGTCCCTCCTTTACCGATCCTGCGCTCGCCTTCGATGCGGCAGTGGCCGGTCAGGGCGTACTGCTTGCCGTGGGCGCGATGGCCGAATATGCGCTGCGGCACGGGCAGCTTGTCCGGCCATTCGCGCTTTCTGTTCCCGCCCGTCATGGCTATTGGTTCGCCACCGCGAAAGGCCATGAACTGCCGGCCCGGACGCGCAAGTTCAGGGACTGGATGCTGGCTCAGATGGAGGCGATGGACCCATGAGGGACGCAGCGCAGACCTGCGCGCGGTTCGAGCGCTTAACGGTGTCGAGCGACGGGGTGAACCTCGTCTGGTTCGATCATGGTAGGCCCGACGGCCGGCCGCTGACGCTCGTTCACGGCCTTGCCGCGGGCGCCGACCAGTTCGATGCGGATGCGCGGTTTTTCGCCACTAAAGGTTATCGGGTCATCGTGCCGGACCTGCGCGGGCATGGACGTTCGGGCAAGCCGGCATCGGGTGACTATTCCATCGCCCGGATGGCGCGGGACCTCATCGAAATCCTCGACGATGCCGGTGTCCGCGCCACCGATTATGTCGGCAATTCGCTCGGCGGCATCCTCGCGCTCCATCTGGTCAAGGATCACGCCCACCGCTTTGTAACGCTCGCGACCTTCGGCACCGCTCCGGCCCTCGACCTGCCGGGGCTTACGAGCGCCCTCATCCCCTGGAGTTACAGGATTGCCGGACGGCGCGGCGTTGCGAGCATCACGGCGCGCGTCACCACGCCCTCGCCGCAGGGGCGCGCGATCATCAAGGCATTGATATCGGGTTTTGATCCCGAAGTGGGCAGGGCCGTGGGGCGGTCAGTAAGCCGCTATGATCTTTTTGCCAACGCTTTGGGGTTTCAAAAGCCCTTCCTCGTCATCCGCGGCGCCAGGGACCGGGCCGTCAACCGGAGTCTCGACCCCAAGCTCGCCGCCCTTGCCGAAAAGCCCAATGTCACCGTGCTGCGCATGGAGGGCGCCGGCCATTGCGCCAATCTCGACCAGCCTGCCCCATTCCGGGAGGCGGTGCTGGGTTTTATAGCCGGGGAATGAGCGCGGCGATCTCGGCGCGCAAATGATCGATGCCATCGCCTTTTTCGGCCGAGGTGACGAGGATGTCCGGATGCGCGGCCGGACGCTTGGCTATGGTCTTGCGCGTGGCCTCGATGACGGCATCGAGCCCTTTTTCGGGCAGCTTGTCGGTCTTGGTGAGCACCACCTGATAGGAGACGGCGGCCTTGTCGAGCTCGTTCATCACCGTCGCGTCATTGGCCTTTGGCCCGTGCCGCGCATCGACCAGCACATAGACGCGCCTGAGATTGGGGCGCCCGCGCAGGAATTGATGGATGAGCTTGTTCCACTTTTCGACCGCCGGCTTGGGCGCCTTGGCAAAGCCGTAACCGGGCATGTCGACGATCCTTATCCCGCCCTGTTCGGGCGCGAAGAGGTTCAATTCCTGGGTGCGGCCGGGCGTATTGGACGTCCGGGCCAGCGCCCGCTGGCCGACCAGTGCGTTGATGAGCGAGGACTTGCCCACATTGGACCGGCCGGCAAAGGCCACCTCGACCACATCGTCGGCCGGCAGGTCGGACACGCGCACGCAGCCCTTGAGGAACACCCAGGGGCGGGCAAAGAGCAGGCGGACGGTCTCGGGCAAATCGGTCATCGCAGCTCCAATAGCAGAAAGGCCGGTCTCCCGGCCTTTCCCTTGTCTTCCTATTCGGCAGCCTTGGGCTTGCGCTTGAAGCTGTTCTTGATGTTGCCGAGCAGATCCACCTCGACCCCGTGCCGCTTCATGATCACCCATTGCTGGACGATCGAGAGGAAGTTGTTCCACGCCCAGTAGATGACGAGACCGGCCGGGAAGGTTGCCAGCATGAAGGTGAAGATGACCGGCATCAGCCCGAAAATCATCGCCTGGGTCGGATCGGTCGGGGGCGGATTGAGCTTCATCTGCACCCACATGGTAACACCCATGATGAGCGGCCAGACGCCGACCTGGAGGAACGGCCCGATGACCGGGATGATGGTCGGATCATAGGGCAGCAGCCCGAAAAGATTGAAGATCGTCGTGGGATCCTGCGCCGCCAGATCTTGAATCCAGCCAAAGAAGGGCGCATGGCGCATCTCGATGGTGACGAACAACACCTTGTAGAGCGCAAAGAACACCGGGATCTGGATGAGGATCGGCCAGCAGCCCGAGAGCGGGTTGATCTTCTCGGTCTTGTAGAGCTCCATCATGGCCTGCTGCTGGGCGGCGCGGTCGTCCTTGTACTTTTCCTGGATCTCCTTCATCTGCGGCTGCACGCGCCGCATATTGGCCATCGAGGCATAGCTCTTGTTGGCCAGCGGGAAGAAGATCGCCTTGATGATGACGGTGACCGCGAGGATAGCGAGGCCGAAATTGCCCAGGAACTCATAGAGCAGCCGGATGAGATAGAACATCGGCTTGGTGATGAAGTGGAACCAGCCCCAGTCGATCAGAAGCTCGAAGCGGTCGATGCTATGGGCGCGTTCATAGGAATCGATGATCGATTCCACCTTGGCTCCGGCAAAGGCAAGGCTCGTATATTCCGCGCCCCCGCCAGCCGGTGCGACGACCGGGTTCTGGGCGACGAAATTGGCGCGGTAGTCATTTCCACTGCCATTGCGGGTGGTGTGGAAGAAGCGCGCATTGATCGCCTCCTCCTGGCCGGGGATGATCGCGGTTGCCCAATATTTGTCGGTAAAGCCGAGCCAGCCGCCGGTCGCTGCATAATCGCGCTGCCCGTCGCCCTGCAGATCGCCATAGCTCATCTCGATGAGGTTGGCATCGCCCAGAACGCCGATCGGGCCCTCATGGAGGATGAAGAAATTCTGCGTCCAGGGCGTATAGAGCCGCATGATGCGCGAATAGGGATAGAGCGCCACATCGCCGGCGCTGTTGTTCTCGATGCTCTGGGTCACCGAGAAAAGATAATTCTCGTCGACCGCAATGGTGCGGCGGAAGACAAGGCCTCCGCCATTGTCCCAGACGAGCGTCACAGGTGTCTCGGGGGTCAGCGTCTCCCCGCTCTCGAGCGTCCATTCGGTCTGGGCGTTCGGCAGCGCGACCGAAGTGCCGGCCGGCGCGACCCATCCCTGTTCGAGATAATAGGGCTCGGGCGCCCCTGCGGGCGAAAGCAGCGTGATCGTCGGGCTGTCGGGGTCGATGGTTTCGCGATAGCCCGAAAGATGAAGGTCGTCGATCCGCGCGCCGACAAGGTTGATCGAGCCCCAGACCGAGGGGGTCTGGATAGCCACGCGCGGGCTGGCGGCAAGCGCGGCGTCGCGGCTCTCAAAGACGATATCGGCGCCCCCATTGGCCGCAGCGCCCGCAGCGGATGGATCGGCGCCCGGCTCACCGGCCGGTGCGGCAATGTCGAGGCTTTCGGTATCGGCCTGCTGTTCGGCGGCGATCTCGGCCTGGCGCTGGGCCTGTTCGAGCTGGGGGCCCGCGATGAAGAACTGCCAGCCAAAGAGCACGATCATGCTCAGAACGATGGCCAGGATCATATTGCGTTGGTCGTTCATGGCTTTACTTCAACACCCGCTCAGCCCTTGGGCCATTGTCTTTGCTGTGGACGCGCCTGATCGAACTCGATAGCTCCCCCACAAGCGCATTAAAGGGTTCATTTAAGGCCTCGCGCCGCCCGATCAAGACATAATCGTGGCCTGCGACAAGCTTGTCACTGACCGTGGCGACCGCGGCACGCAGGCGCCGCTTGATCCTGTTGCGCTCGGGTGCGTTGCCGGTCTTCTTGGTGACGGTATAGCCGACGCCCGGGGTTTCGTCCCCGACCGCCACCGCCTGCAGCACAAAGCCGCGCCGGGCAATTCTCGTGCCCCGCGCGGCTTTTAGGAACTGCGCCCGTTTCTTGAGGCGCCTGAGCGGCAATGCCGGGCTCTCCGGCACGGCGCCGGAACTTAGGCCGAAAGCCGCTTGCGGCCGACCGCGCGGCGGCGGGCAAGAACCTTGCGGCCATTCTTGGTAGCCATGCGGGCCCGAAAACCGTGGCGGCGCTTGCGCACAAGATTGCTCGGCTGGAAAGTACGCTTCATGGGTCCATACCGCGCGCGCCCGCGCGATCCTCTTTTACTTTGTTGGTCTTTGTGACATCAGGTCCGCCAGTAAGGCAAAGGCGATTGCGCCCGCTGCCGATGGCATAGGTTGCGCGGCTTATAAGAAAAAGGGTCCTCCAAGTCAATGCGCGCGCTCGCACCCACGCCGATGCTGGTCAGGGGGCCCATCGCGCGCTAAAAGCGAGGCACCGAAAAGACGTGTGCGACGGGCGGGACGGGGACTCAAGTGGCGGCAGTTGAAAAATTCGACCTGTGCGTGATCGGCGCAGGCCCGGCAGGACTGGCTGCGGCCGAAAAGGGCCTGGCGCTCGGCGCGTCCGTGGTCATCGTCGAGGCGGTCGAAATGGGCGGGGTGGCGGTCAATTGGGGCGCGCTGCCGGCCCAGGCGCTCTCGGCTAGCGCCCGTCTCGCCCACGACATCCGCAACGCCGCGTCCCTGGGCATCGGGGCTGACGACCCGCGCATAAATTTTGCCCGTATCAATGCCCATGTGCGGGCGGTCATCGAGGCGGCCCGGCCCGGGATATCGGCCGAGCGCCTGGCAGCTTTGGGCGCAGAGATCGTGCGCAGCCCGGCCATGTTCGTCAGCGGCTCGGCCATCGCGGCAGGCGAACGGCGCATCAAGGCGCGCCGCTTCATCCTGGCGACCGGTTCGCGCCCCTTCATCCCCGAGGTGCCGGGGCTCGACACCACGCCCTATTTCACGCCCGAAACCATATTCGAGATCACGCGCCGGCCAGGACATCTGATCGTCGTCGGCGGCGGCGCGACGGGGACGGTGCTGGCCCAGGCGCACAGGCGGCTCGGCTGCGAGGTTTCGCTGATCGACATGCTGACCCCGCTCCGGGGCGTTGACGAGGAATTTTCTTCGATCGTGACCGGCCGCCTCGCCGGCGAAGGCATCCGCATCCATACCCATACCGGTATCGCCGAAGTCTCCGGCGATGCCGAACATGTCGAGATAACGATCAGAACCGGTGCCGACGAGCAGGTGATTTCGGGCACACATCTGCTTGTGGCCACCGGCCGCGTCTCCAATCTCGATACGCTCGATCTCGCCAGGGCGCGGGTAAAGACCGGGCCAAGGGGCCCCGATCTCAACGCTGTCTCGCGCACCTCCAACCGCCGCATCTACTGTGTGGGCGATGCCGCCGGAACGCGCTCGGTGACCGCTGCGCGCCATATGGGCGCGGTGGCCGCCGCCCATGCGCTGGGGCCCGGCATTGCCCTGACCTTCCGTCCGCCCGTTCTCCCGGTGCTGATCGCGACCGATCCCGAGATCGCGGCAGTCGGCGTCACCGAAAGCGAGGCGCGGGCGCGGCTCAAGGGCAACTATACCGTCACCCGATTTGCCTTTTCCGGGCTCGACCGGGCGCGGGTGCGCGGACGCGGGGAAGGCCATGTCAAGATGATCACGGCGCGGAACGGAAGGATCATCGGGGCAACCCTTCTGGGAGAATGCGCCGGCGAGATCGCGGCGGTTTTCGCTCTTGCGATCGCCCAAAGGCTGACCCCTTTCGATCTCGAAACGCTGATTGCACCCTATCCGGCCCTGAGCGAGATCGTCCCGCTGATCGGCGCCGAATATGCCGCTCATCACGCAAGGCCGCCCGCGTCCCGGGCGTTGGCGGCCGTTAAGGGCTTGTTGCCATAGCAGATTTGCCCGGCTAGTCTCCGCCCATGACGCTGGGTGCGAAAAAGGTGCGTGTGAGGAGTTTGTCCTTCAAACTCATCTCGGTCATCGCCTTTGTCATCCTTTTGGTCGAAGTCGCGGTCTTCTTCCCTTCGCTTGCCAATTACCGCGCCAGCTGGCTCGATGACCGCCTACGCATCGGGGGCGTCGCGGTCCGTGTCTTTGATGCGGTCCCCGATGTCATGGATCTGCCGGTCGAGATCACCGATCCGCTGCTGCAATCGGCGGGCGCGCTGGCCATCGTTTACCGCCGCGCGGGGCAAACCGACCTCATCGCGCTCGAGGGCGCCGACATGCCGGCCGAAACCCATCTCGCCGACATGCGCGACCGCAATCCCGTCCGGCTCATCATCGAGGCCACCGAGACGCTGCTTTTCGGCGGGAACCGCATCCTGCGCATCGTGGGCGTCCCGCCCGGCGCTGGCGATGTGGTCGTCGAGGTGCTGATGCCCGATAGCCCCCTGCGCGCCGATATGCTCACCTATTCGGCCAATATCCTTGCGCTCTCGCTCATCATTGCGGGAGTGACGGCGGCGGTGATCTACATCTTTGCCGAGGGACTTCTGATCGCACCGATCAAGCGGCTGACGGGAAACGTCCTCGCCTTCCGCCAGAACCCAGAAAACGCAACGCTGATCATTGCCCCCGACCCCGGCCGCGACGACGAGATCGCCGTTCTCGAAGAGGCGCTGTCGCAAACCCAGTCCGAGCTTTTCACAATGCTGCGCCAGCGCCGGCATCTTGCCGATCTCGGCCTTGCCGTTGCCAAGATCAATCACGATCTGCGCAACATGCTGACCTCGGCCCAATTGCTCTCTGACCAGGTGGCAACGCTCGACGATCCCAAGGTGCAGCGGCTGGCGCCAAGGCTGGTCAATACGCTCGACCGGGCCATCGGCTTTGCCCAGACCGTCCTTGATTATGGCCGCCAGCAGGCAAGCCCGCCCCGGCCGCAGGCCTTCAATGCAAGGATGCTGGGCGCCGAGAGCGCCATGGCGGCAGGGCTTGTGGGGCACCCGGCGATCACGTTCGACAACGAGCTCCCCGAGGACCTTATTCTCAATCTCGACCCCGATCATTTCTCGCGGGTTCTAGTCAATATCCTCAAGAATGCACGCGAGGCGCTCGAGACCATGGGCGAAAACAATCCCGAGCCGCACGTTAGGCTTTCTGCGAGCCGCGAGCCCGAGACCGTCCGCATCATCATCGCCGATAATGGCCCCGGCCTGCCGCCACGGGCGCGCGAGAACCTCTTTGTCGCCTTCCAGGGCTCGGCCCGCGCCGGGGGAACCGGGCTTGGCCTAGCGATTGCCCGCGAGCTGACCGAGGCCAATGGCGGCCGGCTCGTTCTGCTCGAGTCCGGTGCCGGCACGCGCTTTGCCCTCGATTTTCCCGCCTCGGCCCTCGCCTAGACCTGGGCCGCTTGGTGGTCGCGGGGGCGGCAAAATTTCCCCCCACCCAAGGCTTGCATTGCCAACCGTCCCGGTATAAGCGTTGCCCCTGCCGTCCGGGGCCCCGCCCCAAGACACCGGCACCGCGCGCCCGTAGCTCAGCTGGATAGAGCACCAGACTACGAATCTGGGGGTCAGAGGTTCGAATCCTTTCGGGCGCGCCAATTATTTCAACGAATTAGCATCGGCGTTCGCCTCACGGTGATCGAAGGTTTGCAGCCGGTTTGCAAAATCTGTGCTGCTTGCGTTCTCAAACTTGGTCATCGCCGATTTCGCCAGTGTCCTTGTCCGCGACATATACTTTTCCAGGATCGTGTGCACCGACCTCAGGGAGTGGCCGGTAATCGAAGCGATCTCAGGCACGCTACATCCAGCCTCAGCTAGCATGGTGACCGACGTGCCACGGATGTCATGGAAATGCAGATCGGTAATGCCAGCGGCTTTGCTGGCCATATCCCACTGCTCAGCGAAATAGCGCTTCTGCCAGGCCCGGCCGGTCTTGGTCGCCAAGATTACAGTCGCGCTGCGCTCCATGTTGTCGAGCATGTTCTTGAGGACGGGCGTGCACGGCACATACACAACGCGGCCGCCCTTGCTCTGACGAATGCTAATGCCAACTCCGTCATAGTTGGTCCAGGCCAGCTTGCGAAGGTCTCCCTGGCGCTGCCCTGTATGCAACGCCAAGATTAGCGCACGTTGCATTTCAACTGACGCGACGCGCATAAATGCCTCGATGTGCTCCGGCAACCAGAGCTTGTCCGAGCGGTCGGCTTTGTAGAGGCGTGGGATGCCACTCGCATGGTTTTGACCAATACGGGTGCGATTGACAGCCCAAGATAAAAGCGCGCTAAGGACCGAAATTCGGTTGTCTGCCTCTCGGGCTCCTGACTCTGCCAGGACCTCGTCACGCCAATGCATGAAATCACCGCGCACGCGCTTGTCCTCAAGCACCGCCAGCGGCATGCTGCCAAATTTCATTTCAAGCTTGGTCAGCATTCTCCGGTATTCCTTCTGGGTGCTCTGCCTTAGCTTGCCAAACTCAGGCGATGCCGCGAAATCGCGGATCAACCCGTTCAGCGTTCCGGCATGCTTTTCCGTCGTCAGCTTTTCTGCTGCGGCATAGTCGAGCAGGAACTCCGCAGAGCCTGGGGTGCCTGTCAGTCGGCGCCCGGTCGTGCGGTGATAGTAATAGCGGACGACAGATCCGTCGCGAAGGCGCTTCTTGACCGTGTTTACACCTTGCAATCTAGTTCGAACCACGGCTGCGGCTCCATTCGTCGTAAGCTTCGGTCGCTCGTTTCACTTGGCGACCTGACGTTCCACTGGCACTTTCCGGCGGTATGCGCATACGTCCGTCTCGCAGCGCCAGAAACACAGCATCCACAGCAGGAGCTTGTCCCAGAGTCATTGAAACGACAGGGTGCATCAGTAAATCCAGCGACCATCCTGCAGACTGTCCGTAGCTGCAATGTTCGCTTGCCCGATTACGGCCCCTTCTTTCGTCCAGCACTGGCCAAAGCTCGCGCTTCGATGCGATGGCAATCGTTGCGGCCTCGCCGTCACCGAGGCTGGGAGAAGACGTGGCCAAATGAAGAAAGAGTTCATATTCTTCATCCGTCATTGCCTCGACGACCGCTATTTCTCTGTCGACAATCTCTCTGAGAAACACGTGCTCGCCGTTCTCACGACTCGTTTCATGATCCAGCTCCGCAGCTACTTCCTGCGGCACCAGAATTTGGTTCGGTATCGCGCTCAGAATGAGCGCGCCACTCCCGCAAGCATGAAGATTGATCAGCACGCTCGTGTCGAGAACTAGTGGCACATCCGCGCTAACCAGGGAGCTTGACCAATTCATCAGTCTCTCTTTCCTCAAGCTCAATCTGATCGATGATGCTGCGAAGATCGAGACGGCTGATCTTTAGCAATTCGGACAATTGGCCTTCTGACATCAGGTCACGCTTCCAAACGGCATGAGCCATGAGGCTCATTCGATGCGAAACCAGTCGGTCAGCATCGGCCTTTGCCGGATCGCGCACAGTAGCGGACTCACCAAGCACTTCACGGGCATGATCGTCAGTAATTCCGCCTCTGTTTTCAAACCAGCTCCAAGTGCCTTTCTTTGCCAGTCCCAGTTCTTCCATACGTAAGCAGCAGGCTTGTCGTGAGATATGGTATTCATCAGCGAGGAGAATGATCAACCTAGCGGTAATTTTTCCAGTGATCTCCATGATCCGCCGAAAACTCTCGGAGAAACTCTCGGCGGGCGCCATGAAGGATCTGCCAAACGAGTTGGCATAGCGCTCGTCCCTCGACAGGAATCTTTCGTCGGTTTCCAAAACTTCTGGGCTCTGCCGCGTGCCAAAGAAGTGTCCGAGCTCATGCGCCGCGGACTGGACGCGTCGGGGAAGGGGATGATTGGCATTAAGAAGAATGCTCGCGCCAATTCCCTCATCAAAGGTAAATAGCCCGGCCACTTTTGAAGTGGAGGAAAGACGCCGCTGGTAAAGTCTGATGCCCAGCTGTTTATCAATCAGCGAAAAGATGTCGGCAACCGGGCCCAGTCCGAGGCCAAGCCACTCGCGCAGCTCTGCAGCATGCTGCTCTGCAAGTGCAACTACATCACCGGTGTTGATACCGCGCTCCGGCGGATAGTTGCGGCTTTTCTGAATTCCAAGCAGGTTTTCCATCTCTACTTCTGCCTTGATCAGATCGTTGAGCAACCGAACCGCTTCAGTAGTTTCAGTGTCCTCAGCTTCCCGCAGTTTCCGGAACCTTGGCACCAGATCGGTATGCACCGCCTCCCGGCGAAGTAGAGCATTGACGGAGAGTCCGTAGTGGCGCGCAAGTGCCTGGATCTCATGAATTCGTACCCGGCGCACGCCTTGCTCAATGGATACGAGGGTGGGTCGTGAAACGCCAACGACGTGCGCGGCTTCTTCCTGACGGATGCCGGCATTCTCACGCGCCATCCGCAGACGACGACCGATCTCCTGGGAACTCAGCTCGTTGAGATCAACCATTGCGCCCCCCATCCATCCAGTCGTTCAGAAAGCTTTCGCTTCCCAGTTTCTGCCGAAACGCTTTCCATTCTTCAGCATGTGCACTCAACATAACTCTCAGTTTTCTTGTGGTTTCATCGCACGTCTCACCCGTGGCATCCGCAATCTGCGAGGCGTGTGTATGGAGTAATCTGTCCGGTTGATCAGCCAAGTCAGCGAGGTGCTGCAGATGTCTTGAACCGACGCTGCCATATTCGATCATGGTGCCCCGATCCTTGCCCGTGACAGCAGTGAGCGCTGCCCCGATGGACGCCTCTCTCAGGTCCGGGACGATATAAATCCCGGTTTCCTCGTTGACTCCTGCAGCGTGCAGGCTTTGCCGCCTGAGCAGACAGGCGGCACATAGCCCGCATTGCTTCCGGCAACCAACGTTAACAATGCGGCGGGTTTGCCAGCAGGAGTGAGTCTGGGTCAAATGCAAGTTAGTCTTGCCCGGCAAGCGCAGGAAGTCCTGCAGCGTTTGACCCTTGGTGTACCAGAGCCTCGGCTGCTCAAACTTGACATTCCAATCGAGAAGGGAGTGCAGGAATTGCTCCATCCGACGAAAGAAGGCCGGATGGTTCCGGTAGTCGGGATAGATGTTGTGTAAAGGCAGGATAGCCGGGCCCAACGCCCCCTGGCCGCTTTCCGGAACGACGACCCTTGATACCCCGTATAGCTGTGCCGCAATTGCGGTAATGGCAGCAAATTTAAAGCTACGGCTTCGGAAGCTGCTTTCGTACTGTCGATAGTCTCGGGTGTCGAACGGAATACGTTCGAATGGACTATCGCCTTTTTGCCGCCGCTGACGGGTTCCAGCCACGCGGATGCAGAGAGCCTCGTCCTCGCTACCACTTAGGCCCGCAACAGCCCGCGAATCCAGGCCATCGCTGTAGGCAATGGCAAACTTCTTCGCCTTCTCGAAGACCAAAGGAATTTGACGCGCGCCGATTGGCGAACCGTTCTTCGAGGGAACAAAGGTAAACTGCCAGTTGTCTCCGGTCAGAAAACGTAAAGCTCGGCGCAGGCCGTCTTCTACGGCGGGTTTTTGCCATCCCTCCAGATCGATAACCGGGATGCGCAGGTTGAAATCGCGAGCCCACGCCCGAGAACGTTCCCAACGCCTGTCCGCCAATTCGACGGCCGCACATACAACGAGCAGATCGAAATGCCGTGACTTGCATCCGGCTGCACATTTGCGCCGCGCAGATTCCTCACCAGGTCAGCCTGTATGTCGTCGAGTGCCGTATCAATACCCGCAAGCGACGCGGCGCGATCCTCAATGGGTAGATAGACAAGGTCTATATCGACCGACAGGCGCGGCATATCACGGTAAAACAGGTTGATTGCCGTACCGCCTTTCAGGGCGAATACGTCCTGGCGTGCAACGAAAGGCAGTGTGCGGACCAGCAGTTGGACTTGCCGTTCGTAACGTTCACGGGCCATTGGCTGCCTCCTCTGGTAGCAGGTCGGAAGGCACCGTTATCCGATATGTCGGATGCAATTTGCCGTTCTCTGCAAGGGCTCTGTCGCCCCGGCCAAGGTCTATGGCCTCGGCGTCTATATGTTTGCGCCAGGCATGTGCATGCTTGTCCGCGTAAACGAAGAAGAGGCGCTTCACCTTGACGCTTTCGCAAGCCCTCAGCAGCACCGTGAGGCGCTTGGGACGCAGATTTACCAAGCTCTCGAACACCACGTTTACATTGTGGAAGCTTTCATTGCGTGGCAGTTCGTCTAGCGCTTCAAGCACGGCGCGTTCGGGCGTTGACATTCTGATCGGCCAGAGCCATGGGCGCATGGCCACGTCGTCATCAGCTTGTTGTGAAAAATCAAGGGAACGGTCTTCGACTCCTGCCCGAGTGTCGCCAAACAGTTTCTTGCT
>CAYSBF010000076.1:0-13357 GCA_964429025.1 uncultured Pelagibacterium sp.
ATTCCGCCGATTCCTGTGACGCACAAGACAGTAACACCCGGATCATGCCGCTACATCGACTATCCCGATGCCTATGCGCTCTGGAACAACGTGTCGTCCTGGGGCTATGTCGTGACGCTGGTTGCGATGGCGGTGTTCTTCTTTGCGATGTTCGAGGCCTGGGCGCGCAAGCGCAAGGCTGCGGACAATCCGTGGGGTGAGGGCGCGACCACGCTCGAGTGGACCCTGTCGTCCCCGCCGCCATACCACCAGTTCGAGAACCTGCCGCGCTTCAAGTAAGCCAGGCCGTCTCGATCAGTAAATTGCATGGCCCGGGGTTTCCGGGTCATGCGCTGTTAAAGCCACCGGAGCCTCACTCTTGGCCTATGCCGACGACCATAGCGGAACCTCAGCCGTGGCCCCCTTGGGGCAAGTGGAGGATTATCTCGCGCTGCTCAAGCCGCGCGTGATGTCGCTTGTCGTCTTCACGGGCTTTGTGGGCATGCTGGTGGCGCCGGGCGACATTCATCCGGTTATCGGTCTCGTTGCCATTCTTTGCATCGCCATCGGGGCAGGGGCCTCGGGTGCGCTCAACATGTGGTACGATGCCGATATCGATGCCGTGATGAGCCGCACACTCAACCGCCCGATCCCGTCTGGGCGGGTGTCGCGCCAGGAAGCCCTCTTCTTCGGCGTTACGCTCTCGGCCTTCTCGGTCGGTATTCTCGGCTTGGCCGCGAATTGGCTGGCCGCTGGGCTGCTCGCCTTCACCATATTCTTTTATGCCGTCATCTATACGATGTGGCTCAAGCGCTCGACGCCGCAGAACATAGTGATCGGCGGCGCGGCCGGTGCCTTCCCGCCGATGATCGGCTGGGCTGCGGTCACCGGAACAGTCTCGATCGACGCACTGATCCTGTTCATGATCATCTTCCTGTGGACGCCCCCCCATTTCTGGGCGCTGGCGCTCTATAAGAAAGGTGACTACGAAGTCGCCGGAATTCCCATGTTGCCCAATGTCGCGGGCGAGCGCGTGACGCAGAACCAGATCGTCATCTACACCGTTCTCCTCTCAGTCACGGCATTCGGTCCGGTGCTGACAGGGCTGGTTGGTTGGTTTTATGCCGTCCCGGCTGCCGTGCTCGGCGCCATCTTCTCGGTGCTGGCCGTTCGCTTGCGCTTTGCCGAGGGTGCGGAAATGAAGCGGCGCGCCCGCGTCCTTTTTGCCTATTCCCTGAGCTACCTCTTCGTGCTCTTCGTGGCGCTGTTGGCCGATGTCGGCCTTGTCAAATGGTTCGGGGTCCTGTGATGGCCGACAACAAGCGCGACCTTTCGCAGAACGATGAAGAATTCCTGCGCCGCCGCCGTAGGCGCTCGATTGCCATTGCGCTCGTGCTCGCTGCGCTCGTCGTGATCTTTTACGCCATTACGGTGGTCAAGCTTGGCCCCGAAGTGCTGGTTAGGGATATCTGACGATGAGCACGCTGAGCACGCACGATCACCGGAATGCCGCCAACCGCAAGGTCCTCGTCTGGCTGGTGGGCATCGCGGTTTTCATGCTCGGCCTCTCTTTTGCGGCCGTCCCGCTTTACGACCTGTTTTGCCGCGTCACCGGCTTCGGGGGCACCACACAGGTTGCCCAAGCCAACGCCAAAGGCGTCATCGCGCGCGAAATGGGTGTCCGGTTTGATGCCACGATCGCGCCGGGCCTGCCATTGCGTGTCGAGCCGGCCCGCGTCGAGACCAACGCCATCGGGGAGGTCCGGACGGTAACGTACCGTGCGACCAATATGAGTGACAAGCCGCTCAAGACGACTGCGAGTTTCAACGTAACCCCCGAGTCGACCGGGGTGTATTTCAACAAGATTGAATGCTTCTGCTTTACCGAACAGGAGCTGGCGCCCTATGAGACCGTCGAAATGCCAGTCACATATTTCGTCGATCCGGACCTCGACCTTGACAGCGAATTGCGTACAATCCGGCAGATCACGCTGTCCTACACGTTCCATGCTCTATAACTGGGGATAACACCAACATGGCAGCCCACACCAAGAACCATGACTACCATCTGGTAGATCCGAGCCCCTGGCCGTTCCTCGGCGGCGTCGCCGCCTTCGTCATGGCGGTCGGCGGCATCATGTGGATGCACGATGGTATGCCCTGGCTGTTCGCGGCCGGGCTAGTTGGCGTGCTCTATGTCATGTTCGCCTGGTGGTCGGATGTTATTCAGGAAGCCAATAGCGGTTTCCACACACCCGTCGTCCAGCTCCATCACCGCTACGGGATGATCCTGTTCATCGCGTCAGAAGTGATGTTCTTCGTCGCCTGGTTCTGGGCCTATTTCGACGCTGCCTTCTTCCCCGACGAAATCGTGCAGGAGGCGCGCGTCGCTTTCACAGGGGGTGTCTGGCCGCCGCATGGCGTCGAGGTGTTCGACCCCTGGCACCTGCCGCTTTTCAATACGCTCGTCCTGCTGCTGTCCGGTACAACCGTCACTTGGGCGCACCATGCCCTTCTCGAGAACGACCGGGAAGGGCTCAAATGGGGCCTGGTGCTGACCGTTCTGCTCGGGGTGCTGTTCACCTGCGTGCAGATCCTTGAATATTCGCAGGCCCATTTCTCGTTCTCGGGCAATATTTACGGCGCGACCTTCTTCATGGCGACCGGCTTCCATGGCTTCCACGTCTTTATCGGCACCGTGTTCCTGCTCGTCTGCCTCGTCCGCGCGCTCCAGGGCCAGTTCACTCCCAAGCAGCACCTCGGCTTCGAGTTCGCTGCCTGGTACTGGCACTTCGTGGACGTGGTCTGGCTGTTCCTCTTCGCCTCGATCTATGTCTGGGGCTCGTGGGGCGCGACCATCGCCAGCCATTAACAGCTGAAAGGCGCCGGGAGGAGTTGTCCCTCCCGGCGGCCAACACAATGACTGAAAATCCCGGCGATCATTCGCCAGTTGCAACAGGCCTCATGGGCCGTTGCCCCCGATGCGGCCAGGGCCACCTCTTCAAGGGCTATCTCAGCATCGCCGACAAATGCGACCGCTGCGGGCTGGACCTGGGATTTGCCGACAGCGCCGACGGCCCTGCCGTCCTCGTGATGTTCCCGGTCGGCACGATCGTTGTCCTGCTCTGGCTCATTGCTGATGCGATATGGCACTGGCCGGCCATCGTGCATCTGGCGATCTGGCTGCCTATGACCGTCATCCTCTCCATCCTGTTCCTGCGCCCGGTCAAGGGCGTCATCGTCAACATGCAGTACAAATCCGGCGCCAAGCTCGGCGGTGATCCCGGCGAGCGGGTCGACTGAAATGGCCATCAAGGCCTCCACTTCCTCGGGACGCGTGGGACAGGCCCTCTTCGCGGTATTGATGCTCGGCCTCACCGCCTTGTTCGTCACCCTCGGGGTGTGGCAGCTTCAGCGGCTTGACGAGAAGGAGGCGCTGATCGATGCGGTCGAAACGCGCCTCACCCAGCCTCCCATCGCCTTTCCCCCACTCGATCAATGGCCGGGCCTTGTGCCTGAGGGGCTCGATTACCGCCCTGTCGCGCTTTCAGGAACCTTCGACCACGCCCGCACTGTGCTCGTCTTCACCAATCTGACCGAACCCCAAGGCCGGTACGGACGGACAGGCTATTGGGTCATGGCGCCCCTCATGACCGAAGAGGGCGGCATCGTCTGGATCAACCGTGGTTTCGTGCCTGAACATCTGGCAGCCACCTATCGCGATGGCGGAGCGCTCGCGCCGGAGGGTGAGGTGGAGATCGAGGGCGTGGTTCGTCAGCCCGAGCAGGCCAACCCTTTCACGCCGGGACCAGATTTTTCCGCGCGGCGCGAATGGGTGCGTGATCCTGAGCGGCTGACCGACGTCGCCCGGATCGACAATGTCCCCGTTGCCCCGGTTACCATCGACCTGCCGGCGGGAGAGCCGGGCGAGCTACCGCAGGGCGGGGAAACGCAGGTGAGCTTCCCGAACCGGCATCTGGAGTATGCGGGCACCTGGTTCATCTTCGCCATTATCACGCCCATAATGCTCGGCTATTGGCTCTGGCGCCAAAGCCATGGTGCAAATCTTGCTCAAAAGACCCGGCGCGATTAGGGTGCGGCGTCGCCTGGAGAGGACCTTCGTTCGATGCGGTATGTGAGCACGCGCGGCAACGCGCCCACGCTGGGGTTTTGTGACGCCATCCTGACCGGCCTTGCCCGGGATGGCGGCCTCTACGTGCCCGAAAGCTGGCCCCGGTTTACCCCGGAGGAAATCCACAATTTTGGCAACCGCCACTATGAGGATGTAGCCTTTGCCGTGATCTCGCGCTTCGTCGGCGACGAAATTCCTGCCGACGACCTCAGATCGATGATCAAGGCGGCCTATAAGAGCTTTACGCATCCCTCGCGCACTCCGCTAATCGAACTCGAGCCGGGCCATTTCATGCTCGAGCTCTGGCACGGCCCCACGCTCGCCTTCAAGGACGTGGCCATGCAGTTCCTTGCGCGCGTCATGGATTATGTGCTCGGTCAGCGCGGCGAGCGTGCCACCATCATCGGCGCCACATCCGGGGACACGGGGTCAGCAGCCATTGAAGCCTTCAGGGGCAGGGCGAACACCGACATCTTCATCCTCCATCCCAAGGACCGCACCTCGGCCATCCAGCGCCGTCAGATGACGACGGTGCTCGAGGACAATGTCTTCAACATTGCGATCGAAGGCACCTTCGATGATTGCCAGGCCATCGTCAAAGGCATGTTCAACAACCATGCCTTCCGCGACGCCGCGAGGCTGTCGGGCGTCAATTCGATTAATTGGGGTCGTATCGTCGCGCAGGTCGTCTACTACTTCACGGCCGCCGTCGCCATCGGAGCGCCGCATCGCGAGGTGACTTTTGTGGTGCCGACCGGGAATTTCGGCGACATCTTTGCTGGTTTCGTTGCAAAGAAGATGGGCCTGCCGGTCGAAAAGCTGGTCATTGCTACCAACTCCAACGACATCCTGCGCCGGGCCGTGAAGTTCGGCCGCTATGACAAGCGTGGCGTCGTGAAGACTGCCAGTCCCTCGATGGATATCGAGATTTCCTCGAACTTCGAGCGCCTGCTGTTCGAGGTGCTGGAACGGGACGGGGACAAGACGGCGGCCCTGCTGGCCTCGCTCGACCAGTCGGGCGGCTTTGCCATTCCCCAGGCCGCGCTGGAGCGGATTCGTGAAGCGTTCGGCTCGGGCATGGCCGACGAGACCGCGACCGCCGCGATCATTGCCGATGTCTTTGACCAGTCGAAATATCTGATCGACCCGCACACGGCCGTGGGCGTTGCCGTCGCACGCGGGTTCAATTTCGGCCACACGCCTCTTATCTCGTTGTCTACGGCGCACCCGGCCAAATTCCCCGAAGTGGTCGCAGCCGCAACCGGCATCCGCCCGCAACTGCCGCGCCATCTGGCCGATCTCGAGAGCCGCGAGGAGCGTTATTCGGTGCTGGCCAATGACCGCCAGGCCGTGGAAGATTTCATCCGCGCAAAAACCCGCGCATGGGAGGATTAGGAATTTGACTGTTCGGACCACCACGCTCCAAAACGGCATGACCGTCATCACCGACGCCATGCCTCACCTTGAGAGTGCCGCCCTCGGTGTGTGGGTGAAATCCGGCTCCCGCAGCGAAACCATCGACCAGCATGGCATCTCCCACCTGCTCGAGCATATGGCCTTCAAGGGCACGACCACTCGCTCCGCCCGCGAGATCGCCGAAACCATCGAGTCCGTCGGCGGCGACATCAATGCTGCCACATCAATCGAGCATACGGGCTATTTCGCGCGGGTCCTCAAGGACGACGTGGCCCTAGCTGCGGACATTCTCGCCGATATCCTCCAGAACTCCGTGTTTGAGCCGCGCGAGCTTGCGCGCGAGCAGCATGTCATCTGCCAGGAGATCGGGGCCTCCCATGACAGCCCCGACGATCATGTCTTTGACCTGTTTCAGGAAGCGGCTTTCCCCGATCAGGCTATCGGGCGCACCATCCTCGGCACGGAATCCTCGGTGCGCGGTTTCAACTCCGAAGCGGTGCGCGCCTATATGGCAGACCACTATGTCGGCGACCATATGGTGATATCGGCCGCCGGAAATGTGGATCACGACCAGTTGGTCGATCTCGCCGCTGACCGTTTCCGCAATTTGCGCCGGACCGGCGCTCCAGAACCCGAACGCGCGCGCTACCTTGGCGGGGAACACCGCCAGGCATCGAGCCATGAACAGGCCCATATCGTGCTCGGGCTCGAAGGCCGGGCCTATAATTCCGACGGCTTTTATGCGGCCCAGATTCTCTCATCGATCCTTGGTGGCGGCATGAGTTCGCGCCTGTTCCAGGAAGTGCGCGAGCGGCGCGGACTCTGCTATTCGGTCTATTCATTCCATTGGGCATTTGCCGACAGCGGGGTGTTCGGCGTTGCCGCGGCGACCGGGGAGAGCGATGTCGCCGAGTTGCTGCCCGTAATCCTCGACGAACTGCATCGCGCCGCCGACGATATCACCGAGGAAGAGGTGAGCCGCGTGCGTGCGCAGATCCGCGCCGGCCTTTTGATGTCGCTCGAAAGCCCCTCCTCACGCGCAGGTCAGCTCGCCCGCCAGCAAATCCTGTGGGGGCGTCCCATCCCCCTCCAGGAGACGGTCGAGCGGATCAATCGTATCGATGCCGCCCGCGTGCGGCACGTGGCGCACCAGATTCTCGAGGCGGCGCGTCCGGCCGTCGCTGGCATTGGCCCCGTTCAGGGCATGCTGGACTATGCCGCGATCGAAAACACCTTCAAATAGTCACGGGTCTGGGCGATGTTCAGTTTTGTGTCCAGCCGCCAAACGACACCGGTGATCGTCGGTGACGGGCTGACCATCCGCTGTCCGCATCTGACCGACCATGCCGAATGGCGCGCCCTGCGGCTCAAGAGCCGTCAGTTCCTGACCCCGTTCGAACCGCGCTGGGGCGAAAACGAGCTCACGGCCCGGGGCTTTGCCGAGCGCGTGCGCCGCAACCGCCGCGACGCCTCCGCCGGCACCGAATATTCGCTGCTGATCTTCGACCATTCGCCGGGCCGCCCGGTGATGGTGGGCGGCATGACGCTTTCCAACATCCGCCGCCGCGCAGCCCAGAACGTGACGCTGGGGTACTGGATGGCTGTGGACTTCGCCGGAAAGGGCATAATGACGCGGGCAGTTGCCCTTATCCTGCCCTTTGTCTTCGACACCTTGCAACTCCACCGGATCGAAGCGGCCTGCCTGCCCGACAACATCGCTTCGCGCCGCGTCCTCTCTGCCAATGGCTTCAAGGAAATCGGCTACGCGGAATACTACCTTCAGATAAACGGGGAATGGCGGGACCACGTGCTGTTTGCCCTGACCCGCGAGCAATACAACGCCTTTGCCGGTTGATAGGGCTCCGGCATGGGTTGCCAGCCTGCGGGGAAGCCCGCTACGACAAAGTGCCAACAGGGAAGATCTTGATGCTGCTTCGCCGTTTCCGCCCCGCACTTCTTGCCGCCCTGTTTCTTGCGGTGATTGCGGGTGCCGCAGACCGGCTCCAGGCATTCGAGGTCGTCGCCATTCCCGAGGGCATCAATGCGATCAACCTGCAAGCTGCCGTCGATGTCTTGCCTGGTGAGAACGGACGGGTGCAGATCAGTACGGCACCGGGTGAAGACGGCATCATCCGCCGCATTGAGGTCATCTCGCTTGCCCCGGAGTCCAATCCCAACTGGGCAGTGTTTGCCCTGCGCAATGAAAGCGACGTTCAGATCGAGCGCCTGCTGGTGGCGCCCTATTTCAGGCTCCCAGGATCAGGCATCTTCCACCCGGACCTCGGCTCCGAGCGTATCGCTGCCCTGACGCCCAGCCATGGCCTGCGGCCCGAGCGCGTA
This sequence comes from uncultured Pelagibacterium sp., assembly GCA_964429025.1. Classification (GTDB taxonomy): domain Bacteria; phylum Pseudomonadota; class Alphaproteobacteria; order Rhizobiales; family Devosiaceae; genus Pelagibacterium. The sequence continues at coordinate 7,868 of CAYSBF010000076.1, forward strand.
CAGGATAGGGAGGCCGACGTCTTCCGCGTCATCCTCGACCCCGGTTCGACAACGACACTGGTGGCGGAATTGAGCTCCCAGACGCTCCCCGAGCTCTACCTATGGGAGCCGAGCGCTTATCGCGACTATATCAACTCCTTTACCCTCTTTCGCGGTACCGTCCTCGGCATCTCCGCGCTTGCCGCCGTCTTCCTCACCATCATGTTCGTCGTAAAGGGCAGGGGCGTGTTCCCCGCTACCGCGGCGCTGTCCTGGGCGGTCGTCTTTTACCTGCTTGTCGACTTCGGCATCATCGGTCCCTTGAGCGGCACCGGAAACGCCAATATCCAGGCCTTCCGGGCGGCGGCCGAAGCAGGACTGGCGACGACGTTGTTCGGGTTCTTGTTCGTCTATCTCAATCTTCACCGCTGGCATTTCCGGTTCACGCACCTGGCGCTGGGCTTTTCCGTCGTCTTTATCGCCCTTCTCACCTACGCCTTCTTCAATCCACCCGTCGCCTCGGGAATTGCGCGCTCAGCGCTCGCGCTGATCGGCTTGATGGGATTGTTCCTCATCCTGCTGCTCTCGATCCGTGGCTATGACCGAGCGGTTATGCTGGTCCCCACCTGGGTCATTTACATTGCTTGGCTGATCTATGCCTGGATGGTGGTGACCGGCCAGGTCAGCAACGATATCGCGCAATCCGCGGTGGCCGGCGGGCTTGTCCTGATCGTCATGCTGCTTGGCTTTACCGCCGTCCAGCACGCATTCTCTGATGGCCAGGTGTCCATCGGTTCACTCTCGGAAGTCGAGCGCCGGGCGCTGGCAGTGACCGGCAGCGGCGATTTCGTCTTTGACTGGAATATCGACCGCGACAAGGTCAACGTGTCTGACGATCTGGCCGTGCGGCTCGGCGAACGTCAGGGGGCGCTGCGAGGGGCAATCAAGCGCTGGCTCGACCGCATTCATGTCGAGGACCGCGATCGGTTCCGGACCGCGCTCGACACCCTAATCGAGCTCAAGCGCGGCAAGGTCAATTCCGACATCCGCATCGCGGGTGCCGACGGCGCCTTTCGCACCTTCAAAATGCGCGTGAAGCCTGTGGTCGGCGGAGATGGCCAGGTCAACCGCATCATCGGCACGCTCCAGGACGTGACCGACGAGCGCGCGGCGCGGGACCGCCTGTTGCACGACGCGGTGCATGACAGCCTCACGGGTCTGCCCAACCGCCAGCTTCTGCTCGACCGGCTCGAGCGGGCGCTATTGCGGGCGCGCGAGTTCAACGAGGTCAAGCCTGCCGTCTTCCTGATTGATCTCGATCGGTTCACCGAAATTGACGAGCGCATCGGTCACATGGCAGCCGACTCGGTGCTTCTTGCGGTATCCCGCCGCCTTTCGCGCCTGTTGCGGCCTCTCGACACACTGGCCCGCATCAGCGGGGACCAGTTCGCCGTCGTCCTGCTTTCCGAGCAATCGGCGGCCAAGATCGCCGATATCGCCGAGCAGATGCGCAAGGCGCTGCGTTCGCCCTTCAATTTCGGCGACCGCGACCTCTCGCTCACCGCTTCGATCGGCATCACGATCTATGACAACAAACCGGTGACGGCAGAGGATGTGCTGCGCGACGCAGAGCTTGCCATGCACTACGCCAAGCGTCATGGCGGCGACCGCATAGAAGCCTTCCGTGCCGCGACGCGTTCCATTGCCGTCTATGCGCAGGCGATGGAGGACGATCTCGCCGAAGCACTGGAAAAGCGCGACCTGCAACTGCTGTATCAACCGATCGTCGACATCCATTCAGGCAAGATTGTTGGCGCCGAGGCGCTTATGCGCTGGAATCACGCCGAGCGCGGACAGGTCAGCCCCACGGCCTTCATCCCACTGGCCGAGCGTACCGGGCAGATCGAGAAGCTGGGGCGCATCGCGCTTGAGCAGGCGGCTGAACAGACGCGCGCCTTTATGGATAGCCTCAAGCTGCCGGACGAATTCTATGTATCGGTGAACCTCTCGGCCGCGCAACTGACCAGCGAGACCCTCCTCAACGATGTCAAATCGCTCGTTGTTGACCAGCGTGGTCTTGCCAGGCACCTCAAGCTCGAGATCACCGAGAGCCAGGTGATGAGCAATCCTGAGCATGCCGTCGCCATGCTGCGGGCCTTCAGGGAGTTGGGCCTGGGGCTGGCGCTCGATGATTTCGGTACGGGCTATTCTTCGCTCGCCTATCTGCACCGCTTCCCCTTCGACACGCTCAAGCTGCCCGCCAGCTTTGTGCAAATTCGCGACGATGGTGGCATCTCGCACACCCAGATCCCCATCATCAACGCCATGGTGACTTTGGCCAAGGAACTGGACCTCGCCCTCATCGCCGAGGGGGTGGAGAATGAGGACGAGATTGAGCGGCTAAAGAGCCTCAATTGCCGCTATGCTCAGGGCTTCGCCTTCGGCGCAGCAATGCCGGGTACAGAGCTCCAGCGCAAGCTGGCCGCACAGTTCGCCACGGGGTCAAGCCGAGCCGGATTCGGTGCTGAGCGTAGCGCGAGTTAGCCCGAGACTGGCGAGCGCGGCATCATAGCGCTTGCTCGGTGGCACCTCGAACAAGAGGTCCTCATTCGCATCGACCGTCAGCCAGCCATTGTGGCGCAACTCGTTCTCGAGCTGCCCCGCGCCCCATCCGCAATAGCCGAGAGCAAGCAGGCTCTTGGCCGGACCGGTGCCCTTGGCAATCGCACGCAAGACGTCGAGCGTCGCGGTAAGGCAGATACCGTCCTCGACCGGATAGGAATTGCCATCGCGGAAATAATCGTCCGAATGCAGAACGAAGCCGCGCGTCGTCTCCACCGGCCCGCCATGCATCACGTCCTCCTCGAGCTTTTTGGCGGGCATGCGGATGGCGTCGGCATCGTCGCCGAGCTCGATTTCGTCGAGGATGTCGGAAATATGCATGTCCGGCATGGGCTTGTTGACTACCAGGCCCATTGCGCCGTCATCGCCATGGGCAACGAGGTAGATGACGGCCCCGGCAAAGCGTTCGTCGGCCATCTCAGGCATTGCAACAAGGAATTGGCCCTTGAGCGTATCCATTGCACAACTCTCTTTCTGCCCGCCGCCTCTATAGGTTAGCTGTTCAATGAAAAAGTTCAACCAAACCCGATCACGAAGCCCTGATCGCGACCGTCTTTCCGATAACTGGCGCGTGGAGTAGATGTTCCGCCATGAGACTGTCCGCAACCCTGATCCTGCCCCTCCTCGCCGCAACGCCTTTGGCGGCCGGTGAAACCTCTTGGCAGGAAGTGATGCCGGACGTGTCGGTCCGGCTTATTTCGACCGATATCACGACTGAAAACGGCACCATGTGGATCGGGCTCGAGATCGATATGCCCGAGACGGTCAAGACCTATTGGCGCGTGCCGGGCGAATCGGGCGTGCCGCCGCAGTTCGATTTCTCAGGGTCCGCGGGTGTCGGCGGGCACCAGGTGGCTTGGCCTTATCCGGTGCGGGACGAAACCGCTTCCTATATCGATCATGCCTATTATGGCCGCACCGTGCTGCCTATCGAAATCGAGGTAAGCGGTGAGGCGCCAAAAATCGCGCTCAACGCTTCCCTCGGCATCTGCTCCGATGTCTGCGTGCCGGTCAGCGCCGACTTCGCCCTCGATCCCGAGCCGGGCGAGCCGGACCAGCCCAACGCATTGCGCATCCAGCAGGCGCTTGCCGAAGTCCCTTTGCCCTGGGACGGCGACAAGGTCATAAGTGACGTGCGGCTTGATGTGGGCGATGCAGTGCTGGTGGCCGAACTCGGCACCGTCGGTTTTCCTCATCAGACCGCGATTGCCGATATTGCCGGTCGGTCGCTTCTTTTCGGGAGGCCGGAGGTGGACAATGGCGACCGGACGCTGCGCTTCCCCCTGCTCGGAAAGGTCCCCGCAGACCTGCGTGAAGGAGAGGACGTGCACATAACCTTCATGGGCGACGACGGCCCCTTTGAGGTTGTTCTTCCCCTCCGCATGACCGCCTCCTGAGCTGTGCGAACGGCTACGCTTCGTTAACGTAAAACTCGACGCGATCCGCCAACTGCATTAAGACTCGGCCCGCGGGGGACATTCGCCGCGGCCGCGTCTTTGTCTGGCCGCAATCGAATGTTGCCTTGCCGCCTGTCTGCGGCACCCGACACATTTGCGTTCAGTCCAGAGGATATTGCGTTCATGACCATTCAGCCCGGCCAGTCCATCCCCGCGGTGCCAGTTAAACACGTTACCGCCAGCGGGGTCGCCGATACGACGGCGGACAAGATCCTCGGCCAGGGCAAGGTGGTAATGTTCACGGTTCCCGGTGCCTTCACGCCGACCTGCCATCTCAATCATCTGCCGGGATATCTGGCCGCATTCGACAAGTTCAGGCAGGCAGGCGTCGACAAGGTCGTCTGCGCGACAGCCAACGACCACCATGTGGTGAAGGCCTGGGCCGAGGCGACCGGGGCACTCGGTTCGATAGAATTCATTGCCGACGGTCTCGCCGCCCTGGCGCGCGAGCTCGGGCTGGAGCGTGACCTGTCCGGCGGCGGGCTCGGCATCCGGTTCGGCCGCCACGCGCTGATAATCGAAGATGGCATCGTCAAGCACGTGGCGAGCGAAAGTGTGCCTGGGGAGGTGACGTCGTCGGGCGCTTCGGCCATACTCGAAGAACTGGCTCGATAGGCCGAGGGGTGAGGGCGATGCTGGGCAATATTTCAAAGCTTGTTGGCGGTGCCGTGTTGGCGGCGTCGTTGTCTGCCTGCTCGATGGGTTCGATGTTCGGCGGCGGCGATGACGCCAGGTTCGCAGGGGCGACGGCCACGCAGGCCCAGGTTGCGCAAGGAGCCACGACGACGGTTCCCGCCATCGCGACCGAGTGTCCGCCGATCCGCATCCGAGACGGCGCCGGAACCCTGCGGGTGCATGCGGGGAACCGCACCACGGACCCTCAGGCCCTGCGCTATCAGGGCGTGATCGATCGCATCTCGCGCAACTGCACCGTGGCCAATGGGGTCATCACGGTGAGGATGGGCGCGGTCGGCCGCGTGATCCTCGGCCCGCAAGGCCAGGCGGGTACGATCAATGTGCCGCTGCGCTTTGCTGTCGAGCGCGACGGTCTGGCTGTCTTCTCCCAGCGCTACGACATCGCCGTATCGGCTTCGCCCTCAACGCCGAACGAGTTCTCGCACACGGTGGAGAATGTTGCCGTTCCTTATGTCGGCGGCGAGATGATCACGATCTGGGTCGGCTTCGACACCTGATAATGACCGCAAGGCGATTGACGCGGAGCTGCGATTCTTCCATGGTCGCACTTGGCAGCGGGAGAGATTGCATCGATCGATGCGGCGCCGAAGGAGCAACCGCCCCGGAAACTCTCAGGCAAAAGGGACCGCTGCCGAAATAGAACTCTGGAAAGTGGAGGCCGGGAGGCTTCCCACCGACGGGCGTAGCCGGGAAATTCCCGGGAAATCTCTCAGGTCAAGGACAGAGGGGGCACCGA
>CAYSBF010000077.1:0-13161 GCA_964429025.1 uncultured Pelagibacterium sp.
TACGTTTCGCTGGACGCTTGCTTGGCCGATGCACGATGCCGTGCGCCACTCGCTTGCACGGGTGAGCGCCTGCAACGAGATGGAACGCGTGGCGATCGGGTTGCATTTACCAACGGAGCCCCAAAAAAAGGAGACACCATGTTCGAGAAGACATTAATTGTCGCTGCGCTGTTGAGTGCGGGCGCGACGCCTGCACTTGCTGAAGATTTCGAAGTGCAGATGCTCAACCGAGGCGCCGATGGCGAGATGATGGTCTTTGAGCCAGCCTATCTTCAGATTGAGCCGGGAGACACGGTGACCTTTGTTCCTACCGATCCCACCCACAACGCGGAATCCATCCTGGGCATGCTGCCCGAGGGTGCGGAAGCGTTCAAAGGCAAGATCAACGAGGAGATATCGGTGACCTTTGAAGAAGAAGGTCTGTATGGCTACAAATGCGCGCCCCATTTTGGACTGGGGATGATCGGGCTTATCGAGGTGGGTGACTCGGCGCCAAATGCTGAGGAGGCTCAGAACGTAACCATGCCCCCAAAGGCCCAGGAGCGCATGGCGTTGTTGTTCGCAGAGGCGCTTTCCGAAGCAGGAGAGACCGGCGAAGAGACCGCACAATAGCCAGGCTTTTTGCTCAAACTGTCCGACACTTAAGAGACGGCCGTCATGTGCCTGCGCACATGGCGGCCTTCACTATGAAAAGGATGTGGCGCAGCGAGGCGCATTAGATCAGGCCGGCCAGCATTCCCAGCACGCTGAGCGCAGCTGAAATCATGCTGGGAACGAGAACGATAATTCCGGAGAGAACAGCAAGAGCGATAATGATGCGATCTCTAGTTCGGCGGGATAGAACCATGGTGTGTGGGGTGCTGTTGTGCACCCGCTCTCCTTGGGTTTGATTTGACGGGTCGACAGTCGATGCGGGTTCCTGGCGCGCTGTGTCTTCTTCCTCGAGCAAGATGCGTTCGGCCGCCCCTTTGAGGTCGACGTACTGACCGCTTTGGAGAGACCAAAGAAATGCGGCTAGACCAGCCAGCCCCATGAATACGCCCAAGATAATGAGAAAGAGCACCCCGTCCATTGGATCACCCCGCCTCTAGCGGCCGTGGGGTGCCTGCGAACTTGGGGGTGCTGTCGGGCGTGCCGGCGCGGCTCAGCCGCATCGCGTTTGCGACGACAATGATCGAGGACAGCGACATCGCCAGCGCAGCAACGAGTGGCGTTACATAGCCAAGGACAGCGATGGGCACTGCAATAGCGTTATAGAGAATGGCTGCCGCTAGATTTTGGCGCACGAGCTGATCCGCTTTTCGGGCGGTCCCAATGGCCTCGCGAACCGCTGTTAAGCTTGGGTATGTGAAGACCATGTCGGCGGCTTGGCGCCCAATGTCGGCCGCCGAGGAAGGTGCGATCGATACGTGAGCTGCGGCAAGAGAAGGAGCGTCATTTAAGCCGTCCCCTACCATGAGCACTTTGCGACCCTTCTGGGCGAGTTGGTTGAGGGTTTCAACCTTGTCTTGAGGTAGGCATTGAGCATGAAAATGCTCTATACCCAACTCGGTTGCTGCTTGGGTTACAGGTTCTGTCCGATCTCCCGAGAGCATTAAGATGTTAAATCCATCCTGCTTGAGCAAAGCGATGGTTTGGTGGGCGCCGCTGCGGTAGGTGTCGGCGAAACGGAAGGTTGCCAACTCGACGCCATCCCGGCTCAGAACGACTTCGCCATCGGGCCCATTCTGTGCGAACTGGCTCGCATTGCACGCCCAAGTGCGTTTGCCAAGTCGATAGGACTGCCCCTTGAACATGGCGGTAATTCCCGCCCCGGGCTGTTCCTTAATGTCAGTGATCTCGGTCACAGGCGCGGTGTCCTGCATCGCGTGTGCGAGCGACATTGATAGGGGATGACGTGAGGTTTGAGCCATAGCGCGCGTGATGGCGCGAACCTGTGGGTCGATCCTCTCCTGACGCTGAAGGACCGGAGATCCAGACGTCAAAGTGCCAGTTTTGTCGAACACGACGGTATCGATTTGTGAGAGGCGCTCGATGGCAGAACCGTCCTTTGTCAGCAGTCCGGCTTCGAACAGCCTGCGTGCCGCCACCACATGCACGATCGGTATGGCCAGTCCCAGGGCGCACGGGCAAGTGATTATGAGAACCGCTATGGCCGTTGTGACGGCCATGTGCCAGTCCCCTGAGACCAATAGCCATCCTACGCCAGTAAGCAGGGCCGCCAAGTGGACGACCGGGGAATACAGTTCCGAGACGCGATCGGCCAGACGACGATACCGGTTTCGAGCGTTCTCTGCCACTTCGACCAGCCGCACCATTTCGGACAGAAATGAATCTGTCGCCGCGGCCAAAACCTTGATTTGCAAAGGGGCGTGAAGGTTAAGAGACCCGGCCCGCACGTTGTCTCCCGGCCCCACCGAGACAGGAGAGCTTTCTCCTGTGACCATCGCACTATCAAACAGGGAGGTGCCCGAGGTCACAACGCCATCAACAGGCAGCCGTTCGCCGGCAGCCAGTGCGAGTGACATTCCGGGGGCAAGTTCGGAAATGGGACGATAGCTGTATCCGCCATCTTCGTTGACCACGCTGGCGCCGCGCGGCATGAGACTTGCTAAACCCTTTACCGCGCTCCGCGCCCGATCGCGCATGGCGTGATCGAGGGTTCTGCCTACCAAAAGAAAGAATAGCAGTGTCACCGAGGCATCGAAATAGGCGTGTTCGCCGCCTACAGCCGTTTCGTAAAGACTTAACCCAAAGGCAAGGATGACGCCCACCGAAATCGGGACGTCCATGTTTGAACGGCCATGCCTGAGGGCATGCAGCGCCGAAGTAAAGAACACCCGTCCTGAATAGGCAAGGACTGGCATGGCGATCAGGGCCGACAGCCAGTGAAACAGATCGCGCGTGGCGGGGTCGGCTCCGGCCCAGACACCCACCGACAGCATCATGATATTTGCGGCGGCAAAACCTGCCACGGCCAGGGCTTTTATGAGACGGTGGTATTCGGGGTTGGAGCGTGCGGATCCTTCCTCGACAAGATGCGCGTCAAACCCTATGCCAGAGAGAGCTTCGATTAGAGCAGGTGCCGACTCCCCCTTCCATTCGACCGTCGCCCGTTTGGTCGACAAATTTGCGCGCGCCAATTCGACTTGGGGTACAGCGGAAAGCGTCTTTTCCACCTTGCTCAGGCACCCTCCACAGTGCATGGCGGGTATCGACAGGCTGGTGCGGAAGCGGCCGCCTCCCAAGCTCTGACTTGCCAGCAAAAGGTCGCGTGCATTGCAGGACCCGGCGTCGCTGGTTTCGGACGTCGCTGCCCGGGCGTTCATATGGACGCTCCCTTATTCTTGGTTCGTCATGTCCCGATAGGCATGCCAGGTTGCATGGCCGAGCAGAGGAAAGATGATGACGAGGCCTAAAATCAAAGTTGCGATCGAAATGGCTATCATGACCAGCACAACAGCGCCCCAAGCGATCATGACGGGGAGGTTGTTCCAAACGAGCGCCATACTCGTGCCCATCGCAGAAAGCGCATCGGTGCGCTTGTCGAGCAGCATTGGGATGGAAAAGGCGCTGACGGCGAAACCGAACGCTGCAAAAAGTCCGCCCACGAGGATGCCCGTGACCAGCATGCCCCAGCCCGCAGGAGTGCCCAAGATGAGCGGTATGAACTCGTCGGCACCAGGGAAAGCACGGTAGCCAAAAAACAGGGCGTAAACCAGGACAGCCGCCCGCAACCAAATCAGGGCCAGCAGCGTAAGCAGAAGGCCCACGAACAGCATTTGTCCGCCCGAACGCGGCTTGACGGCCAGCATATCGGAAAGATCGGCGCGCTCACCCTGCGCGAGTTTGGCGCTTTTTTGATAAAGGCCCATGGCCACCAGTGGTGCCACGATCATGAAGCCTGACAGGGCCGGGAACAGAATATAATCGAGATTGAATTCGAGAAACGAATAGATGAGTGCCGCCGAGACGATGGCAACCATCAAGCCGTAAAGCACACTTGAGATCGGATTGGTGGCGAGGTCGCGCCAGCCTGCCTTAAGCCATGAAAACACACGGGTGGGGCGAAAATGGCGCTGGAGGTGTGGGTTGCGCGTCTCTTCTATGCCTGACGGTCTGCTTAAGAGCCAGTAGCGTTCATCGGATTCACTCATTGGCTCACCTTTTAAAGCTAACATGATGATTTTGCGGCACTAAATTGCCCCGCTCTGGATTCTCCCGCCTTGATGTGATCGACACAAGCGGGTTGAGAGCTGAAGGCGACATAGACCAGATGGGCATTGGCCCCTACAAACAGCGCGATGGCGAGGCCCACGCCCAGAGCCACAAGTGCCTTGGTGCGAAACGCCTTTTGCAGTGTTGGACCAATTTCCATTCTCAAGGTGCCTCATTACCCAGGTTATAGACATAGAGCGCCAGCGTGCGAATTTGGACCGGGGTCAAGCGCTCCTCCCAGGAAGGCATATGGCCCACCCTGCCGCCGTGCACTGAGGCAATGATATCATCGAGCTCGCCGCCATAGATCCAGGTACTATCGGCAAGGTTTGGGGCCCCCGCTTCCGGGAACCCGGTTGCATCTTCCCCATGACACCCCGCACAGTTGGTGGCAAACGTGTCTTGGCCTGCCTGGAGGCTTTCGAGATTGTCGGCGGTCGAATAATCGGGGTTGCTCAGCGAATAGACGTAGCGGGCCACGTTGATCACTTCCGGCCGCGACAGCATCTGCTGGGTTCCAAAGGCCGGCATCTGGCCAAACCGGGTTTCTGCGTGCTGGGCGTTGATGCCGATACGCAGCGTGTCGGCAATCGCTGTGACGCTCCCATCCCCCCAGATCCAGTCGCTATCGGTGAGATCTGGATAACCGATGCCCCCTTGGGCGTCTCGGCCATGGCATGCGGCGCAATTGTCACCAAACAGCTGATGGCCGGCGTCGAGAACGCGTTGTTTGAGTTCGGGGTCAGCAAAGATCTCGGCGTCTGAGCGCTCCATCACTGCGCTGGTCCACCCCTCGCGAGACGCCTGCGCCTCGGCCACCGCCCGGTTTGCGCTCGCCTGCTGGTCAACACCCAGCACCCCTGGGGTATAAAACCAGCCCAGGGGGAACGCTGGCATCAAGACCCACCATATCAGCGCAAAAAGGTGTGTAACGATGACGAAGATCAGGATGCCGCGCGGGACAGGTGTATCGAGCTCCTTTATCCCGTTCCACTCGTGACCGGTCGTTCTTTCCCCTGAGACCTCATCGCGTTCTTGCTCGCTCATGGGCGGTCCTCTTTGCGAAGGATACTGTGCTTGGCATCATTGAACTTTTTGCGATTGCGCGGCCAGAACGTGTAAATCATCACGGCGATCGCCATGGCTATGAGGTAAAAAAGCCCCCAGCTCTTCGAAAACGCCACCAAGGTGTTGTGATCGAAATCCATTGGTTTACTCCGTGGCTGTCGGCGCAATCAATTCGGACGCGTCTGTGGCATCTGCCTGGGCGGGGTCTTGCTGATTAGCGCTTTGGGCGTAGGCGGCATCGGTGAGACGACCCAAGATCTGCAAATATGCAACCAGACCGTCCATTTCGGTCACCGCTCCAGAAGTGCCGTCAAACATGCTGATTTGAGTGGCCTCGCCATAGCGTTCGCTCACACCCGCGGCCAGACTACTTTCAGGGTTTGCTTGTCCGATAGCATCCTGGGCGGCGTTCTCAATCATCTCATCGGTATAGGGCACCCCGACCATACGCTGCGCCTTAAGCATTGCGGGCAATTGATAAATATCGAGTTCTTGAACCAAGAGCCATGGATAGGCGGGCATGTTGGATTCGGGGGTCACCTCGCGGGGATTGATAAGATGGGCCACATGCCAGATATCGGAATATTTGCCGCCCACCCGGGCAAGATCGGGTCCGGTTCTTTTTGATCCCCACTGCATGGGGTGATCATATTGGGATTCAACGGCCAAGGAATAGGGGCCATACCGGTCGACCTCATCGACCAATGTTCGCACCATCTGGGAATGGCACGCATAGCAACCTTCACGAACGTAAATATCGCGTCCCGCCAACTCCAGGGGCGTATAAAGGCGCATATCCGGCACGTCCTCGACGGTTTCATCTATCGTGAACAAGGGCACGATTTCGACGATGCCGCCGACACTTGCCGCTGCAATGATGGCCAGGACGAACCCGATTGCTGTGCGCTCAATCTTGCGGTGAAATAATTCGGCCACGGTATTACTCCGCCGGACTGGGTTTGGAGATTGGGTGGCCCATAACGGGCACATCACTGTCGTCGGCTGCTGCTACGGGGCCGCGTTTGGCGGTCATATAAATATTGTATGCGCCCACGATTGCACCGAGCAAGAAGAGGAACCCGCCAAACGTTCTGGCAATATAGTACGGATACATCGCGACCAGTGAATCCACGAAAGAGTAGGCGAGGGTGTTGCTTTCGGTGTATGTGCGCCACATGAGCCCTTGCACGATGCCTGAGTTCCACATCGCAAACACATAGATCAATGTGCCTGCCAACGAGAGCCAGAAATGGACTTCAACGAGCTTGTTTGAATACATTTCCGTGCGCTTCCAAAGCGATGGCACGATCGTATAGAGCGACCCGAACGTGATCAGAGCCACCCAGCCAAGTGCACCAGCATGCACGTGACCCACGGTCCAATCTGTGTAGTGTGACAGAGAATTGACCGGGCGGATGGCCATGAACGAGCCTTCAAAGGTCGAAAGCCCGTAAAAGATTGCTGCAACGACCATGAAGCGAAGCGTCGCGTCGTCTCTGACCTTGTGCCAGGCGCCGCGCAAGGTCATCAAGGCATTACCGGCCGAGGCCCATGAGGGCACAAGCAGCATTACAGAGAAAGTCATTCCCAGTGTTTGCACCCAATGGGGCAATGCGGTGTAGTGCAGATGATGGGAGCCAGCCCACATGTAGAAAAACGTGATGCCCCAAAAACTCAAGATCGACAAACGATAGGAGAAAATTGGACGGTTAGCGCGCTTGGGCAGGTAATAATACATCATGGCTAGGAACCCTGCTGTCAGAAAGAACGCGACGGCGTTGTGGCCATACCACCACTGCACCATCGCATCCTGGACACCTGACCAGACGACGTAACTTTTCGCGCTGCCAAAGGAAACCGGGACCGCGATGTTGTTGACGATGTGAAGCATCGCGACAACGACGATAAACGCCAGATAGTACCAGTTCGCGACGTAGATGTGGGGTTCTTTGCGCCGCGCCAGTGTTCTGAGAAACAAAACGAAATAGGCGACCCAGACCACGACCAGCCAGAGATCGGCGTACCACTCGGGTTCGGCATATTCTTTGGACTGGGTGATGCCCATGAAATATCCGGTGACCCCTAAAATGCAAAACAGGTTGTAACCGAAAAGGACAAACCAGGGCAGGACTTGACCTGCAAGGCGCGCGCGAGATGTGCGCTGCACCACATGAAATGATGTTGCGATGAGCGCGTTGCCGCCAAATCCAAAAATCACGCCGGTTGTATGGGCTGGTCGCAGGCGACCAAATCCTGACCAAGCAGCGCCGAATTCGAGTTCAGGCCAGGCCAATTGAGCGGCGACCCAGACCCCCATGAACATCCCAAAGATTGCCCATGCCATCGTCAGGGCTATCCCGACCCGGGTTGGATCATCATAATAGGCGTTTGTGCGATCCTCGGTCGGCTGGGGCAAATCGTACCCCTTTACCAGATAGACCAGCGCGCCCAGGCAGAGGGCTACGATGAGCAGGCCATGGGTGCCGAGCGGATCACGCAGTCCAGCAATCGTTAATGTAGCGCCCAATCCGAGCACCACCAGAACCAAAGCGATACAGCTGTGACGTTCCGCTCTTGTGAGTTGCGCTAGCATAAATCAACTCTCCCCCAGGAATAGATCAACGGGCCCCAGACCAACCATAGCGAGGAGGAAAAGTCCGTCAACAGTCCGATTTATCATACTACCTACTGCTGCTATACCGTCCACTTCATGTCGCGGGCGCGTGTGGCGACTTGCCACATCCCGCTGTTCCCATCCTCGTGTGAGTCGATGCTGCCCATAAGCCATTTTGAACTTTCCATGCACAATACGTTCGGCCTTACGTCTTATGCGCGCCTGGGTGCGGTTGCATACAGTCGGGCTGACGTGATCGATGCTGTGCGTCACGCGCGAGGAAATGAACTTGCCCTTCACGTGCTGGGGGAGGGGAGCAATGTCGTTTTGAGCGAACGCATCGAAGCGTTCGTCTTGTTGATGAGGATCGGAGGTTGTGAGATCACCGATAGGACCCGGGTGGCCGATTTTGTCACTGTCGGGGCTGGGGTGTCCTGGCATGGGCTGGTCGAATGGACCCTGACCCAAAACATGCCCGGACTTGAAAATCTTGCGGGTATTCCTGGGTCGGTTGGCGCTGGGCCGGTGCAAAATATAGGGGCATATGGGGTCGAACTTGCCGAGTTTTTCGAGTCTTTGGTTGCCCTGGATACTGCCACACTTGAGTTCTGCGAATTCGACGGTCCGGCGTGTCGGTTTGACTACAGAGACAGCATTTTCAAGAGAGAGCCTGGGCGTTTCATTATCGTTGAGGTGACGTTGAGATTGCCGCGCGAATGGCAGCCGCGTGTTGGCTACAGTGGGCTTGAGGGTCTCGAGCAGGGCACTCCGGACCAAATCAAGGACGCGGTGGTGAGCTTGCGTGAACGCAAGTTGCCCGATTGGCGGCAGATAGGCAATGCTGGCTCTTTTTTCCACAATCCGGTGGTAGCGCAAACCCATGCGCTTCGACTGCAAAATCACTTTCCCACTATACCCGTTCACCCGACGCCGGACGGTCGGGTCAAGCTGTCGGCAGGATGGCTGATCGAGCAGTGCGGGCTCAAGGGCATGCGAAGGGGCGGGGCCGGCATCAGTGCCGATCATGGGTTGGTGCTGGTCAATCATGGTGGTGCTCGTCAGCAAGATGTGGCGTTACTGGCCGAATACGTCCGCAAGTGCGTGAACGAGAAATTCTCGGTGGACTTGGTCCAGGAGCCCCGGGCGTTGTAGAAGTCCATTAGCATTATTTTTCAACATACATGATCGTCAGGATCAATTTGGCGTCCTCCAGCCCGCGGACCGCGTGCGTTTTTCCACCCTCCAGGTAGAGCCAGTCGCCGGTTTTCATTTCCACCTCTTTTTCGTCGACGATGAGCGCTATACGGCCCGAAATACAATAAAGGGTCATTGGGCCCTCAACAGCATGGGGGGCTATCAAGCGGCCCTGAGGAACGATGAGTTTGATTGCCTCGAAGGCATCGGTTTTAACCAGCGCGGACGACCTGGTGGTCTGAGGGTCGCCAAGCAGGTTTCGCGAGTGTCCTGGTTCAACATGGGAAAGCGCCATTCTGCTCTTCCTCTTAAAGTGTCGGGTCAGCGTGAGCGGTTGAACTTTTGGGGCGGCCCGATGGCCGCCCCAACGCGTTCTTATTCGGCTTCTTCGGGCGCATCGAAGATGTCTGGCGCGGCATCGCCTTCCACGAGAAGATAGCCAGCAAGTCCACGCTCAACCCTTGACAGGGCGTGATCGACCAGCACGTAGCGGCCCGGGACTTCGCATTTGAGTTCCACGGCGACAGCACCGCCGGCTGGGACCATCACTGTCTGCACGCTTTCGAGCGGGGGGCTGACCAGCGAACCATAGAGGTAGACCTTGTCGAAAATTTCCCCGATGATATGGAAATTGGATGCATAATTGGGGCCGCCGACGCCGTAATAGATGCGAACGGTTTCCCCAACATTTGCGCGCATCGGGTAGTGATCGGTCAGCGCTCCAACGTGGCCGTTCAGCACGAAGTATTCCGGGCGTTCATCGAGCAGTTTTTCATAGCTTTCCGTGAGCAGTCCGGATGTGCCGAAGGGCTCGTTGGTATAGATCTCGCCCTGCATGACATAAAATTCCTTGTCGACAGGCGGCAGGCCTTCTTCGGGTTCGATCAGGATGAGCCCATACATGCCATTGGCGATGTGCAGCGCCACGGGCGGGACAGCACAGTGATAGACGTAAATGCCCGGATTGAGGGCCTTAAAGCTGAAACTCTTTTCCTCGCCAGGTGCTGCCGATGTCGCCTCAGCGCCGCCGCCCGGCCCGGTCGTGGCGTGAAAATCGACGTTGTGCATCATCCAACTGTCGGGATGGTTCTTGAGAGTCACGTTGATTGTGTCCCCGACGCGCGCCCTGATGAAGGGGCCGGGCACGGTCCCATTAAATGTCCAGTAGCGGAAGGTGCTGTTGTGAGAGAGGTGAGCTTCGACCTCGATGGTCTCGAGTTCGACGTCGATCGTTGCCGGCTCAGTGCGCTCGATCGGAGGGGGCACGTTGGCGGAGTTTTCGGCAATATCGGCCATGTCTGGATGCACCGGATTGACCGAATAGATGCGGTCGCTCATCGTGCCTGCATAGTCGTGGTCGGCGACCACCATCCTGTGGTTGTGCTGGGCAAGGGCCGGAGGCGCACCGAGAAGGGCGCCCAGTCCCAGCCCGGCTGATCCCGCCAACAGAGACCGCCGGTCTAAAAGCTTGGAAGCCACGTGATCATCTGGGCGATCGGGGGGGTCTGATTTGACTTTCATTTGAAGCGTTCTCCATGTTGTTGAAGGTAACCTTTGGGAAACTTTTGCCCTAGCCGCCGGTTCCCTGATGAAATTCCTAGCACGGCACAATGGATAGGAAAGTTGATCTGGAACAAAGAAGCAAGGCGTGTTTGCGCACAAACAGGTGTTAGATTTGGAGGACGTTTGTCGTGGCTAGTGATTTAAAACTGGATGTCCGCCCGCTACTGGCAAGCGGCCAGGATCCTTTTGCAAGAATAATGCAGGTAGTCGGGGAGCTTTTGCCTCAACAGAGCTTGACACTCATAGCACCATTCAAGCCGGTGCCTTTGTTGGATGTTATGTCGCGCAAGGGATTTGAAAGCCGATCAGAGCGTGTCGCGGACGGGAGTTGGCGGGTTATTTTCACACCACCGCCGAACCGCAATTTGAATGTCTCGCCGCTGGCCGATGACGTTGCGATCTGGCCAGATCCCACAAGACTTGTCGATCTGAGCAAGCATGATACCGCCACTGCGATCGCAGCTATTGAAGATATCGTGGAAAGCCTTGGGAGCGGTGGCGTTGCTTATATGCTCCTGGCAGATCCGCCCGGTGACTGGCTGGACTGTTTCACACGTGCGGGTCATCAATGGGCTTGGAGCTATGACGATATGGTTGAGGGGTTTGGTCTAATGATCCGCGCGGCTTAAAAAAAGGCCTTGCCGACTAATACCGCGTGGCGCTGATTGGATCGGCACTAAACAGAGCGGCGTGGCCTCCCAGGACAAGCCAGGCTGTCAAAGCGATTGTAAGCAACAGGGCGAGAGTGAGCCAGCTGTCCCACCGCAAGCGGGTACGCCCCAAAATGATAGCGAGAAATGGGATGATCGAAGTGGTTCGCGCTAGCGCCTGCCACTGGCCTTCCAGCGCCCTGCGTGCTCGTTTATCGGACAGCCAGAAACCCGAGACGGCCAGAATGGTCAGGCTACCAAATAGAAGAAGTGACCGCAAATCACCGTTGGGGGGAATATGAGATGCACTCCACAGGGCAAATCCCCAGAACACGGGGTGGCGCGTGATTGTTACTACGGCACCAGCCTCACCAAGCCGATTTCGCCGCGCGCTTAAAGAGAGTGGGTTGGGTGAAATAAGTCCGGCTATGATGAGAAACAGTGCGATGGGAGAAACAACCAGCGTGATCCATGCCTGCCAGCCAGCTGGCATCCACAACACGGATACGGGAGCAGAAACGGCTGCAAGCAAGACCCAAGCGAGAAGGACAACAGACAGGGTTGCGTAGCCGATCAGATAGGCCTTGCGACCGATCATGGCGATGATGCGCGCGCGCACCCCTGGGAGCGATGGGACGAGATGGGACAGCACAAATAGTGTGAGTGCGAGCGCAAATTCGGGCATCGATCATCCTTGCTAACAAGGGGGGCGGCAGTAATTTCTGCGCCCCCTTTTTTTGAAGCTAGAGCCCCAGTTCTTGGTAAGCTGCTTCAAATCGCTCCTTTGCCTTGGGAGGAAGCGTGGTTGCTTTTGCTTCCTCGAGATTTTCGGGCGCGTCCCCAACCTGGATCAAGGCCACCATGCCCATGGCGTAGTGAGGCGTGCATTTGATGCCATAAACCCCTTCGACATCGAAGGTGACGGTGACTGTTTCCCCGATCGTGGTGCGGAAGGCTTCAGCCCCTTGGGGGAACATGCCCGCGATGGTCTCGGCATTATGTCCGGGGTCAGTGGCCACGAAGGTTACTGTGTCACCGGGCTCGATCTTGATGCCAGCAGGCTTAAACACCATTGGCCCCGCATCACCGCGATTGAGCATCTGAACCTCGTGATCGGCGGCCCATGCTGGGGCGCCAGCAAGCCCGACCGTGAGCATCAAGGCGGTAAGAGCGGTCCTGATCATTTTTGTCTCCATGAGTTTTGGTGAACGTTATGTTCGTCCTCTCAATACCCAGCCCGTGCCAATCGAACTTTGAGCTGGCACAAACACTGACCGCCCGAGCATCACTGCGACGTTATGTCAAAACAACGACTTAGGACCTGGTCTTTGACTTCTGAACCATAGGCGTGCTGAGAAGAGCTTGAGTGCGGCGACAGGCGAGCTCTCTCCGTCTCGCCCAACTATTTCGCCGATATCCAGGCGCGCTTCGGGCTCGATGACGCCTTCATCGACCGGCTCAGGGCGAACAACATCCTCTACGACCGCGACGAGACGGGAGGAGAATACTTCCAGCTTTATTCCACCCTCTATGGCGACGGGTTCTTCTTTGAGATCGTCGAGCGCCGCAATGGCTACAATGGCTATGGGGCGCCCAACGCACAGTTCAGGATCGCGGCTCAGAAACGGACGCTGCGCTATGCGGGGGTGCCCCGGGCCTAATGCCGCCACGACCTTTCCATGCTGTCCAACCCCGTCCTCTCTACCATGTCCAAGCAACGATGTTAGCCGGCCTGACCAACATGGATGCGGGATTGGCAGCTTTCTCCATGTCCACGCCAATACCGGACAGGCAGTAACCGGCCCCGAGGTCGCCGGTCTCAGCGTTTCTCTTTTGGCTAATCACGGCCATTGG